>JBEGTL010000337.1:0-8635 GCA_041179425.1 Pseudomonadota bacterium | reverse complement strand
GAGCCGCCGCTGACCGCGCTCGCGCTGGCAGCGCTGCGCGCGGGTGATCGACGCGCGACGCCGGCCTTGCTCGCGCACCTGGCCGACCCCGCCACGCCGGTCGAGACGCTGCCACCGCTGCTGCGCGCGCTCGGCGGGCTCGGCGACGCCAGCACCGCCAACGAGGTCGCGGCGTTCGTGCGGCTGTACCACGCGGACTCCAACGACGAACAGTTCGAGCAGGTGCTCGCCGTGGCCATGGACGTGCTGGTCAAGCTCGAGCGCAGCAAGGCGCGCGCCGTGCTCGAGCCCGTGGCCAACGACCAGTTCGCACGTGTAGGCGTGCGCGGTGCGGCCCAGCGCAAGCTGAGCGAGCTCGGCCCGGAGAACGAAGAAGGTGCCGAAGCCCCTGCCGCCCCAGCCGCCGAGGTTGCCGTCGGCACCGTTCCCGTCGCGGTGGAGAGCGGACCGCCGGCGCACCTCACCACGCAGCACATCGACGACGCGCTGTCGCCCGTGCGGCCCAAGCTGTCGCGGTGCGTGCACGAGGCGCCCGAACACCCGGCCAGCGCGCGCCTCGTGCTGGTGATCGACGGCGAAGGCGCGCTGCAAGAGGTTCGTGCCTTGCCGGAGAGCGTCAAAGCCTGCATCGAGCCGCTCGTTCGCGAAGCCAAATTCCCCGCCACCAAGTACGGCAAGCGCTCGGTCATGAGTTATTCGGTCAGCCGATAATCAGCGCGCCAGGTTGGCAGCACGACTGCGAGCCGCTTCTAGTCGTATCGCTCGGAGTGGATGCGTTTGCGGTCGTAGCCGAGCTCGGTTTTGCAGACGGTGCGGACCTCGGCGACCATGCGCGACAAGCCGCAGATGAAGACGTGCGGGTCGCCGAGCCGTTGGGCGAGCTCGCGCACGTGCGCCTGTACGTACCCTGCGCGACCCGTCCAGCTCTCGTCCGGTCGCGAGAGCGTGACCTCGAGGACGAAGCGAGGGTCCTGCTTGGCCCAGGCCTCGAGCTCGTCGCGCCAAAGGATGTCGGCTTGCGTGCGCACGCCGAACAGCAGCGTGAGCGGCGGGTGCTCCGGGTCGCGCAGCAGCTCGCGGAGCATGCTGCGCAGCGGGCACAAACCGGTACCAGTGGCGACGAACAGCGCTGGCGTCGCGCGCAGCGGGCCTTCGCGCGTAAAAAAGCCGTGCGGTCCGTCGCACGTCAGCTGGGCTCCCAGGGGCAGCTCGTGCAGTAGCGGCGACACCACCCCCTCGGCCACCTGCGTGACCGCGAGCTCGACGTGCTCGTCGGTCGGTGCGCTCGCGATGGAGTAGGCCCGCTTCTCGACGCCCGTCGGGGTGGGCACGTAGAGGTTGATCCACTGGCCGGCGACGAACGTGAAAGGCGCCCCGCCCGGGCCCGCGATCGCGAGCGACAAGCTGCGCACCGAGGGAGACAGCAGACTGGTTTCGACGACGCGGACAGCTCGCTCCATGGTGTTCGGACTATAGCGCTCGTCACCGACGCTGTTCGTCTCACGCCGGTCGGCTATGCTCGCGCCGTGGTATCAGGCACCGTCTCCTGCACTCCGCCCTCGCGGTCGTTGTTTCCTCCGGCAACCTGGCGCTTGGGCCCCCTGCTCACGCCACTTTGCTCGCTGCTCATGGTGGTGCTGCTCGGCGGCAGCAGCTGCTCCCGACGCTCGGGCCCTCCTGCCTTGCCTCCGCTCGAGCTTGCTGCGAGCCCCGAGCCGCGCGCCGAAGCCGACTTCCGGGAGGCCAAGGCCGCGCGCGAAGGGGGCAGCCCCAAAGACGCGGCCAAACGTTTTCGCGCCTTCAACAAGCAGTGGCCAAACGACCCGCTGGTCCCTTTTTCCAAGCTGGAGCTGGGACGCATCGAGCTCGCGGGCAACCGCCCACGCGAGGCGCGGCGGCTGTTCGACGAGGTCGCACGCACTCCCGAGCCGGCCCTGGCCGAGCGCGGCCGGATGTACGCCGCGATCGCGGCCGAGCAGCTAGGCGAACACCGCGAAGCGCTCAACGTGCTGCGTCCGTTGGTGGGTCGCACCGTCGACCCCGAAGAGACGGCACTCTTGTTGTCCAGCGTCGCCGCCGCCGAAGAAGCCATCGGCGACGAGCTCGCCGCGCTCGAGACGCGCGACCGAGAGCTCGCGTCGGCGCTCGACCAAGGTCAGAAAAAACGCGCGGAAGAGCGGGTCCAGGCCCTGGTGCCCGGTCTCGACCCCGGCCTCGAGCTGCCGCGCGCGTACGAGCTCTTGCCACGCGACGGCTACGCCTGGCCGCTGGTCGCGCGGCAGCTCCTCCGCGTCAGCTCCGAGCGGGGCGAGCGTGAGCGTGTGTCCGAGATCGCGGGCGAGCTCTCCGATCGCGGCATCCAGCTGGACGACGACTTGTCAGCGCTGGTGCTGCGTGCAGAGCGCTCGGACGCCGCGGACCCGATGGTGATTGGCGCCATCCTCCCGCTCAGCGGCCGGGGCCGTGAGGTGGGTGAGGCCGCGCTGCACGGCCTGTTACTGGCCGCCGGAGATCCGGGCAAGCCGCGCGTCGTGTACCGCGACGACGGCGGCGATCCAGCGCGTGCCTTGGCCGCACTCGAAGACCTGGTCACGCTCCACCGCGCCGTGGCCATCATCGGCCCGCTCACCGCGGGCCCCGCGCAGGCCGTGGTCGAGCGCGCCAACGAGCTGGGATTGCCCGTCATTACGCTCAACCCGGACGCCACGCTCACCCAGCGCTCCAAGACCGCGTTTCGGCTGCTTGCCGAGCCCCGCGAAGAGGCCGACGCGCTGATCCGCGCCGCCCTACGCCGCGGCGCCAAACGTTTTGCGGTGCTGCACCCGACGAGTCCGTTCGGCGAGGCCATGAACGCGGCCTTCACCGAGACGCTGCAAAACCGTGGTGCCAAGCTCGTCGGCAGCATCTCCTACCCGCCCACCGCGGCCAGCTTCGTGAAAGAGGCGCAGGCGCTCGAGGCGCTCGACATGGACGCGCTCATCTTGCTCGACGGGCCCGGCAAGATCGCGCTGATGGCCCCCACGCTGGCCGCGCGCGGCCTGTGGTCGGTCGCTCCCGGCACCGAGCCGCCAGAGGGGCACCGCGTGCTGTACATCGTCCCTGCGGCGGGCTTCGACCCCAGCTTGGCCATGAGTACGCGGCGCTACCTGCAGGGCGCGCTGTTCTCGGTGCCCTTCGATGCCAGCGATGCGCCCAACTTCGTGGCCAGCTACCGCGACAAGTTCCAGGCAGAACCCAACCTGTTCTCCGCACTCGGCGCCGATGCCTACCGCATGGTGGAGAGCGCGCTCGCGACGGGCGCAGCGACTCGCGCCGACCTCACCAGCGCGCTTCTGCGCACCCACCTCGACAACCCCGCGGCCACCGGGTCCGGCTTTGCAGAGTCACGCGGCCCGCGCGAGCCCGGCCGCCTCAAGACACTGCTAGGCAGCGCGTTCGTGCGCGCGGACTAACAGCGTTGCCCGGCGCGGCTCGCGCCGCATGCGGGCCGCGCGGTCAGCGCAACAGGAGGGCGGCGACGACTGCGACGACCGCGACTGCGCCCACGGCGACGCCAATCACCACGCCCGAGCTTCGCGTTGGCGGCGAATACGACGACGTGGACGAGCTGCCTGCTGTGGGCAGGCTGCTTGGTCGGATGGACTCGACGAACGCCGCCGCCGCGGGCGCGCG
The DNA here is from genome assembly GCA_041179425.1 of Pseudomonadota bacterium. Taxonomy (GTDB): domain Bacteria; phylum Myxococcota_A; class Polyangia; order Polyangiales; family DASUME01; genus DASUME01. Next base: position 4,963 of record JBEGTL010000337.1, on the reverse strand, counting down.
CGCACTGGCGAGCGCGGCCGTGATATCGGCCATGCTGGTCGTGGCCCAGTGCTCGACGTTGGCCTCGACGCCGTACGCGTCACACACGCCGAGCACCAGCTTGGAGGCCGTGTCGTAGCGCTTGGTCTTGTCCTTGCGCAGGCCCTTGTCGACGACGTCGTCGATGCGTGGAGGTAGACCCGCGACCTGCTGGGTGGGCGGCACCGTCGGCTGATTGATGATCTTCATCAGAATCTGCGCGACGTTGGGCGCATCGAACGCGATCTTGGCAGTCAGGCACTCGTACAGGATGGCCGCCAAGGCAAACACGTCGGTGCGCGTGTCGACGTCGGCCTTGCCCATCGCCTGCTCGGGCGACATGTAAAAGGGCGAGCCGAGCGTGGTGCCGAATGCGGTCAGCTTGGGCCCGCTCTCCATCTGGAGCTTGACCGAGCCGAAGTCGAGCAAGCGCACCACGTCACCCTCGGGGCTGCGGCACAAAAAGATGTTGTCGGGCTTGAGGTCGCGGTGGATGACGCCGAACGAGTGCGCGTGATCGAGCCCGCGCGCCAGCTGCGAGAACACGCGCAAGATGCGTGCGGCCTCGAGCGGCTGGCCACGTCGCAGGACGTTGCCGAGCTCTTCGCCCTCGAGGAACTCCATGGTGAGAAAGCTCTGCCCCTCGGGCGTGGTGCCAAACTCGATGACCCGGACCACGTTGGGGTGAGCCAGGTCGCGCGCAGCCTCGTACTCGCGCTTGAAGCGCTCGACGGCGACCGGGTCCCGCGCCACGTCGGCGTGCAAGACCTTGATGGCCACCCGCTCACGCGTGGTGTGATGGCGCCCCTCGTAGACGCGTCCCATCGCTCCATCGGCGACCCGCGCGACGACCAAGTAGTCGCCGAGCCGGGTACCGAGGCGCGCGTCGACGTCGCCTGCACGTTGTTCTTGAATGGTGATCGAGCCGCATTCGCCGCAAAAAGCAGCATCGTCCGGATACCGCTTGCCACACGCCGGGTTCGGGCAGAATCGCGCCACGGCGAGATGCTAGAGGAGCAAGGGGCCCGGAGCAACGCCAGGCGTGCCGCGAGCGCCTCGTGAGGGCTGCATACTCGGCTCGTGGGCGAGCCCGCGCACCGTCGGCGCGCGCCCGAGACTCAGCGCGTCGGGTCTGCGAAAACGTGGCGAATGGTCGCTTCGTCGTAGGCCACCCGCAAGGTCTGGGCCAGCTCGACGAGCCAACGCTCGAGCTTGGCGCGCCGTGCCTCTGTCGTGTCGGCAGCGCCCGGTGCCTCGATCGTCGACGCGAGCAGCGCCCGCACCCGCGCCCGCGCCGCTGCGCGTTCGACCGCTGGCAGCTCGCCGTAACCCTGCTCGGCCGCGTGCTGGACCAAGAGGCGCTCGCCGACCAAGCGCTCGAGCGCGGCCCGCGGCGACAGCCCGGTCACGTCGCACAGCCGCTGCACCTCGCCGAGGCCAATCGGGTCCCCGTCGACCTCGGCCACCACCGGTCCCTCGACGGTCACGGCAGGCACGGCGGCGGTCTTGGAGTCGGCGGCGCAGCCTAGGGCGACTCCGATCGCGAGCGTCCACACCGCGCGTGCTTTGCCCACCCTCACTCTCCCATCGACGGCCGCAGCAGCTCGACGCCCGATCGTACCAGCGCCAGGCTGACGCTGATCAACAGCAATGCACCCACGAACTCCTGGTCTCGCAGGTGCCTGATCCCGGTTCCGAGCACAAACAGCGCCGCCACGATCAGCAGCGCGCCTGCGCCCTCACGGACGTGCTTCCACTGCATCGTGCGCTGCTACTTGCCTCGGGCCGCGAGCTTGGCTTGCGTGGCGAGCGCGCGATCCTTGATGTGACTCCAGCTGCCACGGCCCTCTTCGGCCTTGCGCAGCGCCTCGATCTTGGCGACGGCCTCGGGCGAACCCGTCACCGCCACGTAGTCCAGAGCGCTGAGCACGTCGCCGCGCACCAGCTCCTTGGGGTGGTCGAGCTTGCTCACCAACGCCTTGATCACGTCGGGCTTGTTGCGACCGACGCGCGCCAGCATGTACGCAGCCTTGCGCACCACGTTCTCGTCCTTGTCGTCGAGCTTCTTGGTCCAGCACTGGACCACCTCGTCGCACTCCGCGCCCACCTTGAGCAGCGCCGCGTTCTGGCTCTCGAAGGTGCCCTTGTAGGGGCTCTTGTCGCCGGCGATGAACGCCTTGGCTGTCGCAGACTCTGCCTTGTTGGCCAGCATCGCGTACGCGTTGAGGGCGATGACGCGGATGTCGGGCAGCTCTTCTTCGGGGGCCTCGGCGACGCCCAGCAAGAAGGGCTGCAGACCCGGGTCGTACAAGTGCTGCATGGCGCGCAAGATCTGCATGCGCTGCACCTTCTCTTGGCCCTCGTAGATCTTGACGATGACCTCGCGGACCTTGGGCGTCTCCGCGTCGGTGCGGTTGATCTGCGCGAGCGCGACGGCCGCGCCGAGCTGCACGCCTTTGTCGGGGTCGGCCGCGGCAGCCAGGAGCGGCGGGATGGACTCGGAAAAGCCGAGCGTCCCGAGCGCGAACTCGGCCTCTTTTTTCATCTCGGCGGCGGCATTCATCTGCTCGGCTGCGCCGGCGTTGCGCTGACGAATCGCCTCGATCCATGCCTTGGAAGCGGCGAGCGCCTTGGTGTCTTTGCCCTCGAGCACCTTGACCAGCGGTGCGAGTGCCGGCTTGCCGATGCGCACCAGCGCGGCCGGCACGGTCGCCGTCAGTCGATTGCCCGGGTTGGCTGGGTCGAACAGGTAGAGCGCCTCGATCAGCGCCGGCACCGTCGCCGGGTCGGCCAGCGCACCGAGCTGCTCGACGGCGAGGTTGTTGATGAGGAAGTTTTGCTCCTCGGACTGACGCAACGCGACCTTGGTGAGCACCTCGGACGCGGCCGGGTCGTTGAGCACCCCCAGCGTCCGCAAGAACTCGACGCGCATACGGTTGTCGACCGGGCGCTTGCCGCTCACGCGATCGAGCGCACCTGCGAGCTTCTTGGCCACCTCGGTGCGTTGCCCGGCCGGCAGCTCGATCACGGACAGCGTGCGGGCCGCGCTGATCGCGTGCTCTTCGTTGACCTCGGTGCGCCACTCGAGCGCCTTGAGCAGCGCCGGCAGCGTGCGCGGATCACGCATCTCGCCGAACAGCGACATGATGCGCTCGCCGTTCTGCGTGTCTTCCGGCGCGTCGAGGTACGTCTTGACCAGCTGCTCGTGCGTCGCGTCGCTGAACGACTTGACGGTCGGCGCGTTGCGGTCGCTCTTGGCGTCCATCAGCGCTTTCGAATAGAGCCGCGTGAGGTTGCCCATCGCGTACTCCCGGCGCACCGGGTCGGACAGCTCCTTGGCCTGTCCAGCCGCGTCGTCCGGGTCGGCGTGACAGCCGACCGCAAGTAGCGCCAGACCGAGCACCAACGCCCACGGTCTCAACCTGTCCACGAGTGTCGCCATCCGTTCCTCCCCAGGGCGTCTCAAGTCAAAACCCGCTTCCGTCGTATGTTCGCGGGTTTATGACAATGGGGCGCACTATAGCCGTGGGCGAAACGCGAAGTCAACGCACCTCAAACGTAAGCTGGCTCAGAGTTGGAACGGGTACTCGACCCGGGAGACCACATACGACGACGCAGGGAGCTTGGCGGTGCGCAGCGCGCGGGCGATACAGGAGCCCTCACTCGACCCCGCAAAGGGTCCCTCGACCAGGGCGTGCGAGACGATCCCCGCAGAGCGCACCGTCAGCGTGACGTCGGCCACGCCGTGCTGCTCGCCCACGCACGCACGAAGCTGCGGGGTAAGCGCATTCATGGCGGCGATGACCTGCTGGCGCTCCAGCTCTGCGGCGGCCTCTTCGCTCGCGCTGGCCACTGCGCTGCCGGCCGGCCGTGGGCGCAGCGATGCGCCGCCGACGGAGATGCGCAGCCTGCGTGCGCCTTGCTCGGGAACTACGTGGGGAGCGATCTCCACCGTCGGGAGCCGTACCGCGCGGGCCGGCTGGGAAGACGCGACGACTTCGGCCGGTGGCGCGATCGGCGGACCGTCGAAGCGCGCCGTCGGGCGCGCGAGCGAAACGTCGACGGTGGCGCTCAGCGGATCGCCGACGGCGCGCGACGCGTGCTGCAGGTGTTGTGCTTCTGAGGGCAGCGGCGCGCTGAGGGCCGGTATGGCCCGCGTCTCCTCGGCTCGAATGTTGTCCCGCCGGGCGAGCTCGGCCTCGCGCGCCTGCTGCTCGAGGTCGTCCTCGCGGTCGCCTCGTCGGCCGCTCGCGGCGTGATGCTCCCCACGTGACTGCAAGAACCCGGAGGCGCCCGCCCCCACCACCAGCAGCGCCAGCGCAGCGAGCGCCAGCTGCGAGCGCAGCGGACGTTTGGCCGGGGCCGGGGGGGTGCTGACGGGCGAGCCGCCCGGCGCGATGGAGTTGGCCAGCGGGTGGGTCATCGGGATCGCGGTGACCCGCTCGGTGACGTCGCCACGGGTGGAGATCTGCGGGCCGAGCAGCATGCTGGGCAGCTCGCCCGTGCGTGGTTTGACGTCGGCCGGGAGCGCGGGGGGAAGCGGCGGGGCGCGCTTTTCGGTGGGCTCGGCACCGTACTCGGCGTCTAGAAGCTCGAGCGCGGCCAGCGATCGGCGGGGGGCATCGAGCGCTCGCTCGGCACTGGGGGCCAGTAACCCTGGCTCGGCGATGAAACGCGCGACACTGTCGACGCTGTTGGCGGAGCCGGCCAGCATGGGGGAGCGCTCGATCAGCGCGCCGTGCGAGGTGGGCTCGCTCACCGGGTGGCCCGTCTCGGGGCCGTCCGCGTCGCCGCCAGGGCGAGGTTCGGCAGCCAACAGCTCTGCAGTCGCCGGCTTGGGAGGGATGACCAATGTCCGCCGCTCATCGTCGGTGATGGCGTCTTCGTCCCAAAGCTCTTGCTCAGTCCCTCGGAAATCCGTCACGGTAACCCCCGGACGCTCGAC
>JBEGTL010000336.1:0-8644 GCA_041179425.1 Pseudomonadota bacterium | reverse complement strand
GGTCGAGGTGAACTCGTGGGGGGGCGCGCAGCGCACGCTGGACGTCGTCGCAAGCCCCACCGCGCTGGCCAACCGTGGCCTGACCCTGGGCGATCTGCGCATGGCGCTGATGTCCGCCGCGGGAGCGGCCCCCGGAGGCGCGCTGTACGCGTACCAAGGACAGGTCTTGCTGCGCGCGCAGGCGCGACCGCGCAGTGCGTCCGAGCTCGCCAGCGCCATCATCGGCGCGCCGGCCGTGCGCGTCGGCGAGGTGGCCGAGGTACGCGACGGCACGGCGCTGCGCCTCGGCGCGGCCACCGCCAACGGCCGCGGCGAGACCGTGTATCTGATGGTGCAGATGCTGCGCGATCAGAACGCACTCGAGGTGCTCGATCGCATCCACGCCAGCATGACCCAGGTCCAGGCGGCGCTGCCGGCGGACGTGCGCATCGACGTCGTGTACGACCGCAGCGTGCTCGTGCGGGGCGCACTGCACACCGTGTTCATGAACTTGCTCGAGGGTGGCACGCTCGTCGGCGTGGTGCTGTTCGCGTTTCTCGGCTCGTGGCGAGCCGGCTTGATCGCCGCCAGTGTGATTCCTCTGTCGATGGTGTTTGCGACCGCGGTGATGTCGCTGTTCGGTCTGCCGGGCAACTTGATGAGCCTCGGTGCGCTCGACTTCGGTCTGTTGGTCGACGGCGCGATCGTCCTGGTCGAGGGCGTGTTCCACGGCACGCCCGCCGAAGGTCGTGTCGCCTGGTCCGAGCACGTCCGCAAGGTCACCGCGCACGCCGCGCGGCCCGTGTTCTTTTCGGTGCTCGTGATCCTGCTGGTCTACATCCCGGTGCTCGCGCTGACCGGTACAGACGGAAAGCTGTTCCGACCGATGGCGCTGACGGTCGTGCTCGCGCTGTTCTTCGCGCTCTGCCTCTCGCTGACCTGGGTGCCCGCGCTGCTCGCACTCGTACTCCGACAGCGCGACGTGCCCACGCGTCCTCCGTGGCTCGTGCGTTTGGTCGACCGCGCTTACCCCGCGGCGCTTTCGGCCCTGATCGGACGTCGCGTCTCGGTCCTGCTTTGCGCGCTCCTTTTGCTGTTGGTGGGCGCGCTGGTGGCGCGCACGCGCGGAGTGGAGTTCACGCCTCAGCTCGACGAGGGCGACATGGTGGTGCAGACCACGCGTGCACCGGACATCAGTCTCGAGCGCGCGGTCGCCGATGCGCTGGGACTCGAGCGTGCACTCTTGCGTGTGCCCGAGGTCGTGCAGGTCGTGTCGCGTCTGGGCAGCCCCGCCGTGGCTACGGACATCATGGGATTCGAGCAAGCAGACGTGTTCGTCAAGCTGAAGCCGCGCGCCGCATGGCGTCCGGGGCTCGACCGCGCGGGCCTGGTCTCGGACATGAAGCGCACGCTCGAGGAGCTTGCGCCCGGCGCCGAGCCGTCGTTCACGCAGCCTATTCAGATGCGCTTCAACGAGCTGCTCGGCGGGGCGGTCACCGACGTTGCCGTGAGCGTGTACGGAGACGATCTAGACGAGCTGCGGCGGCTCGCCGAGGCGCTCGCAAGGTCCTTCGCGAGCGTGCACGGGGCGGCCGATGTACGTGTGCTCGCGCCACCAGCGGTCCCCATGGCCACCGTGCGTCCGCGCGCCCTCGCCGCAGCGCAGCTGGGCCTGAGTGCGCAAGACATCATCGATGTGACGCAGTCGCTGCGCGTCGGACTCGAGATCGGACAGACCTGGGACGGTGCGCTGCGCATCCCGATGCGGCTGTTGTTGTCCGGTGCGCCAGAAGCGGCCGACTTGCCTGAGCTCACCCTGCCCCTACGCGGAGGAGGTGTGGCGGCACTCGCGCGCGTGGCCGACGTCGAAGTCGGCGACGCGCCCGCGCTGGTCAACCGACGCCAGGGACTGCGCCGATTGGTGATCGGCTTCAACGTTCGCGGTGCGGACCTGGGCAGCGTGGTACACGACGCGCAGGTCGCGGCCGCGCACGCGGTGAGGTTGCCGCGGGGCTACCGTATCGAGTGGGGAGGGCAGTACGAGAACCTCACGGCAGCCACCGAACGACTCGCGCTGATCATCCCGTTTGTCCTGGTCTTGGTGCTCGGCGTGTTGTTGGTGACCTTTGGCAAGCTGCGCATGGCGCTGTCCGTGTTTTTGGTCGTGCCGATGGCGGCCGTCGGCGGCGTACTGACCCTGGCGCTGCGCGCCATGCCGATCTCCTTGCCGGCTGCGATCGGCTTCATCGCGCTGACCGGCATCGCCGTTATGAACGGGGTCGTGTGGATGGCGCGTGCGCGCGAGCTGGAGGACGAGCTCGACGATGTCGCCGAGATCGCGCGCCGCGCAGCCCTCGAGCGCGCGCGGCCCGTGCTGATGACGGCGCTGGTGGCGGCGCTCGGCTTCGTGCCGATGATGTTGTCGAACGGCATCGGCGCAGAGGTGCAGCGGCCACTCGCCACGGTCGTGGTGGGCGGCTTGTTCACGTCCACGCTGCTGACGTTGTTCGTGCTGCCCGTGCTCTACCCATGGCTGCGCGGCCGGCGCCTCAAACCAGCTGCACGCGTGGCTGATTGACTGCCGTCGCTTTCACCTGTGTTAGGACTCGACGATGCAGAGGCCCGACCTGAATCTACTCGTGACCCTCGATGTCCTGCTCGCGGAGGGCAGTGTCGCACGAGCCGCAAAACGTCTGAAGCTCAGTCCGTCTGCGATGAGTCGAACGCTAGCGCGCCTACGTGAGACAACGGGAGATCCGCTGCTGGTCAGGGCCGGTAGACGGCTGGTTCCGACGACGCGTGCACAAGAACTTCGCGCACGCGTGGGACAAGTCGTGCACGAGGCCGAGTCGATCTTGCGGCCCGCCAAAGACGTCGACGTGGAGCAAATGGCTCGAACGTTTACCCTGCGGACGAGCGAAGGCTTCGTGGAGACCTTCGGTCCTGCGTTGCTCGCCCGTGTCAGCGACGAGGCACCGCGCGTGAAGCTTCGATTCATCCAGAAGCCGGACAAGGACGCCGAGCCACTTCGGGAGGGCCGTGTCGACCTCGAAACAGGCGTCGTGGTGGTGACGACTGGACCTGAGCTCCGTGCCCAGGCGTTGTTTCGAGACCGCTGGATCGGTGTGGTGCGCGCAAAACATACGCTCAGTCGAGGGCGCATCACAACGGCTCGGTACGCGAGCGCTCAGCACGTCAATGTCTGGCGTGGTCCTGGTCGCGGGCCCATCGATGACGCACTCGAGCGACTCGGGCTCGAGCGTGAGGTAGTGGCTTCCTTTGCTGGTGGTTTTGCGACGGCCGTGGCCTTGGCGCGCGCTTCGGACTTGATCGCGTCCGTTCCTGAGCACCACACAGCGAGGCTTCGCGAAGGAATGCACAGCTTCCTACTTCCGGTCACGACCCCCGAGTTTACAGTCTCGCTGCTCTGGCACCCGCGTCTCGACGCAGACTCCGCACATCGATGGTTGCGAGACTGTGTTCGAGACGTTTGTACGAGCGAGGTCGGAAGGCTTTCTGGCCGGCGCGTGGGCAGACGAACGACCGGCCGAAGCGCGTAGCTTTGGTATGGCATCTGGCGCACGATAGGAGTGCATGCCGTGCGCGTTCCGCAATTCGCGGAGCGGCTCTACCTTCTCCAGATGGGCTCGACACCCAGAGCCAAGTCAAGGAGAGGCCATGAGCAGCAGCGCACTCGACAGGTTTATCCAGCAAACTCGAGCAGTCTTCGGCCCCGTCGGCACCGAGCTGGTCTCCGCCGTTCACGCACAGCTCGAACTTCTTGCGAGAACTTCGCCCTCGGAGAGCTGGCTGCAGACCCTGTACGACGAGATGCCCGCCTCGAAGGAGCTGCATCGCGACGATGTCCACGGTTTTATGCTTCTGGCGCACAGCGAGGCCACGGCACTCTATCGACCTCCGCACGACCATGGCCGCAGCTGGGTCATCTACGCGCTCGCGCGTGGCGAGATGGAGGTCGGCACGTTTGCGCGCATCGAGGATGAGGACGGGAGCATTCGTCTCGTCAAGCGAGACTCCACACTGCTGCGTGCTGGCGACGCACGAGTGTACTGGCCCGGCGATATTCACGACACGCGCTGCTTGAGCGGCCCGTCGCTCCTCTTTCGTTTTACGGAGCGTGACCTCAAGGTGGAGGACCAGCAGGCACACCGCGTGACGCGCTACGTTGCACGTGACGGGGTCTGGACCGTGGGACCTGTATGCTCGTAGTCCAAGAAAGCGCTGCGCCGTCGCTACAGGCCTATCGCTTCGTCGCGATCGGCTGCGTGCTCGCGGCGATCGCGCTGGTCGTGTTGGACGCAGCCATCGTCAACGTAGCCTTGCCTGCGATCGCACTTTCCTTGCACGTGGGTGTGGCAGTTTCGGTTCAGGTGGTCACCGCGTACCAGATGGCGCTGGTGATGGCGCTGCTGCCGGTCGCTGCGATCGGAGAAAGCCTCGGCTGTCGCCGCGTGTACGCGAGCGGCGTGGCCTTGTTTGTAGGAGCGTCGGCCCTGTGTGCCTGGGCGCCTTCGCTCGAGCTCTTGCTGGCGGCTCGATTTCTTCAAGGTGTGGGTGGCGCAGCCATCATGTCGTTGGGGATCGCGCTCTTGCGAGCATCGGTCGATGCGCGCCAGCTCGGCAGGGCGATTGGCTGGAACACGCTCACCGTCGGCCTCGCGTCAGCCGCAGGTCCCACCGTGGGCGCGCTGGTTCTGTCGTTTGGCAGCTGGCGCTGGCTCTTTGCCGTCAACCTTCCCCTCGGCTTGTTGGTGCTCTTGGGTACACGGTCTCTTCCCGCTGTCGCCGGCGGCCGGCAGGTGCTCGACGTGGTCAGCATGGCTCTCCATGCGATCGCGTTCGGAGCCCTGGTGATCGGCGGAGAGCTCGTGTCCGATCGTGCAGGGCTAGCGACGATCGTTGTCGCCGCATCGGCGGTGGTCATGGCCATTCTGGTGCGACGAGAGAGACCGAAGGACGCGCCGCTGATCCCTCTCGACCTGCTACGGCAAGGCTCGTTTCGTATTTCAGTCATCGCGTCTGTGTGTTGCTTCGTCGGGCAGAGCGCCGCGATGGTGTCGCTTTCGTTCTACTTCCAGCGCGTGCTCCGCCTCGATGCACTGCACACCGGACTCCTGATCACACCTTGGCCCCTGAGCGTCGCCGTGGTGGCACCGACTGCGGGGCGTCTCGTAGACCGGTTGTCAGGCGCCTGGCTGTGCGCACTGGGCGGTCTCCTGTTGAGCGCAGGTTTGGCCTGTGTCGCGCTCCTCCCAGCCGAGAGCACGCAGCTTTCGCTGGTCGCTGCGATCGCCTTGTGCGGCTTGGGGTTCGGCCTGTTCCAGGTCTCCAACAACCGAAATCTACTCATGTCGGCCGCGCCTCTGCGCAGTGGTGCCGCGGGCGGTATCCAAAGTACTGCGCGTCTTACCGGACAAGCCTTGGGTGCCGTCGTCATGACGCTGATCTTCAGCCGCGTATCGATGGACCTCGCTCCGCGGATTGGACTCGGAGTCGCGGCCGCCCTCGCCATGGCCGCCGGGCTCATCAGTACTCTTCGTTCTGCGCCCGTGCCCGATGGAAAGAAGCTTCACGGCGCTTCCCGCGTCGCTGCATTCCTTTCGCCGCACTGAGAAGTTGCGCCCAATGCGCTTCCCAAACGGCGACCATTGCCCCGCGACCCCGCACACGAGGCTATAGAGCGCGGGATGGATTTTCTCGCTTGGCTGCGCCTGGGTGTTGCGCCGGAGCTGGTCTGGGGCTCGATCCCACGCATCGTTGGCGCGCTGTACGCCATCGCTTTTGTTTCGTTGTCGGGACAGCTGCTCGGCTTGGTGGGCAGCCGAGGGATCTCCCCGGCCCGCGAGCAGCTCGCCGCGATGCGCGCGCACTACCCGGGTCCGCTGCGCTTCGTACGCCTACCAACCTTACTGTGGCTCAGTCCGAGTGATCGGTTCTTGGCAACCTTACCGTGGCTGGGCATGGCAGCCGGACTCTACGCACTCGTGGGAGGACCCGGTTCGTTTTGGGCGCTGGCCGCCTGCTTCGTTCTGTACCTGTCGCTCGACGTCGCGGCGCTGATGTTCCCTTGGGACTGTCTGCTGCTCGAGGCCGGCTTTCTCGCGCTGTTTCTACCCGAGCCGCGCATGATCTTCGAGCTCGGAGCGAGCTCGTTGCCACTGCCGGTGGTCGCATTCACATTTCGATTCTTGATCGTGCGCGTCATGTGGGGATTTGCGTTGCTCAAGTTCGTGGGCACCAAGCGCGGAGACAGCCTCTACTTGCAGGGGTTTTTGGCCTGGATGCCGATGTGTACGCCGCTCGGCTTCTGGGCGCAGCACGCACCCACGTGGCTCTTGCGCGCGGCGTATGGATTCATGATGTTCGTGGAGGTGCTCTGCCCGCCGCTCGTGTTCTTCACGGGCCTGCCGCGCGCGGTGGCTGCCGTAGGTCTGATGTCTCTGATGGCTGGCATCTGGGCGACCGGCAACTGGGGTTTCTTCAACGTCGGCTACGGAGCTTTGTGCGTCGTGCTGCTCGACACACAAAGCTCTCTCTTCGACACCACCTGGCAGACGATGACGGCGAGCCCGAGCGCGCTGTTCGTCCACGTGGCCCTCGCGCTCCACGCGCTCGGAGCGCTGCTCTACTTTCCCACGAGCAGCTGGGCCACGCACACCGTCAGTCACTGGCCGTTCGACGACTACGTCTGGGATCGACCGGTACTGCGTGGCGTGATTGGCATTTTTCGTGCGCTCTCGCCGTTCCGGCTGATGCACGGCTACGGCGTGTTTCCGCCCAACTCCGCGCCGCCCATCAAGGTCATCCCGGTGTTCGAGGGCAGCCGCGATGGCGCTACCTGGCAAGCGTACGAGTACAGCTACATGCCCATGGCGCCCACGAGCCGCTCTCCGATCGTCGCACCGCATCACCCACGCCTCGACCACCTGTGTGTGTACGCCGGCTCGGGCATGAGCGAGAGCGACTACCTGGCCAGTCTGGTCGGCGGCAGTAAGGTCTACGGCTTCTCTCCCTTTTCACACTTCTCCTGGTTGCACAGAGTCTGCGAGCGACTGCTCGAGGGCGAGCCGAGCGTCCGTGGTCTGTTCGCCGCGGCCCCGTTCTCCGACGCGCCGCCCACCTACGTGCGCATCAGTCTCCGCGCACTCACGCCTGCCAGCTTGGAGACGCATGGTCGCACCGGCGAGAGCTGGCGCGTGCGTGACGCGGGCACTTTGCTCTCCGCGCGCGAGCGTGACGCGCTGGTATTCGACCACTGGCTCTCCCCACCCGAGCTCTTTCATCCAGACGCGGTGCACTGGCGGCGCAAGAGCCCAGCCTTGTGCGAGATGACGCAGGCGATCGCGAGCGGGATACCACTCGACCGCGCGGTGTGCCTACGAAGTGAGCTTTCGGCTGCCGAAGTCGCCACGTTTTGGAGCGAGTTCATCCCTCACGTGGCGAGCACACGAGGTGACCTCGGCGCGGCTGACGAGACAGCGCGCGAGGTGCGCGCTCGTTTTGGCAAGGAGGCCGTGCTGCGCTTCGAGCGCATCGCCGAGCGCTATGTCTTCATCCTGCGCACGCGCCTCGAGCCCCACTTTTTTGGCACGCTCGAGCCGCGAATCCCAAAGCGCTCCAACTTCCGCTTCCACCTGCTGCTACACGAGCTCATCCTCGACGGTCGCGACCGCTTCGAGCAGGTACTCGCATCGCCCGGTCTGGCTGTCGCACGTGCAGACACACAGACCGAGCAGACGGAGCTGCACTTCATCGCGGTCTTGCGCAACGAGACGGTGCGTTTTCACGGCCGCACGCTGCGCATCGCGCGGCGCATGACCAACGTGTTCGAGCAGGAGATCCCGGGCATCATGGAGTTTCGCGACCTGCTGAGCCAGGCCGTCCCCAGCGACGAGGTCTGGCTACCCGACCTTCAACGATCGGAGTCTGGCGTGTGGCGCTGCGACAACTTCTAACGGTAGCTCGGCATCACGGCTCTACTTTGGGTACGAAGTGCACCACCACCTGGCGGCGTGCGCGCTCGTCGTTCAGTGGGATCCCGCCACCCGCTAGCTCGTCTCCGTCGAGCCAGACTCGTGCGTGTCCCGTCGTCGAGGGACTCACCTCGATGACGTACAGACTCTTGCCATGGCGGTACTCGATGGTGAACGTCGGCCAGGTCGTGGGAACGGCGGGTGTGATGTGCAGCGTGTCGCCGCGCTTGTCGAAGCCGAGGATGGCCTCGAGGCCGACACGGTACATCCAGCTGGCCGAGCCGGTGTACCACGTCCAGCCGCCACGACCGCGCTGCCCTGCGGCTGCGTACACGTCCGCTGCCACGACGTAAGGCTCGACCTTGTACACGGCCACTTCTTCGGGCGTGCGGGCGTGCGTAAGCGGGTTGAGCATCTGGTACAGGTCGAACGCGCGGTCACCGTTCCCGCGCAGCGCGTACGCGAGGACCGACCACAGCGCCGCGTGCGTGTACTGTGCGCCGTTCTCGCGCACGCCGGGCAGATAGCCCTTGATGTAGCCCGGGTCGCGGGTCGTCTTGTCGAACGGGGGAGCGAGCAGCTTGACGATGCGCGCCTGTTCGTCGACGAGCTCGCGATCGAACGCCGACATCGCCAGTGCTTGGCGCTCGGGCGCACCCGCAGCGGAGATC
>JBEGTL010000335.1:0-8661 GCA_041179425.1 Pseudomonadota bacterium | reverse complement strand
TCTCGGGCATGACGAAGTCGAGAAAGATGACGTCGGGCAGGTGCTTCTGGGCAAGCACGAGGCCTTCGTTGCCGTCGGACGCCTCGATCACGCGGTAGGGCGAGTCGGCCAGGGTCTTCTTGACCAGGTAGCGTGCAACTCTGTCGTCGTCGATGACGAGTAAGGTCTCCACGTGCTGGCGACCCGCCATGGCCTTGAGCTTGTTGAGCAACCACTCGCGCTCCATGGGCTTCATGAAGAACTCGTCGGCACCCAGCGCACGCGCGCGCTCTTCGCGGTTGGTGACGGTGACCACCAGTGCCGGCACGTCTCGTGTCTCTTCGTTGGACTTGAGGTCGTGCAAGAACGACCACGACGCCTCGCCGTCGAGCATGATGTCGAGCACCACCGCCGCTGGCTTGACGCGCGTGAGGGCTGCGCGCGCCTCGTCGAGCGAACGCGCGGGGATGACCTGAAACCCTGAACCGCGCAGGTACTTCTCGTACAGCAGTAAGGTCTGACGGTCGTCTTCGACGACCAGGACGGGTTGGTGCCCCGGCTCCACGACTTGACTACGCAGAACGAGCGCTGCCACTTCCCGTGCCTCGGGATGAAAGCGCGGCAGCTTGAGTGTGAACGTGGAGCCGCGGTCGGGCTCGCTCTCGAGCTCGAGCGAGCCGCCCAGGCGCACCGCGAGGTTGCGCGACAGCGTGAGGCCGAGTCCGGTCCCCTTGTGCACGCGCTGGAGCGGGTTTTCGGCCTGGTAAAACTCCTCGAAGACGCGCTGCTGCTCGGCGTACGGGATGCCGATGCCGGTGTCTTTGACGCGCAGCGACACCGTGTCGTCCGGGTTTTGTTGGATGCTCACGCGCACCTCGCCGCGCGTGGTGAACTTGAGCGCGTTGGAGACCAGGTTGCGCATGATCTGTGCGAGCTTGCCCTCGTCGGTGTCGAGCTCGGGCACACCGACCGGTTCGTCGAAGACGAGCTCGACCGCCGGGTTGTTGGCCAGCGGACGCAGCATGCCGCGCAGCGAGGTGAAGAAGTTGTCCGCCGCAAACTTGTGCGTGCGCAGCGCGACCCGCTCGGCTTCGGTCTTGGACAGGTCGAGCATGTCGTTGACCAGCGCGTACAGCGACTCTGCCGACTGGCGAATGAAGTTGAGCTGCGTCTCTTGTTCGTCGTTGAGGTCGCCGTCGGAGCGCGAGAGCAGCAGCTTGGCGAGACCCAGAATGGAGTTGAGCGGCGTGCGAAACTCGTGGCTGACGTTGGCGACCAGCCGCGTCTTGATCTCGCCCGCGCGCCGCAACGAGTCGTCTTTTTCGCCGATCTCGTGGTGCAGGGCGACCACGCCTCGATAGCTCTCTTGCAGCTCTGCGTGCAGGCGCACCAGCTCTTCGTGGCGACGCAGCAGCTCGCGTTGTTGGCGATCGGTCTCGCGGTGCAGCGATGCCATCTCGGACAAGTTGGCACTCAGCTGTCCGAGCGCGCTGCCGTACTCGGCAGGGACGCGACTGCCGGTGATGGCAACCTTACCCTCCGCCGTGAGAGCAGACGCGTAGAGCGCGAACACGATGGGCTCGCCCTGTACCTCGAGCACCACCTCCCACGCCTCGTTGCCCAAATCACCCGCTTCGGCCTGCATGAACAGGCGATGGATCTTGTCTTCGGTGCCGGGGGCTGCGAGCGCGCGCAGACGCTGGCCCTCGGTGGTGCAGAGGGCCGTTCGCGCGCGGTCGTCGAGCCACAGGATGGCGCTGTTCGCGCTGCACAGCAGCTGGAACTCTCGGCTGTGTCCAGCGAACGAGCTGGGCTCGGGGGACGGGTGGCTCATGCGGACTCCGGCGCTCCTCTGAGCTCCGTGCCGAGTCCGAGCAGCTGACGACAAGCTTGGGCGAGCTGGTCGGCGCTCGCGCCGAACGCTTGTACACCGAGCTCTTCCGCAAGTCCCGGCGTCGACTCGAGAAGTCTGCCGCCCACCACGATGGGTAGCAAAGGCGCCACAGTGCGCGCTGCATGGACTGCCGCGCGCAGGCCGGTCAGGTGAAACCGGATGCTCGCGCTCAGCCCCAGCAGGCTCACCGGCCGACTCTCCAGCGCGGCGACGAGCTTGGCTGTCGGAACGTTGGCACCCAGGAAGCGGACGTCGAAGCCGGCCATCTCGAGGAAGTCGGCACCGATGCGGGCGCCCAGGTCGTGCTGCTCGCCCTCCACGCAGGCCACCAGGGCGGACAGCCCGTGCGGCGGGGTGCGCGGGAGCACCGGGTAGAGCCGCGAGATGGCCAGGACAGCGATGGAAGTGGCCAAGTGCTCCTGCGCGACGGTGATCTGATTTTCCTGCCAAAGACGCCCAATTTCTTGCTGCGCCGGCACGATCAGGCCGAGCTCGAGCTGGGCCGCCGACACACCCGCGGCAAGCCCCTCATCGACCACGCGCAGGGCGCCGGCAGAGTCGTTGGCGAGCACCGAACGCAGGTAGGAAGGGGTCATGGGGAGTGCAGAACTGGGCAGCTCGAACTCGAAGCTCACGCCGCGTCGAAGTACACGCCGGCCGCCCACCGGACAGGGCGAAAGTGCGCTGTCTGCGAGCCGCCGCACTGTCAATGGGGGGCTTCGGGCAAGGGCGCCACAGGCCAGGCTCTGGACAACCTCGGTCGGCTGGCGCGTGCATCTGCTTGTTCGGTCACCGCCCGTGGTGTGAAAATACCGGAGCGCATGTCAGCCCCATCCCACGAGCACGTTTTGTTCTCGGTAGAGCTCGCCCCGAGCGTCACAGCCTTCGCGGCCAAGCCGTACCTGATCGAGCGCGTGCGACTGTCCGATCTACACGCACGCCTCGTACGTAAGGTCGAAGCGCGCCCTCGGGCGAGCGAGTCAGGGGTCGACGGTGACACGGTGACCCATACGATCACCCGGCTACGCGACACGCCGCACTATCAGTTCGTGACGGGCAACCGTACGCCGTACCAGGAGTACCTGGCGCGGTTTGGACGTCACGTGGGCTTCGGGATCGAGCACTCCGAAGCAGACTTCGACCGTCTGCTCGAGAGCGACTTCCGCTACCTCGAGCCGCCCCACAACGACCGCTACATCGTCTGTGAGCGCGTGCGCTCCGGGCTCGGCAAAAAGTTGGTCGTGCTGGACGGCGTGCACCGGGCCTGTCTGCTCTCCTATCGTGGCGAGCACGCCGCCGCGGTCGCCATCGTGCTCGACGAGGCGCCGCCCGCCCGCGCGCAGCTCGACCAATACCTGGACGACTACAAAAACGACTTCCGCGAGTGGTACACGCCGATCCAGGTGGGTGGTCGCGTCATTCACGAGCGCACCTATCCAAACTTCGTCGAGCGCCCCGAGTACCTCGACAACCGCGAACGCGGCAAGAGCAAGTGGGACTTCGTCATCGCGCAGAACCTCCCCGACGTACGCGGAAAGTCGGTCTGCGACATCGGCTGCAACGTCGGCCTCTACTGTCTGTACCTGGCCCAGCGCGGTGCGCGTCAGGTGGTCGGGTACGATCGAGGCGAGCACGTGGTGCAGCCGACCAACCCGGGCCTCCCGCGGCAAGACGTCGTCGACCAAGCGTACTTCGTGCGCAACCTGTTTCGGCTCGCCAACGAAGCCCCCACCGACAACGTCCGCTACGAATCGTGCGACCTGAGTGTGCTCGACTTCGGGTCGCTGCGATTCGACGTGTTGTTCTCGACGTGCGTGCTCTATCACTTCGGTCGCGCGCGCTTCGAGGCGATCATCCGAGCTGTCGCGCCGAACATCCCCGAGATCTTTTTGCAGACCAACCTCGGACACACAGAGGGCGAGCTCGGTGAGCTCGTGCAAGCCGAGTATCAGGCCGGCGTGCTGCGCGCGAACGGCTACGACGTCGTCATCGATGCGCCGCCCGGCTACGCCTATCCCGTCTTGTACGGTCGACGCTGAGTCCTAACCGTCATTAACTGTACAATGCGACGCGATGGCAACACTCGGCCGATTCGCGACGAACGCGCTCGAAGCCTGCTGGCTCGCGTCGGCCTTGCTGGTCCCGCTCTTCGTCAACAAGGATAGCGAGCAGGCGTTCGACCCCGCGAAGGCCGGGCTGCTCCAAGCGATCGCCGTGCTCATGCTCGTCGCCTCTACGACCAAGAGCTTGTGCGACACGGCTGCGCAGGCAAGCGACCTTGCGTGGCGGCGCCGGCTGCGCGAGCTCCTGCGTGGCCCGCTCGTGCTTCCCATCGTGGCCCTGCTCTTTACGCAGGGGCTCGCCACGATTTTCTCCCTCGCGCCGAGCGAGAGCCTGTGGGGACATCGAGGTCGGGCCCAAGGCCTGGTCACGCTCGCCTCCGAGCTGAGCATCTTTGCGGCGACGGCCGCCAACCTGCGCTCGACACGCCAGCTGCGCAGGCTGACGACGAGCCTGATCGTGCCGAGCATCCCCATCGTGCTCTACGCGCTCTGTCAGCGCATGCAGCTCGAGCCGATGCCGGTGCACACGGAGACCGAGGCCGAGCGAGTGACCTCGTTGCTCGGCCAGCCCGTTCACCTGGCCGCCTACCTCGGGATGATCATCCCATTTACCGCGCTGCGCGCGCGAGAGGCGCTCGTCGATGGGGTGCACGCGTGGGGGCAGCGCGCGCTGCGTATCTCGCTCTACGGACTCCTGCTCGTGTTGCAGACGCTCGCTCTGGTCTTCACGGAGAGTCGCGGCCCCATCCTCGGTCTGCTCGTGGCGAGCGCCCTCGGGCTTCTCGCGCTGTCTGCCGTGCGAGGCTGGCGTCGCCCGGTCGTCTTCGTGTGGGGCCTTGCGGCCATCGCGGTGCTGCTGATCGCTGTGGGCTTGCCGGCTCGCCTGCGTTCCCTCGGCTCCGACGTCGAACCGTCGCACATGGCGCAGCGCGCCTCGGAGACGTTCGCCCTGGACGGCGGCGGCGGAACCTTTCGCGCGGTCAGCTGGCAAGTGGCTTCGCGCGTGCTTTTCAACGACGCTCCACTCGAGCTGGTCGACGGCAGTCACGATCCGCGACCGAGCACACGACGCCTCTTTGGTTATGGACCCGAGCTCCAGTACGCCATCTCGCCACCGTTCTACGACGCCGCGCTGCCGAGGCTGTTCGGCTACGTCCTGATCGATCGTTACCACAACCACCTGTGGGACACGCTGCTGACCACGGGCTTGTTCGGATTGGCGGCGTGGTTATCGACGCAGGCGGCGTTGTTGTGGCTGCTGATGCGTGTCCTTGGCCTCGTGCAGACGTCCTCTCGTCGCTCGCGTACCGGTCTGTTCTGGACTGTCAACGTGGGCTGCGCACTGGCGAGCGCGGCCGCCTGGGTGGCGCTGCGAGGGGTGCCTTACTTGTTTCTCGGTCTGCAGCTCGGCGTGGCACTCGGTCTCGCCATCTTTCTGACGATCGTGAGCTGGCAACGTCGCGACCGGGAGTCGCCTGGCCGCGACCCCGGCTTGGCCGTCGTCTGTTTGGTGGCTGTGGTGAGCCACCTGATCGAGACGTCGTTTTCCTTCGACACGATCGCCACAGGCGCGCTGTTTTGGCTCGTTTCTGCACTCGTCGTGTCGTGCACGCGCGTGCCCGTCGAAGCGCAGGCAGACACGAACGAAGAGCTGCGCGAAGCGGTGCACGACGTGGTGTTGCTGTCCTGGTCGCTGATCGCGATCGGCTTCACGTTCCTGGGCGCGGCGTCGCGAGAGACGAGCGTCGGCGCGGTGATCTGGGACGGACTCACGTCGCTCGGCCACCCGGTCGGTACCCGTGCACCGGTGGGCGCGGCACTCGTCCTGACCACGCTGCTGCTGGGCGCCACGCTGCTGCGGCTCGAGCGCCCGCGTGGCGGTCTTGCGCGCACCGGCGGGGTGCTCGCGGCAACCACGGCCCTCGGTTTGCTCTATTGGCTTCAACAAGCCAGCGCGCTCGCCTCGCGTGCCCGCGCGAGCTCGGCCGAGTCGTTCGACTTCGCGAGTCAGCTGTCGTCGCGGACAAGTGCGACGACCACGTTCTACGTTGCCTGTCTGCTGCTCGTGGTTCTGTACGCCGCCATCGGTGCCCGTGCGTCGGAACGCGTGCCGCACAACGAGCCGCCGTTGCGCTGGTGGCGTGGTGCGTTGTCTCTGATGGCTCTGCTGGTGGGTCTGTTCACCGTCGAATACGTCAGCCTGCGCCCCGCGCACGCGGACATCGCGGTGGCGCTGGGTGATTCGCTCCAGCGCCAGAATCGTTTGGAGCAGGCCGAGCTAGCCTATGGACGAGCGATCACACAGCTGCCGCGAGACGACGCGTACCAGGCGATGCTGGCGCGCGCGTACCTCAAGCACGCGCGGCTCGATGCACCCCACGCGTCGGCCTGGCTCGAGCGGGCGGAACAAACCTTTCGGGAGGCCATCGCGCTGAACCCGGCTGCGAGCGAGTACGCCACCAACCTCGCCGCCATCAGCCAGCAGCGCATGTTGCTCCTCGGTGCGGCCCAGCGCGCACCGGCACGGAGCTCCCTGGTGGACACCTTCGCGCGTGCGCTGCGCCTCAATCCGTTCGACCCGAGTCTGTGGCGGCTGTGGGGGGCGACGCAGCTTGGTCTACTCGCCGATCCCCATGGCGCGCTGGCGAGTGCGCAGCGTGCCCTGACACTCAGACCCAACGAGGCTGCAGCGTACGCACTCCTGGGTGAGTCTCAGGTCGCGCTCGCGCGTGCACAGAGCGGCGAGTCAGGTCGCGAGAGGATGCTGGCCGCTGCCGATGCCTACGAAAAGGCAGCCGAGCTCGCGCCGGCGCACGCCTCGTACCGTGTGTACAGCGGTCAGGCCTACCTCGCGATTGGACAAGCCAGCAAGGCGGCGGTCGCGTTCCGAAGTGCACTGTCCAGCTTGCCACCCGCGTCGAAGGACCGACAGGCCACGCTCGGCCTGCTGCGACGCGCAGAGGCCGCAAAAAGCCTTACTACCGCACCCGCTGCACCCTGAGTGCCGTAGCGCGCGCGTCAGACCCGGAGCAGACTCTCCAGCACGCCGCTCTCGGTAAGGTCTTTGTACACCACGTGCGCGCCCGCTGCGCTGAGCACGTCGCGCGAGACGCCGCCGGTCTCGACGCCCACACAGATTGCGCCGATGGCGTGCGCCGCTGTCACGTCGCGCACGGTGTCGCCGATGACCACCACGCGGCACTCGGAGAGCGTGCAGTCGAGCGAAGCGGCCCCACGCTCGGCGCCCTTGCGCAAGAGCTCGCTGCGCTCTTCGTGATCGCAGCCGAAGCCGCCAAAACCGAACGACTCCCAGAGCCCACCCTTTTGGAGCTTGGCTTCGGCGCCGCGCCGCAGGTTGCCGGTGCCGAGGCCGACGGCCACGCCGCTACGGTCTTTGAGCGACCCGAGCACGTCGTGCACGCCGGGCATGATGGTGTAGTTGGAGGTGACGAGCTCGTCGGCGAGCGCGGCCAGGTAGTGCACGAACAGCTGGTCGACGAGCGCCTCGTCGACCTCGCGACCGAGTGCGCAGAGGCCCTCGCGCGCGATGCCGCGATCGGTCATGCCGCCAAACGAGAAGCCGCTGAGCGCGTCGGGGCGGCCGGTGAGCTCTTTGAAGGCGCGCTCGAAGGAGCGCCTGCCCGCGCCTCCTGTGAGCAAAAGCGTGCCGTCGATATCAAACAACAAGATGGTGGCTCTGGACGGCATGGAGGGTCTTACTCGATTCAGTAGAGGAGCGCTGCCCACGCCGGCACCGTGAGCAGCGCGATCAGCACGCCCCAGCCTACCAGCGCCGCGGCCAGCTCGGGAGCGAGGCCGGCTGCCATCGCGATCGCACCGGCGGTGATCATTGCGGGCATCGCCGATTCGAGCACCACCACCTGAAACACGGCGTGCGGCGGATCGAACAGAAGTGCGACGCCCCACGCCAAGAGCGGAAGCAGGCCGAGCTTGAGTGCGAGCCCGAGCACGAAGGCCGACAGCTCGCGCGGCGGCGTGATGCGCAGGCGTAGGCCCACCGCGAACAACGCGACAGGCACCAGCGCCCCCGCGATGAGCTTGAGCACGGGGTCGAGGAAGGCGGGGCGCGGCCACGGCAAGAGCGCGAGAATGAGGGCGATGAAGGGCGGAAAGCTGAGCACGCGACCGATCGTCTCGTGCCAGCTGGGCTGGCTGCTGCCGCCTGCGCGCGCCACCACGATGGGCGCCACGAAGCTCAGCAACAAGAACGAGCCGAGCTGATCGTACACGGCCGCGTACGGCATGGAGCCCTCGCCGAGCAGCGCGCTGCACAACGGAAAGCCGAGGAACGAGGTGTTGCCGAGCGCGGTGCACAGGAACAACACGGCGCTGGTGCTGCGATCGAGCGCAAGCCAGCGCGCCGCGAGCCGCACCAAGAGGTAGGCCGTGCCGGCGAGCAACCACGGCGTCACGATCAGCGCCGCGAGCCGCCACTCGAACTTGAGCTGAGGCACCAAGCGCAGCACCAGCGCCGGCAAACACAGGTCGATGACGAAGCGGTTGAGGGTGTCGGAGGCGCTGTCCGAGAAGCGGCCGAGCCTGCGCGCGAGGTAGCCGCCTAGAAGCAGGGCAAGGACGAGGACGAGCTCGGGAGCCATGGACCCGTACGACGTTTGTGGTTAGAGGCCGCGCTGCCACTCGGGGCGCAGCGCAACGCGCCCGTCGAGTGCGGCGTCGATGGTGGCGACGATGCGCTCGCGATCG
>JBEGTL010000334.1:0-8666 GCA_041179425.1 Pseudomonadota bacterium | reverse complement strand
CGGTAGAGCACCGAGCCCTCGGGATTGCGTTGAGCTGCGAGCTCCACTGCGATGTTGCGAAGTTCGCGGTCGCCGCGACCGTCAGGGCGTCTTGTCTGCTGCATGGGCGACCTGTGTAGTGCCGAGCTCCGTGCGCGGCAACCAAACCTCGAAGGTGGTGCCGCCCCCTTCGCGAGGCAGACAACGGATGCGTCCGCCATGCGCCGCCACGATCTGCTGCGTGAGCGGGAGCCCGAGGCCCGTTCCGTGCTGTTTGGTAGTGTAAAACAGGTCGAAGATCTTCTCGCGCTCGCTCTCGGCGATGCCGCTGCCGCTGTCGCTGAGTCGCAGCACGGCCTCGCTCGACGAGAGTGTGAGGTCGATCGAGAGCCGTCCCCCTTCGGGCATGGCCTCGCGAGCGTTGCGGCACAGGTTGAGCAGCGCCTGCCGCAGCTGGCCTTCGTCGAGAGGCAACAGACCATGCTCGAGCGTGAGCTCGGTGGCCACGTTCGCGCGCTCCATCTCGGGTGCCAGAAACAGGACCACGTCGCGCACCAGCTCGGCCAAGTCAGTGGCCTTGCTCCGCGGCTCGGGCAGGCGCACCAGGCGCAGGTATTGATCGGTGATGTCGGTGAGACGATCGACCTCGCGCACGATGGAGGCGAGCATGCGCCGCGACTCGGGGGCGGCGTCGGCGACGTCTTCTTCGAGCAGCTCGACGTTGAGGCGGATGCTGTTGAGTGGGTTGCGTACCTCGTGCGTGACGTGCGCGGCGAGGCGGCCCACGGCGGCCAGGCGCTCGCTCTGACGCAGCTGCGCGTCGCGCTGCGCGAGGGCGGTCACCATGCGCTCGAACTCGCTGGCGACGCGCCCGATCTCGTCGTCGGCGTGCGGCTCCATGTGCGTGGACAGGTCGCCCTTGGCGACGGCCGCCACGCGCGCGCTCAGCGTGGTGAGGGGCGACAGCACGCGCTGCGTCCAGACCGTGACCGTGATGCTCATCGCGATCGCGAGCAGGCCGAGACCCATCAGCAGCGCGATGGCGCGCCGCTCGTCTTCGCGCGCTTGTCGACTGGTGACCGCGATGCGCTCGCCGATCAGCTGCCAGGCGCGCGCCAGGTGCAGCTGGGCCTCGCGCTCGCGGCGGCGAATGCTGCTCAGCGCCGCCACACGCGAGGCTCGATCGCGGCCGGTCACGCTGGACGAGAGGTCGTCGAAGTCGTCCTCGGCGAGGCGGTACTCGAACAGCACCGCCTCCAGCTCGGCGCGCAGCGTGACGAGTGTGGCCTTGTCGCGCTCGGCGCGAACGAGACGTTGTGCCTGGTTGGCCGCCTCCAGCGCGCGGCGCAGTGCGAACGGGCGGAAACGCCGGGCGACCTCGAGCCAGCCCTCTGCCGCGACCGTGTCGGCGCCTTCGAGCGTGCGTTCGACCATGGTCGCGAAGGCGCCCTGGGTGGCGCGCGCCTCGCTGATGCTGAGCGACAGCGGGAGGTAACCCTCGTGCAGGATGCGCAGCGTGATGGCCGTGCGCTGGTGCTCCCACAGGCTCACGCCGGCCACGCTGGTGAACGACACGAACACGATCGCGAAGCCCGCGAAGATGCGCGCCGGGATGCTCTTCTGCGAGACCAAGCGCCACGAGCCAGAACGCGCGCGCGGCGGAACGCTTGCCTTGAGGGGGCTCTTGGGGCTCGTGCTCGCAGAAGACGCCATGAGAAGGCGCTACGCTACCGCGCTTTGTTTGGTTTGGCGTCGATTCGTGCGGGTCGGCGGCCCGCGCGCTGCTTGGCTTCGATGGCGCGTAGCAGCAAGGTGGCCTGAGCACGATCGGCGGGGCTGGCCAACGTGCGTGCGCGCTCGGCCTCCGCGTGTGCTTCGGTGAGCCGCTCGGTCGACATGAGTCCCTCGGCCAGCGCGAGATGGATGACCCCGTCTTCGACGTCGCGGAGCAGCCCGGCGCGCGCGACTTCGACCAGCTCCACGCCTGCCGACCGTGCGCGCAGCACGGCCAACAAGCGCCGCAGTGGGCCTCGCGAGTGCTGGTCGAGCTCGCTGAGCCTGCGCAAGCTCGACTCGAGGCGTGCGGTGTCGCCCAGCTGCTGCGCGACGTCGCTGAGCATGGCGTAGGCCTCGCTTCGATCGCCGTCGATGGCGATCGCGGCCTCGAGCTCGGGCACGACGGCCTTGGTCTCGCCCGAGGCCTTGGCGATGCGCGCGCGCAGCATACGCAGCTGGTAGCCGTCGTTGCCTGCGGCGAGCAGCAGGTCGAGCTCGCGTTTGGCTTCGCGCAGCTCGCCGCGCTCGAGCGCGATGTGCGCGAGTGTGAAGCGTGCGAGTGGCTGACCGGGCACCTGCTCGAGCAGTGCACTGGCGCGCGCCCGGGCCGCGTCGACCTCGCCGGCCTCTGCCAGCGCGAGTGCGAGGCCTGCGTGATCGTCGGCCGTTGCGCCGCGCGCGGCCGAACGTTTGCGCCACAGGTCGAGGTCCTGGTACGCGGCCACGTCGATGCGCAGATCGTGGGCATACCGCGTGCGCAGGCGGGTGGTCAGCTGGGCACGAAACGCGGTGTCGACCGCGCTCAGTGAGGTTTGGACAGCGCGCTCGAACACGTCGCTGGTGGAGAGGCCCTGACCCCACAGCGCGAGCATGTCGACGATCGTCGGTTGCCCGTAGCGCTCGGCCAGGTAGCGCACGGCCAGCGCGCTCGCGTAGTACGCCACCATCAGCTCCTCGGGCTTGCGAGCGTGCGTGAACGCGTGGTTGAGCTCCGAGAGCGCGGGCAGACCGTTGCGCATCAGTGCGTCGTAGAGCGGTCGGTCGTCTTCGCGTCGCCACTCGGGCCGGGCCAGCTCGGTCTCGTACTCGGCCAGGCCCTCGGTGAACCAGCGCGGCACCCGCCCGTGCGACAGCTGCACGTGAAAGACGTGACTCAGCTCGTGCCACAAGATCTGCGCCCAGTTGAACTCACCGCCGCGCGGCGACAGGGCAATCAGCACGTTGCCAAAACAGATGCCCTGCACCCCGAGCCGGGGTAGGCCGGTGGCGCGAATGGAGAAGTGTTCGGGCGACGCGTAGAGCTCGACGTGCGTGGGCTCGCTGGGATTGAAGGCGTAGCGCTTGCTGAGGGTGTCGTAGGCTTGCTCGAGCAGTGGCACCGCGTAGGGCTCTAACATTTCGCGCTCTTTTTGCTGCATTCGCAGGCGGAAGTGCGGCGCGTCGAAGCTCACGTAGTGGGTCTTGAGGGCGCGCTCGTAGAGCTCGAGCAGGTTGAAGACCTGGGTGTTGTAGTGGTCGAGCGCCCACGCCGCCTGCAGCGAGACCAGGCCTTCGGCCTCGCGGCCGATGCGCAACAAGTTGAGGCCGCGGGCAGCGTGCGCGTACGCGTCGTCGGGCTCGATGCGCAGCGCAGCATCGCTGAGCGTGACCAGCTCCGGATACCGGTGCTCCCACTCCGCGTAGGTGGCGACGATCGAGTACGCGCGAGAAAAATGCGGATTTTCGTGCAGCACGGCGGCGATTGCGCGCACCAAGCCCGCGTCGTCGTTGGCCACGAAGCGCACCGCGGCACGCACGCTCAGCGCCTCGAGATCGCGCGGGTTGATCGCCAGCGCTGCGTCGAGGTGGCGGTCGGCGAGCGTCAGGTCTTCATCGCGCAGTGCGATGCCCGCGCGCGTGACGTGGGCCGCGGTCAGCTCGGGGTCTCTGTGCAGTGCGCGCGCGAGCAACGCCTCCACGGCCGCGAAGTCGGCGCCACGCTCGAGCTCGATGCGCGCCTTTTGTGCGAGCGCGCGTGCGTGCTCGGGCGCGCGTGACAAGACCTGCGCCACGCCCGTCTCTGCCTCGCGCAGCGCGTGCTTGGCCAAGAACAGCTCGGCCCAGTCGAGCTGGATGTCGAGCTCGTCGGGGGCTGCCTCGACTGCGCGTGCAAACGTCTCGTTGGCATCACGAAACGCGCCGAGCGCTTCGGTCGCCTCGGCGACGGCCCACAGCCCCGTACCGTCTTGCGCGCCGATGGCGTCGCGGTTGTAGAGGGCGATCACGCTCTCGAAGCTGCGCTTGGCGGCGGCGCGTTCGCCGCGCAGTCGATGAATGCGCCCGGTGAGCGAAAGGGCGCGCGGCAGCTGTTTTTTGACCCCCGGTGTCAGCAGCTTGAGCGCGACGTCGTAGCTGCCGTGCGCGATCGCGTTTTGCGCGGCGGCGAGGCTATCTGCACGGCCCAGCCGAGGGAGCCCGCACACCGTTGCTAGCAGGAGCCAGGGCAGCCAGCGCGCGAGCATGACGACAAGGGTAGCCCAGGTGTGGCGCGCGAGGCGCATGCCGAATGGACTTCGTGCGTACGCGTGCCCGTGCCCGTACACGACTCTGACAACCGGCGCTCGGCTCCGAAAGCACGGAGGAGATCGGGTACGGGCACGCGTACGAGAGGCCGCGCTAGACTAGGCGTATGCGCGTGCTGTTGCTGCAGGTGGGCCACACATTCGAGGAGATCGCGCGCGAGCGCGGCGACTACGACAGCTGGTTTCGGGACGGGCTCGGGCTGTCCGAGAGCGAGCTCGAAGTGGCGCGGGTGTACGCCGGCGCGCCGATCCCGGGCTCACTCGACTACGACGGAGTGGTTGTGACCGGCAGCTGGTCGATGGTCACCGACCGAAAGCCATGGAGCGAGGCGTGCGGCGCGTACCTCTGCGAGGCCGTGACGCAGCAGCTGCCCGTCCTCGGCGTGTGTTATGGCCACCAGCTACTCGCGCACGCCCTGGGTGGCTTGGTCGGCTACAATCCGCACGGTCGCAACGCAGGCAGCAGCGCGCTGGAGCTCACCGCCGCCGCGACGACCGACCCTCTGCTCGGCGGGTTTCAGAGCCCTCTCATCGTGCAGGTCAGCCACTCGCAGAGCGTGCTCCAGCTGCCGGCCGAAGCGGTGTTGCTCGGCCGTTCTCCACGCGACCCCCACGCCGCATTTCGTGTCGGACCCAGCGCGTGGGGCGTGCAGTTTCACCCGGAGTTCAGCGCCGACGTATCCCGTCGTTACATCGAGATGCGAAGCCCCACCATCTTGGCCGAGGGCCTCGACCCCGACGCGCTGATCGCCAACGTGCAAGACAGCCCGCACGGCAAGCAGCTGCTCTCTCGTTTCCGCGAGCTCTTGCTCTGACACGACATTCGTCGACAGCTCGTTGCTTGCCGACCGCTGATCCCGTACGCAGCTGCTGTCGGGGGCGCCTATCATGGCGCGAAGCTGGTGAACGCGTTGGGCCTGGGTAAAGTCGTCGCAAAAGCTCTGGTCTGGACCTCCCTGGAGAGCTTTGCGCTCTCTGGTCTGTCGCTGATCAGCCTGTTGATCTTCGCCCGCCTGCTGTCGGCCGAGCAGTTTGGCGTGGTGGCCATCGCGCTCGCGATCGTGCAGGTGCTCACGGTCCCGGTCGAGCTGATGTTCCACGACGCGCTGATCCAGCGCACCGACGTCGAGGACATCCACGTCAACTCCGCGTTCACCGTCTCGGTCGTGCTCGGCACCGTGCTCTGCGCCAGCTGCTGGCTGCTGGCCGACCTGGCCGCGGTGTGGACGGGCGAGCCGCGCCTCGCCGAGGTGCTTCGCTATATGAGCTTCAGCCTGGTGGGCACCGGGTTTGGCGGCGTCTTGGTCGCCATGCAGCGGCGAAAGCTGCAGTTTCGCTCGCTGGCCCTGCGCTCGATGGTGGGACGGCTCGGGTCGGCCGTCATCGCGCTCACCCTGGCCTTCATGGGAGCGGGCCTGTGGAGCCTGGTGGCGCAGCAAGTGTTGTTGGTGTGTCTGGCTACCTTGATGCTCTGGCTGCTCTCGGACGACCGGCCCCGTTTTCAGTTCGCCTGGGCGCCCACGCGCGACCTCTTGCGCTACGGCGCTTTCAGCACGGCCTACGTGCTGCTCCTCATCTTCACCTCGCGCGTGTTCATGGTGCTGGTCGGCGCCTTCCTCGGCACGCAGCGGGCCGGCCTGCTCAACATCGCGTTCCGCGGCCTGGACATGCTGCGGGACCTCCTCATCGGGGCGGTCTCCCAGATCGCCATGCCGCTGTTCTCGCGGCTGCGCGAAGACGGCAAGGTGTTGTTCGATGCGTACACGCGCTCGATTCAGCTGACCACGCTGTGCGTCTACCCCGTGTTCGTGGGCCTCGCGGCCTGCTCGGACGAGGTGGTCGAGGTGGCGTTCGGTAGCCAGTGGGCAGGCGCTGCACCGTACTTCGCGGTGATCGCGCTGCTCTGCCTCGAGACGTTCCTGCGTATGTGCGGCGCCGCCATGGTGCAGGCGCTGGGCAGACCCGGGATGGTCAGTCTGCAGGTCATTGCCCAGGCCGTCTTCGTGATCGTGGGCATGTACTTCGTGGGACGCCTCTCCGCCTTTCATGCCCTGGCGGTGTGGTCGGCCCGCCTGCTGGTGAGCCTGCCCATCGACGCGTGGGTCGTGCGCCGTGTCACCGGCCTTGGCGTCGCCGACCAGCTGCGCGGCGCATGGGTGCCCACGGTGGCGGCGTTCGTGATGGGCGGCGTCGTGCTAGCCGCAAAGCACAACTTGCTTTCAGCGCTCTCCCCGGTCGTGAGGTTGGTACCTCTCGCGCTCATCGGTCTGGTCTCCTACACCGCGCTGGTATGGCTGCTCGACCGCAAGCTCGTCGTCGAGCTCAGCGGTTTCGTGCGTCAGTTCCTGAAGAGGCGCGCGTCGGCTCCACAGGCCTGAGTCTCTGTCTGAGTACCAAGTGGAATGTCTGTTCCGCTGGCTTCAGCAGACGCCGCCGTCCGGACTCACTGCAAGCAGACGGTCAGATCGCAGCGTGACTGGTGCTGATTTGTGGCCAAGCGTGTCAGAAAAACCAGACTTTGCGTTGGTGAGCGCAAGAGTGTCTTGACCGTAGTTCAGATTTCGCTGACTCATGGAGTCGTGGGGACACAGGCGCCGTATTGTGTGCCACATCGAAGGGGAAGCGCGCGTGGCGACGGTGTCACGCGCTGCTATTGTCGACTTTGCCAAGCTCCGCGCTCCCCGGGTCGGGCTCAGGCAGGAAGTTCTTATGCGGCTGATCGCCAACCCGCTCCTGTTCGCTTCGCCTTCCGTCGAGCTGCCTAGTGAAAGCGCCAGCCCGATCCTGATGCTCTCCATGCGTCGCGTCTCCGACTCGGTCGGGTACTGCTTCCGTTACGAGTTCGAGAACATCGTGGCCGCCATGCTTGGTGCCGAGGTCGCCTACGTGACCAGCACCGAGGGGCTCGACCTCGGACGTCAGGTCTACAAAGCAGTTCGTTACCTCACCGGGTCGGCCGAAGTGGCAGAGCGGATACGCCCCGACCTCGGCTCGGTTCCGTTGCACAAGGAGTACGAGCTCTTCTTGCCCTTCCTCAATCACCCCCACGAGGCACACGCGCTCAACGCGCTGCACGGCTGGCGTGAGCGCACGCGCTTCGCTGCTTGCTATTTGGGAGAAGCGTACACGGGTGACCTACCGCGGTACCTGGTCGAGATGCTTCGCAAGTTCGACCACATCTTTGTGGGCGTCAGCGGCTCGGTCGAGGCCATCTCCAACATCTGCGACCGTCCCTGCTCGTACCTACCCATCGGCATCGATGCGCTCAAGTTCTCGCCGGGGGCACACCCGCCCGAGCGCTCCATCGACATCTGCAGCATCGGACGCCGCTCGGCGATCACGCACGAGGCGCTGCTGCGCTACTCCGAGAAGAACGCGCTGTTCTATCACTACGACACCAGCAAGGGCGGCGGGCGTAGCCCCATCTCGTTCCGTGTGACCAGCTTCGAAGAGCACCGCAGCCTGCTGGCCAACGTGCTCAAACGCAGCCGCTACTTCATCGCCAACCGCGCCTGGGTCGACCGCCCCGCGTTGACGGGTGGTCGCGAAGAGATCCCCGGTCGTTTCTACGAGGGCGCTGCCGCCGGCACCATCATGCTGGGCGAGCCGCCCACCACCGCCGACTTCCACGATCAGTTCGGCTGGACCGACTCCATCGTGGCGACGCCGTTCGATGAGCCGCGCATCAGCCAGCTGATCGCCAAGCTCGACGCCGACCCGGAGCGTGTGCTGCGCGCGCGCATCGAGAACATCATCAATGGTCTGTTGCGCTTCGACTGGGTCTACCGGCTGCGCTCCATGCTCGAGGTGGCCGGCCTTCCGGTCACGACCGCCATGCTCGAGCGCGAAGCGGTCCTCAAGGCCCGCGCCGAAGAGATTCGTGCGTTGGTCGCCGTGCCGGCTGCGCGGCCCTCCGCGCTGGTTCGCTGATCCCTGTCGCCACTGCGGCAGCCGACGTAGCGGGCGTGCGGCACACCTGTACGGCGCGCTGCCTCAGAGCGTTCGTGCGAGCCCTTGCAGTACGCCCAAGAGCTCGTCGCGGTCGAGGCGGACGCTGGTACGGCCCTCGTGCTGCGCGGGCAACCACTCGGCCACCTCGTCTGCTTGGCGATCGCGCGCGCCTCGGGGGTGGGCAGTCCGGCGCGGTCGGCGATCAGCCAGATCACGGAGAGGCCCTCTGGATGCTGCTGATCGAGCGTCTCTCGCACATGCATGAGCCGTTGCAGCGAGGGGCCCGTACCTTGCTGGGACCAACAGGCGATGATGACGTTGTGCCAGCTATAAAAGGCGTAAGCACCTGCTTCAGAGTCGTGGTGAACCAGCTCTCGAGGCAGCGTCGAAGGCATTCAG
>JBEGTL010000333.1:0-8719 GCA_041179425.1 Pseudomonadota bacterium | reverse complement strand
GAACCCAGGTTGGCGACGTTGCGCCCGAGGTACGCCTCGAAACGAATGGCGAGCGTCTCCGTGGGCAGCAGCTCGCCGAACGCTCCGAACGCACCGGCGAGCGCGTGGCGTTCGTCGTCGCTCCCGGGCGCAAAGCGCAGCCGTGTGACGATGCCGCTCAGGCCAACCTTGCCGAGTTTGCCGAGCAGACCGGTCGCACGCAGCGCGAACGTGGGCATGCGCGCGAGCTCGATGGGTCCATCTTTGGCCGTGGCATTGGCGCCCTGCAGACCGATCGCGCCGGCGAGCTCGAGTGAGTCGCCGAGCTTGTAGATGGCCTTGACCTGGTGACGCATGAAGCCGGTGTTGCCGGACTGAAAGTGTCCGCCCACCAAGTTGACGCCGTGCGGGTTGATGGGTGCGTGCAGATCCCAGTCTTGGCCGGCAGCGATGGTGAGTCGTTCGGTGGGCGACCACTCGACGGCTGCGATGCGCAGGCGCAGCAGGGCCTGCACGGTGGGAGACGCTTTGCCGAAGTCGATGAAGTCGAACTCGAGGTGCGCGCGCACGCTCTCCTTCTCGCCGACCCACAGCCCAAAGCGTGTCTGCGCAACCTGAAAGCTGAGCCGCGCGTCGTCGGGGAGGTTCGCGAGGACGGGGTTGGCGGCGGCCGTGACCGCACTGGCGTTGGAGTTGCTGAAGGACTCGACTGCGTGGCTGGACAACGTCACCGTCGGGCGCAGGATGCCGTAGATGCGCACGAGCTCGGTCACCGCTTGCGCGGCACGGCCGAGTGCAGAGGGGGGCGCTGCGGGCGCTGGGGGGAGCTCTGCACGCGTGCCAGCGGGAGCCGTGCGCGGCACGACTTCGGTGGTCTTGGTCTGCTCAGGGACGTTGGTGGTGATGGAGCCGTTGGTCGTCGTCGTGGGCGAGGGAACGACGACGGGCGCTTCTTGCGCTCGGGCCTGCGTTACGAAGCCTTGATTCAAGGCCGCGACGGACATGAGTGTGCACGACACCGTAAGCAGCTTACGAAGCATGAGTGTCTCCAGTGTGAACGTGAACTGCTGCCGAGCAGACGCTCGGATCGGGCGCGTCAGATGCGCATGATGTCGACGTCTTTGGTCTCGTGCACGAACACGGCGCCCACGACCACCGTCAGCAGGGCGATGGCGATCGGGTAGTAGAGGCCACTGTAGATGTCTCCCGTCGCCGCGACGATGGCGAAGGCCGTGGTGGGCAAAAACCCCCCGAACCAGCCGTTGCCGATGTGATAGGGCAGCGACATCGACGTGTAACGAATGCGCGTGGGGAACAGCTCGAGCAGGATGGCGGCGATCGGCCCGTACACCATGGTCACGTACAGCACGAGGATGAACAGCAGCGCTATCACCATCGCGTGGTTGATGCGCTCTGGGTCTGCTTTTTCAGGGTATTTGGCGTCGCCGAGGGCGGCCTTGAGTGCGCCGTCGAAGGTGGCGGCCGCGGCCTTGGCGTCGGGGAGCGTGCCGTCGTACGACGGCACTTCGCGCCGACCCACCTTGACGATGGTGTGGGTCGCACCGGGCTGAGCCTCGGTGGTGTACGGGATGCCGCGCTTCACCAGCGCCGCCTTGGCCACGTCGCACGGAGACGTGAACTGCGCGGTGCCAATGGGATTGAACTGCACCGAGCACCTGGCTTCGTCGGTGGACACGACGACCGGCGCGAGGTCGACCGCCGACTCGAGTGCCGGGTTGGCGAAGTGGGTGATGCCCTTGAACAGCGGGAAGTACGTGAGCGCGGCGATCAGACAACCACCCAAGATGATCCACTTGCGCCCAATGCGATCGGACAGCGCGCCGAACACGATGAAGAACGGCGTGGCGATCAGCAGCGCTGCGGCCATCATCAAGTTGGCGGTCTGCGCCTCGATCTTGAGTGTCTGCGTCAGAAAGAACAGCGCGTAGAACTGGCCGGTATACCAGACCACCGCCTGCCCGGCCGTGAGCCCGAACAAGGCGATCAAGACCAGGCGCAGGTTGGTCCAGTTGGTGAAGCTGTCGCGCAGCGGTTGTTTACTGCCCTTGCCTTCGGCCTTCATCTTGATGAACAGCGGCGACTCTTGCAGCTTGAGACGAATCCACACCGAGATGCCGACCAACAGCACCGAGAACAAGAACGGGATACGCCAGCCCCACTCGTCGAAGTCGGCGGGCGACATCGCAAGGCGGCAGGCGAGGATGACCAGCAGCGACAAGAACAGTCCCAGCGTTGCGGTGGTCTGGATC
The DNA here is from genome assembly GCA_041179425.1 of Pseudomonadota bacterium. GTDB lineage: Bacteria > Myxococcota_A > Polyangia > Polyangiales > DASUME01 > DASUME01. The sequence goes on along the minus strand of JBEGTL010000333.1, from coordinate 6,470 downwards.
CACGCGGTGTAGCGCCCACGTTTGCCGTGTGGAGCGTGCTCTCCCACGTAGGTCGCCGCGCCGCCGTACTCACCGCCGAGGGCGAGGCCCTGAATGAGCCGCATCACGATCAGCACGACGGGCGCCGCGATGCCCAAGGTCTCGTACGACGGTAGCAAGCCGACCACGAAGGTGGAGCCGCCCATCAGCAGGATGGTGACCAAAAAGGTGTACTTGCGGCCGACCAGATCGCCGAGCCGTCCAAACACCAGCGCGCCGAAGGGCCGCACCGCAAAGCCCGCTGCAAAGGCCAACAGTGCAAAGATGAACGCCGCGGTAGGGTTGACCGCGGAGAAGAATTTTTTGGAGATGACGGCTGCCAGGGAGCCGTACAGGTAAAAGTCGTACCACTCGAAGACCGTGCCGAGCGACGACGCGAAGATGACTGTGCGCTCTTCAGAGGTCATGGCGCGGTCGACGGCGATCGCTGTCGGTAAGTCGCTGGGCATGCGGAGTCTCCCGAATTGGTCTGACTATTCGTGTGGCGCGCGAGTGGGGGCCGCGACCACCGGCACCGTACTCGGGGTCGGAAGGGATTTACAACATACGGCGGAGCGTGAGCTTGCTGAGTAGCTCGTGCTCTACAGCGCTACGCGGTGACTTTGGTGCCGCGGTGATACATCTCGCGCTGCCGCGCCGGGAAGGTGAGCGTGAGCGAGGGCAGGGCGCTGTCGTGTCCCATCAGCAACAGCTCGTCGTCGTCTGCGAACACGTCGCGTGGGCTCGGTGCGTTGATGGGCTTGCCATCCTTGCGGCGGATCGAGATGACCAGCACGCCAGGGTGCAGGTTCTCGAGCTCGGCGACGGTCCTACCGACACCGCGCGTGCCGGCGGGCACACGCATCGCGCGCACGCCGAGGCCGAGCGCGGCCAGCTCGCGCAGGCGGCCGCGCGACTCCGCGTCGTCGAGCACACTCAGGATCGCCGGTCGCACGATGTGCTCGGCGATCTGCAGACCACCGCTGGTGGCGGGCAGCACGACTTCGTCGGCCCCGGCCTGGCGCAGCTTGGGCTCCGTCAGTGGATCTTCGCCGCGAGCGATCAGACGCAGTGAGGTGTTGAGGCTGCGCGCGGTCAGCGTGATGAAGACGTTGAGTGCATCGTTGGGGAGCACGGTGGCCAACGCCGATGCGCGGTCGATGCCCGCGAGGCGCAGGGTCGCGTCCTGGGTGGCGTCGCCCTCGAGCACCATCGCGCCGGCTTCGAGGGCATCGGCGCAACGACTGGCCACGGTGTCGACCACGACGACCGCCTTGCCAGCTTGTGTCAGCTCGCGGACCAGGATGCGACCAATGCGTCCGAAGCCGCAGATGATCACGTGTTCTTTGAGGCTCGCAATCTGTTTGTTCATCCGGTGCTTCCCCAGTGCGCGATCGATCTCGCCTTCGGTGATCATCTGAAAGAAGCCACCCATGATGTAGACCAGGGCCGAACATCCCGAGATGATGAAGGCCATGGTGAAGATGCGTAGTCCGGTGGAGCCCAGCTGCCGCACTTCGCCGTACCCGACACCAAAGATGGTGATGACGACCATGTAAACGGCGTCGAGAAAGTCCCAGCCCGAGAGCATGTAGCCCACGGTGCCCACGACACTGGTGAGGGCCAGGAACATCGCGCCACCCGCGATTCGCCGTCCTGAACTAGCCATGCCACCTCCTGTCGCTGGCAGCGAACATAGCTCGTCTCGCCGGGCAAACAGCCAACTTCGCCCTCCTCGCGAACCGGCGTACACCCGGAAATACCCGAGAAATGGCGCGTTCTCGGGCTCGACGGCGGCGGCCTCGGGGCGCTGCCCCAATCGTGTGGGTGCTGGCCGATCGAGGCCGCACCCTCGAAGCTTCGGCGAGGACCCCCTCAGGAAAGTCAGCACGAGGTCAAAAACCCTGTGAAGATACGAGCCGAGCGTAAGCGCCTTCACGCGCGCCCAGGGGGAGGGCGTGCTAACTCACCGTCCGGCAAACCATCGGACTACCAGCAGGGAACGAGTTCGGCAGAACGTCCGTATCCTTGTTTCGCGAGCGCTGTCGTTTGTTGCGCGAGCGCGGCGTCTCCGGTCCGTCCCTTCGAAAGGGTAGCGTCGTTTATGAGTTCGGCCTCGATCCAGGTAGGCGAAGTCGTTGCCCATAAGTACCGCATCGAGGGCATCATCGGCGAGGGCGCCATGGGCATGGTCGTGTCTGCCATGCACGTCGGACTGCAGCAGCGCGTCGCGATCAAGTTCCTGCTCTCGAACCTCGCCGAAAAAGAAGCCTCTGCCGAGAGGTTCCGGCGCGAGGCACTGGCGGCGGCTTCGATCCGCGGTGAACACGCCTGTCGAGTGCTCGACGTGGGCACGCACGACAATGGGGTCCCGTACATCGTGATGGAGCACCTCGACGGCCACACGCTGGCCACCGAGATCGAGCAGCGTGGCCCCATCCCGTTCCAAGAGGCCATCGGCTTCGTACTCGAGGCCTGTGAGGCGCTCGCCGAGGCGCACGTGCTCGGTATCGTGCACCGCGACGTCAAGCCCGCCAATCTGTTCCTGGCGGACTCGGTGGGCGGCATCCGCACCCTCAAGGTGCTCGACTTCGGCGTCGCCAAGTCGCTCTCGTACGGCACTGGTGGACAGGCTGCGCTGACCAAGACGGCCAGCTTCGTGGGGTCTCCGCTGTACACCTCGCCCGAGCAGCTGCACTCGGTCAAAGACCTCGATGCGCGCTCGGACGTGTGGTCGCTCGGCGTGGTGTTGTACGAGCTCATCACCGGCCGCGCGCCGTTCATGGGCGAGTCCATTGCAGAGCTGATCGCTGCCATCCTGTACCGCGATCCTCCGCCCCTCTCGGGCCAAGGGATCGTGTTGCCCAGCGAGCTGGTCGAGGTCGTCGGCTGCGCGCTCGCCAAGCAGCGCGAAGATCGCTACGCCACCGTCGGCGAGCTCGCCGATGCGCTCGCGCAGTTCGTGCCGGAGGAGGGGGCCCTGTCGGCCGAGCGCGTGTACCGCGTGCTGGCCACGACACAGGCGCGCGAGGGGGGCCGGCTCAACTCGCTGCCCCTGCGCACGGCCGCCGAGCGGGGCGCCGAGGCCACGCGCCTGACCAGCGAGCGTCGCGCCAAACGCACCGGTTCGTCGTCGGCCAACCGTGCCTCCGACACCGTCGACTCGCCTGCGCGCAAGCGCGCCTTGCTCGCCATCGTCGCCGTGCTGTTGTTGGTCGGCGCGGGCTACGTGTTGTCGACGCGGCTGTCCGGTGCGGAGCGCGAGACCAATACCGGGACTGCGGGCGCCGCGGCACCTCCGCTGCCGACGCTGCCGCCTCGTGTCGAGGCGCCCCTGGCTGCCCCGCCCGAGGCCGTCCCTCCCACCGGCGTGCTCCCTCCCGAGCAGGAGCTCGAGCCGGCGCCGACGCCAGGCACGTCGACCCCCACGCCCAACACGCCCGCTGCAGCACGCGTCGCGCCCGCGGCCGCAGTCCGTCGTCCGCTTTCGCCCCGTGCCCAGCCTGTCGGCACGGTCGGCGCGTCTTCGCCTGCGCGCGTGCTCGCGCCAGCGACTCCAGCTACAGACGCGCCGCCGTCCGACGGCAAAGTAAGACTCAGAGACTATGGAGGTCGACGGTGACCGTACGCGGGTCTGTCCTGGCAATCGTGATGCTCTTGGGTCTCTTTGCAGAGACCGTGCACGCGCAGCGTTCTCCGGCCGACAAAGCCGCTGCCGAAGGGTTGTTCGACCAGGGCTTGGCGCTCATGCGCGAGGCGCGCTTTCGTGAGGCCTGCGTGCGCCTCGAGCAGAGCCAGGCCCTCGACCGCGGCATCGGCACCATGCTGTACCTGGCCGATTGCTACGACCAGCTAGGGCGCACCGCCAGTGCCTGGGCACTGTTTCGCGAAGCAGCCTCCGAGGCGCGCGCCGCCGGTCAGGCCGACCGCGCGCAGAGCGCCAACGAGCGCGCGCGCGAGCTCGAGCCCAAGCTCGCCAGGCTGTCGGTCGAGACGTCTCCGGGAGGCGCGCTGCCTGGCTTGGTGTTCTCCATCGACGGGACTGCGCAGCCGCTGGGCATGTGGGGCGTCGCGCTGCCCATCGACCCGGGCGAGCACAAGATCGAGGCGCGCGCGCCCGGCTACACGCCCTGGTCCACCGATGCGCAGGTGGCGCCCGTGCAAGCTCTGACGGTGACCATCCCGCTGCTCTCGCGTGACCTCTCCGCGGCCACCGCGGCCGCGCCGGTCGAGGCGAAAGCCGCACCATCGGCCGGTCCGGTCGCACGCGCCGACGCGGCGAACACGCGCGCCGACGCGCTTCCCGCCAAGCGCAGCGCGCTCACCAAGGGCCTGGCCTTTGGGATCGGTGGCGCGGGTGTGGTGGCCGCGGGCGTGGGCATCGTGTTCGGGGTGCAAGCCATCAACAAAAACAACGACGCCAAGGACTACTGTCCTGGCGGTGGTACGCGCTGCAACGATCGGCGCGGCGTGTCGCTCACCGAAGATGCGCAGTCGGCTGCCAAGCTGGCCAACCCCCTCATCATCGGCGGCGCCGTGCTCGCCGCGGCGGGCGTGGTCCTGTACTTCTATCATCCGTGGGACAAGGCGCCGCAGCTTGCACTCAAGACACGCGGCGACGGCGCAGAGCTCGTGCTCGGAGGTGTGTTTTGAGTGTTATCTGTTCGCTCGACGGCGGGTCTTCGCTCGCGCGCCCGAGGGCGCGCTTCGACCGCGCGAGTCTGACGGTCTGTGCTCGCTTGGGTCTGCTCGTGTGTCTGTGGGTCAGTGCGGGCTGCGAGAGTCTGATCGACCTCAAAGATCGCCACTACGAACCCGGTGGTACGGACGGCGGCCCCGGGCCGGGGCCGGTCCCTGGCCCCACGCCGACGGATCAAGAGTGCGACGAGTACTGCGGCATCATGCTCGGCTCGGACGGAGGCGTGGGCTCGTGCAGCGCGGTCTACCCTTCGATCGGCGCGTGCAAAGCAGTCTGTAAGGTCATGGCGCACGGCGATCTCAAAGAAGACCAGCGCGACCCTTCGGTGTTCAACACGTTTGCCTGTCGCAGGTACTACGCGACGTTGGCGCAGACCGACCCCAAGCAGTGCCTGGCCGCGGGGCCCGGCGGCCAAGGCGGCTGCGGCTCCAACTGTGAGAGCTACTGCGCGCTGTTCGCGGCTTCGGGCTGCAGCGACGATGCCCTGGTCAAGACGCTGGCGCAGCCCATCGACGTAGCCAGCTGCAAGACCAAGTGTGAGCTTGGGCTGCGCGACAACCTGACGCTCGACTCCGCCAACGGCAAGGACCACGAGGGCAACACGGTGCAGTGCCGCCTCGTGCACATCAGCAACGCCATCTCGTACAAGACCACGGCGCCTGCGTCGTTTGCCACGCACTGCGGCCACGCTGCGTTCCACCCCAAGGACTTGTGCGTCGACGAGCTCGCCAAGCCGGCGAGCGATGTGTACTGCGCCGACTACTGCTCGCTCGTGAAGAACGCCTGCACCAGTCAGCAGAAGCTCTACGAGAGTGACGCGCAGTGCATGGCCGTGTGCAAGGCGACCGACCCTGGCACCGATGCCAACTCGTCCAGCGGCAACACCATGACTTGTCGCCTGTACCACGGCTTCAACTCGCTGCTCGTGGCCGACTCGCACTGCGGCCACGCCGGCGCAGGAGGCTGGGATGCGCCGCACTGCGGCGACGAGTGCGCATCTTACTGTCACCTCGCGGCGGGCGCGTGCGGAGCCGCCTTCACGCAGAAGTACCCGGGCGCAGACCCGGAGGCAGCGTGCCGCACGGCGTGTGCGGGGCTGCCGACGATGCAGCCGATGGGGTACGGAGGCTACACGGTCGCGGCAGGCGTCGCGGCGGTGAATGCAGGCGATTCGCTGCAGTGCAGGCTGTACCACGCGATCAAGGCGGTGGAGACACCCACAGGCAACGCAGCGAGCTGCACCAGTGCACTGGGTGCCGGCAGCTGCGCGGCTCGCTGAGCGACGACGAGTCAGTCGTCTTTGCGGTTGTACTTCATGTCCAGAAATCGCTGATGCGTGGCCAGCGCGTGCAGGTCGTCGGTCGCGAGCTGCTCGTGCACGCGCGCGACCTGTTTGTCGATGGTCTCGAGACCCTCGACGAGCTGGCGCTCGGGGCTCGGGCCTCCGTACAGGGGCTGCTGGGTCAGCGCGCGCGGCACTTTGTGGTAGCTGCGCAAGAGCTCGGGTAGCTCATCGGCCAAGAGGCGCCTCACCTCGGCTGCAGCGGGGGTCTCGGGGTTGAGAGCCTTGAGCTGCGGCGTCAGCGCTTCGATGCGTAGCGTCAGACCGTCGAGCTGTTTTTGCGCGGCCCAGGGCAGCCCGCTGCGTTGATCTTCGAGCCACTGCTCGGTCTGTGCCGGCAGCTGCGGCAGATCGGCGCGCACGGCCGCCTTGGAGGGCGGCGGGGCACGACGACGCGCGAGGGCCCACCAC
>JBEGTL010000332.1:0-8825 GCA_041179425.1 Pseudomonadota bacterium | reverse complement strand
GCGCTCACGGCCTGCTGTCTCGCTTCGACGGCGCGCGCCGACGTCAGTCTCGGCGGCCACCTGGGCGTCAACCTCGACCACGGGAACGTTCACCTCGGAGTCGACGCGCTCATCCCCGTCAAACAGATCTCGCCGCGCGTACAGCTCGCGCTGTGGCCCAACTTCGCCCACGTGTTCATCCACGACTATCACGACGTCGAGCTGCTCGGCTTCGATGTCCCGTTCATCTTCAACACCGTCAGCGACGTCGTGTTGCCGTTCGTGGCGCCCGGCCTCGGGCTCTCGATCGGTGACGAGAGCACGGTGAAGGTCAATGCGATAGGCGGCGTGTTCTTTCACCTGGGGCGAGTGCGGCCGTTCACCGCCGTGGCCCTCCGGTTCGTGCGCGGCACCTACGCGGACTGGCTCGCCGGCGTGCTGGTCGATCTCTGAGCGCCCGCAAAGAGCCTGACCGGCACGCTTCAGTCGCGTACTCTCACAGCCATGCGCCTGGACTCGGCCTCGCTCCTCCAACTTCGTGACCAGCTGCGTCTGCGCGGCGAGCGCCTGAGCTTCCCGCCTAGCTCGCCGCCAGCCGGCGCCGATCAGCCCTTGTCCGCCGAGTCCTCCGCCGTGGTGCAGCGCGTCGCCCCCATGTGCGAGGTGCTGTATCTGCTGCTCGTGGCCGACGAGCATCACGACCCGCGCGAACACGAGGTGTTGCGCGGCGCCATCCGCGCGCTCACCGATGGCGCGCTTCGTACGCAAGATATCGAGGGCATGCTGTCGCGCTTCGACGACCGCCTCAAACATCAGACTCGCGAGCAGCGCCTCGAACAAGTGACCGCGCAGCTGTCGTCCGATCGCAGCGACGCAGAGGCCGCGTTCACGCTCGCGGCCGCCATGGTGATCGCAGACGAGGCGCCGGATCAACGCGAGAAAGCCATGTTGCAAGACCTGCGCGAGCTGCTCGGCATCTCGGGTAGACGAGCACAGACCTTACTTGGCGAAGTCGGCTTTCAGTGAGGGGCTAGCCCTCTTTGACGATCACTTCGCGGACGCTGACGCCTTCGTCGCCGAGCTCGAGTACGGCGTGGTGCCTGTACTTACCGGTCGCGTCTTCCCAGATGCGCGGCACGCGCGCGGGGTTGACGTAGAGCGTGCCGTCGCGCGCGACCTGCCAGCCACGCGCTGCCCCACCGCGCGTGGGCGAGTGCATGTGGCCGGCCAGCACCGAGAGCACCCGCTTGCCTCGTGTGCGCGCGTAGCTGATGGCGTCGGCGAGATCGTCGTCGCCCCAGTCGCCGGCACCGGGCAAAAAGTCGGCGCCCCACAGATCGGTGGCGCCCGTGCCGAGCCCGCGCGGCCCATTGTGAGCGAGGAAGATGAGGTCGCCATCGGGCGCCTGGTCGACCAGTGCGCGCAGCCTGTTTTGGGAGTCTCGAGGGCTGCTGACCTGGAAGCCGGTGGCGAGCTGCGGCGGAAACGACAGCTCGCCGTTGCCCATCGCGTAGGGCCGCGCCGCGATCACGGTCAGCGTGCGCGCTGCGAGCTCGTAGCGATGTCGACTGTAGCCGCACAGGTGCACTTGGCCCGCGCTCTTGCCCGGTGGCGAGGTGCCGAACAGGGCGCCGACCAGGCGCAGCGCCGACAGCCCACGTTGATGGCCGAGCTCCGCGGCGAGCTTGGGGATCTGGTGGGCGTCGTTGTTGCCGGGCATCACCAACGCCGGCTTCTCGATGCGACCGAGGGAGCGCGCGATGCGGACACCGTTGTCGGCCGTGCCGCTGCCGAGATCGCCCGTGAACAACAAGAGCTCGTAGTCGGAGGCGTTGAAGTAGCGGGTGTCCCAATCATCCCAGCTGCCGTGGAGGTCGCCGATGACTCCGATCCGGGTGATGCCGCTCATGTGCTCGGCCAGCTTACTACGTCGATGGAAATCACGCAGGAGCTGCAAGCACCGAGGCACACCCGGGCCGAGAGCAAGGTGGCAAGACGAGCGAGGGGAGGGCCGACCTTTCCGATCCGGGGCGCGAAAAGCCAGCGCCGTCACTTCCTTCGAGAGAGAGGTGCATGGGAGACTGGGGCGTGATCGACGCGACCCGCCGCGCCTTGCTCGTGCTGTCTTTTGCGCTGCTGGCCGGGTGCGGCGGCGACGCGCACGTGCCTGTGCTCCGGCTCCCCGACGAGTGCGAAGGACACCAGGATGGCGTCTTGTGCAGCGGCAGTACGGCCTTTACGTGCAGCGGCGGGCACGCGGAGACCAGCCGCAGCTGCGCCGCGGTGAGCCTGCTCTGCGCGAGTGGCCTCGGCTGCAAGCTGTGCGAGCCGGGTCGCACGGTGTGCAATGGCGCGGAGCGCTCGCGCTGCGCCCAAGACGGCAACAGCTTGGTCTTCGTCGAGCAATGTGCGAGCGACCTGTCGTGCGGCCCTTCGGGCTGCAGCGACTTGTGCGCCGACGCCAGCAAAGACCGCTCCTACCTCGGCTGCGAGTATTGGCCGGTGTTTACCTCCAACAGTCAGCTCGACGCCCGCTTCACGCCTGCGGTCGCCGTCGGCAACGGCAACCTGGTCGCCGCACACGTAGTCATCAGCAAGGGCGGGTTGCTCGTCCGCGAGCTCGACGTACCGGCGCACACGGCCATCACCGTCGAGCTGGCCTTCCAAGACGAGCTCAAAAATGGCGCTGGCTCGCGGTTGGTGCGGCAGGGCGCATACCACCTGCGCGCCAGCGTGCCGGTCACGGTGCACCAGTACAACGCGCTCTTGTTCGAGCTCGATGGTCCCTGCGCCAACCCCATGAACACCCGAGACGGAGTCTGCAACTCGTTCACCAACGACGCCTCGCTGTTGTTTCCGGCGACGGCGCTTTCGCAAGACGCCGAGCTCACGGGCGACTCGTCGATCCGTTTTCTCGCCGCGTCCCGACCCACGTTCGTGGCCAAGGACGACCTCGACCGCCTGCACTTTGCGCCGGGTTTCGTCGCGATCGCGGCGGTCGGCGACAAGCCCGTCGCCGTGCGCGTCACGAGCACGGCTTTTACGGCCGCATCGGACGCACCGATCACGGACGATGCCGGGGTCCCCGTCGAAGTCGGTGTGCCCGACGAACCCATCGAGGCGCTCGCACCGGGCGGCGTGCTCGAACGAACGCTCATGCCGGGCGACGTGCTGCAGCTGCGCTCGGCGCCTCCCGACGGTTGCGCGGCGGCCTTCAGCGGTGATTTCTGCGATCCCGGCCCGAGCTACGATCTCACCGGCACCGAGATCAGCGCGGACGGCGCCATCGAGGTGATCAGCGGACACGACTGCAGCAACGTGCCGTACGACGTGCGAGCTTGTGACCACCTCGAAGATGCGCTGGTGCCGCTGCATGCGTGGGGCAAGTCAGCAGTCACCTCGTCGCCGCAGATGTTGGCGACCAGCCAGATCGTCGTGCGCGTGATCTCGGGTGCCGACGCCAACCTGGTCACGTTCGATCCACCGGTGCACGAGCCCGTCACGCTCGCACGCGCGCAGGCGATCGAGTTCACGGCCGACAAGGCGCTCTACATCTCCGGCACCGCGCCGCTGATGGTCGCGCAATATCTGATCGGGCAGGGCGGCGGCAGGAAGTTCGGCGACCCGTCGCTCAGCATCGCCGTGCCGGTGGGCCAATATCGCAGCCAGTACACGTTCGTGAGCCCGTCTACCTACCCGCTCAACTACGTCGACATCGTCGCGCTGCCCTCCGACGTGGTGACGCTCGACGGCGAGCCGGTCAGTGGCTTCGTGCCTGTGGGCAGCAGTCGTTTCACGGTGGCGACCGTCCGCCTCACGCGGGCTGGCTCGCACGAGGTGCGCGGCAGCAGCGCGCTCGGCCTCGGCATCGTGCTCTACGGTTTTGGTCCGTACACGAGCTATATGCTGCCAGGCGGGCTCGACCTCGCACCGCTGACCATGGGGATCTGACTCGGGCGTAGCGTGCTGTCTGCTACAGTGTCCCGATGGATCGTGAACGAGCGCTGGCAGAGGCCGTCCAAGGCATCCTGGAGAGCTACCGCAGCCACGGTAACATCAACCACCTCGAGGCCACCGCGCTGCCCTCGCGCACGCGCGTCACGTTGCTTCTCGACGAGCTCATGCACCTGGTATTCCCAGGCTATTTCGGAGAAGAAAACCTCGACGAGGTGATCTCCAGCTACGTGGTGGGCGCACGCTGTGCGCGGCTCTCGCGAGACCTGTCCGCCGTCATCTACCGGGCCTTTCGTGTCCAAGACAGCGAGTGCAACAGCGAGCAGCGACGCGACATGCGCGAGCGCTCCGACGAGATCGCGCTCAGCCTGCTGGCGGCCTTGCCCGGCGTGCGCGACATGCTGGTCACCGACGTACACGCCGCACTGCTCGGGGACCCGGCGGCGGGCAGCGCCGAAGAGATCATCCTCAGCTACCCGGGCGTGCAGGCCATCGTCAGCCACCGCATCGCGCACGAGCTGTACAAAAAGAGTGTCCCCATGCTGCCGCGCATGATGAGCGAGGCGACGCACTCCCGTACCGGCATCGACATCCATCCGGGCGCCACCATCGGGGCGAGCTTCTTCATCGACCACGGCACGGGCTTGGTCATGGGCGAGACCACGCACATCGGTTCGCGGGTCAAGCTCTACCAGGGCGTGACCTTGGGCGCGCTGAGCGTTCGCGGCCGCGAGGAGGCACGCGGCAAGAAGCGGCACCCCACCATCGAAGACGACGTCACCATCTACTCGGGCGCCACCATCCTGGGCGGCGAGACGGTGATCGGACGTGGCAGCACCATCGGCGGCAACGTGTGGCTCACGCACAGCGTGGCACCGGGGACGACCGTCGTCCTCGACACGCCGAGTCTGCTCTTCAAGTAGAGGCGACGCCGCGCTGTGACCAAGCCCTGACAAACGCGAGCGCAGCGGCCTGTTATTTCTTTCTTATGGACATGGCCGTTGCCAGCCCCAAGGGGCTCAAAGACTACTTTCACCTGCAGGCGTTGCCGTTCTGGTTCGCACACGTAGGCATCGCCATCGGCCTGTACGTGTGGGGCTTCTCGTGGAGAGGCCTGGGCCTGGCCGTCGCGCTCTACTACGTGCGCATGTTCTTCGTCACGGGCGTCTACCACCGTTACTTCTCGCACCGGGCCTACAAGACGTCCCGCGCCTTCCAGTTCGTGATCGCACTCTTGGGCGGCATGAGCGTGCAGAAGGGAGCGCTGTGGTGGGCAGGTCACCATCGCCACCACCACAAGTTCTCGGACCAGCCCGAAGACCTTCACTCTCCGCGCCAGCAGGGCACGGCCTGGGCCCACGTCGGTTGGATCGTCGCGCGCGACCACAACGAGACCCGCTACGACCTCATCCGGGACTTCGCCAAGTACCCCGAGCTGGTTTGGCTCAACAAGCACCACTACGTGCCGGTGCTGCTCTACATCGCCATCCTCTCGTTCGCGGGGGGCACGCACGCCTTCTTCTGGGGCTTCGTCGTGTCCACGGTGCTGCTCTGGCACGGCACCTTCACCATCAACTCCCTGTCGCACGTCTTCGGTAAGCGCCGGTACGAGACCGAGGACGACTCGAAGAATAATTGGCTGCTCGCCATGCTGACCATGGGCGAGGGCTGGCACAACAACCACCATCACTACCAAAGCACCGCCAATCAGGGCTTTTATTGGTGGGAAATCGATCTGAGCTATTACGTGCTCTGGAGCCTCTCCAAGGTCGGCCTCGTCTGGGACCTGCGCAAACCCCCGCAGTGGATTTTGGACGAGGGCAGGGGCAAGCCCAAAAAGGTCAGCGACACGGTCACCCTCGACGTGAGCTCGGTGGCCGTCGACGCCGCCTGAGTTGTCCGTTGTGCTCGCCCTCGACCATCATCGCGTAAGAGCACACACCACACGAAGAAGGAGAGCGACCCCCTAGGGTGCTCTCCTTTTTTGTTTCGGCGTGAACGAGGCGGCGGGGGCGAAGTGAGCTGCCGGCCTGCCGGCTACTCGGGATCGTTGACGCCGAAGGCGCGCAGGAAGGCCGACCGAGCGTTGGGACAATGCGGCTCACGAAGCTTGGTGAGGAGGCGGTTGAGCTCGTGGACCTCTTCGGAGCTCATGTGGGCGAAGCGGGTCTGCAGCGCCTTTTGCAGGGGTCCGCGCACCTCCTGCACCTTGCCGCGCCCAGCGTCGGTCAGGTGCGTCCGCACCACCCGACGATCGGTCGCGCAGCGCTCGCGCCAGATCAGGCCCGCTTGCTCCAGCCGGTCGAGCAAGCGCGTGATGTCCGGCACCCGGTTGAGGAGATGTTCGCCAATCGCTTGGCAGGCGACGCCGCTACCCTCATCTCGCGACGCAAGCACGTTCAGCACGTTGTACTGCTGGGGCGTGATGTCGAAAGATTGGAAGAACTTCGTCTTCTCTGACCAAAGACAGTCGTATGCTCGAGTCAGGTTGCCAAACACCTCTTGCTCAGGCGAGCACGACGCCAGCTCGCTTTGCGCGGATGCGCACGCGCTCAGCGAGGGAGCACTCGCTTTGTCAATGACGTGTTCAGGTGGCACTGGCTCGGTTCTGAGAGAGGTCATGGTACCTGTCAACGCTCCTCAGGAAGTGGTTTCTTCACGAGCTGCGTTTGCTCGCACGTGAACCCCACCATATCCTGTCTGCACGTGAAATTTGCGTCTGCGCGTCAGTGCGAGCGCAGTTTCGAGCGCACCCGCGCTTTCGACTAAGTCCGTTGGTCCGAGGTGATGATGAGGTTCCGAGTCCTCTTGGTGGACGACGACGAGGCCGCACTGGCACTTGCCGCGGCTCTTGAAGGTGCTCCTTACGAAGTGCGAACCGCGCGATCTGCGGCGGAAGCACTCGAGGCGCTCGATCGTGAAGACATCCAAGTGGTGGTCTCCGACGAGTGGATGCCTGGCATGCGCGGCGTCGAGCTGCTCGCGCAAGTCGCAAAGGAGTACCCCTACATCGTGCGCATCTTGTTGACTGGCGATCCCCAGCTCGACGCGGCCGTGCGCGCGATCAACGAGGGAGAGATCTTCCGGTTCTTGACCAAGCCGTGCTCGCCCTCGACGCTCGACAACGTCATTCGCGAGGCGCTGATCAAGCAGTCCAGGGGCAAGCTGCAAGAAGAGCTCATGCGTGTCGCAGGACAGGGCATCGAGACCTTGCAGCGTATCGAGGGGCTGTCTACGGGCCTGGCGGGCCGTGGCGACCGCGTCGATGCCGGCGGGCCGGAGATCTCGCTCGATCAGCTGAGCAAACGCGAGCGCGAGATCGTCGAGACCTTGCTCAGCGAAGGCAGCGTGACCGGGGTCGCCAACACTCTGCACATCAGCCTCCATACGGTGCGCAATCACCTCAAGTCCATCTTCCGCAAGCTGGGCGTGCATTCGCAGGTCGAGCTCGTCACCAAACTCAAGCGCTGAGAGGCGCTGCTAGCTCCGCCGAGGCGGACCCCCCAGTATCTTTTGGTGGTCCGTTCTTGGCGTTGACTCTCACCATCAAGCGCCGACGCCGCTCGCCTTGAGCGACGCCTCGAGCTTGTGACGACCGCGGTGTAGCAGCACGCGGAGGTGACCGCGCGTGACACCCATTGCTTCACTAGCTTCGTCGCGGTCGAGGTCCTGAACGTCACAGAGCGTGACGGCCCGGCGCTCGAGCTCGGTGAGTTGCTCCATCGCAAGCGTGGCGATGGTGGCCGCCTCGTGCGCTCCGATACGTTCTTCTGGGGCGGCTGTCTCGAAGGCGAGCTTCTCCTCGTCGAGCAGCTCGGAGGGGCGTTCACGACGGTAGCGATCGGCGATGCGGCGGCGGAGGATGCTGACCAGCCAGGTGCGCAGGCTGGAGCGTCCCTCGAAGCTGGGCACCGTGCGTAGCGCGCTGATCCACGTGTCCTGCACGAGATCCTCGGCTTCTTCGCGTTGACGCACCGCGCGATACGCGAACGCGAACAGCCCAGGGCTGAGCTCCTGAATCGTGCTGGAGGTAATGACGGCAGCTGCTGTGGCCATGGGAATCTCCGTAGGTCTCTGTTGCAACGAATATGGTCGCAAGGAATACCTGTGTCAACGAATATTGTGGAGCACCATCTTCGTGAAGACGGCGGTCGTTGCGAGGAGCTCTTTGCAGACGCCGGGTGAGTCGTGAGCTTACACTGACATTATGTGCAGTGATTGGCGAGAAGCTGCTCGGTAGATGCAGCGGGCGTCGCCGCCTGGAGAGACGACGAGTTGGTGGGGGCGTTTGTGACGGTGGACGGTGGGTTGGGTGCGTTGGTCGCCGCGTCGCCGCGTCGTCCCGTCGCCGATCAGGAGAGACGACGTCCCCAAGGTGAAGCCCGGCCTCGTGTGGTATACGGCTCTGCCCTGGCTCGAACCGGGGACCGCTCGTGACCCGGGCCTCGTCGCCCGTTGCGAGTCCACGAGGATCAAAGGAGGACACCATGGGTCTGCACATCGGCAGCATCGCTCCAGACTTCACAGCCGAGTCGAGCGAAGGGACCATCCGTTTTCACGAGTACCTGGGCAACAGCTGGGGTGTCTTGTTCTCGCACCCCAAGGACTTCACGCCCGTGTGCACCACCGAGCTCGGTGCCGCCGCCAAGCAGGGCGCGGAGTTCAAGCGTCGTGGAGTCAAAGTGCTCGCGCTCAGTGTCGACCCGACCGAGAGCCACAAGCGCTGGATCGCCGATATCGAAGAGACGCAGGGCTGTAAGATCGACTATCCGATCATCGCCGACCAAGACCGTCAGGTCGCCGGCCTCTACGACATGATCCATCCCGAGGCCAACGACACCTTTACGGTGCGCTCGGTGTTCTTCGTCGACCCCAACAAGAAGGTCCGTGCG
>JBEGTL010000331.1:0-8845 GCA_041179425.1 Pseudomonadota bacterium | reverse complement strand
CTTCTTCACAGAAGGTGAGTACTGCAAGGTAATGGCCTTGAGAAAGGTCTTCCCCTCGGGGTCCCACTCCACAGCGGACCCAACGGCAACAAAAACCTTGTAGGTCCCGGCATCCAAGTCTGCAGGGACCTCGAGAGGCATCGTCACAGCGATGTTCCGACCCGCCCACTGTGTAGTCGGGATCTTGGGAGACACGTGCGACCGGGCGACGGTCTGCCCCTTCGAGTCCACCAGGTACTGGTACACATCGTGCGCCTGCTTCGTCGACACCGACGACGAGAACTTGTGCGTCACCTCGGTGGTCTCCGCCGGGTACAGCGTGCCCTTCGACAGCTTGGCGGCAAACACCTGCGGTCGCGCGAGATCGCCCGGAACCGGCGACGAGAACGCGTGCGTGTCCGGGTCGGGCGTGACCGTGCTCTTGCCGCACGCCTTGTGCGCCTTCTTTTTGTTGCTCGAGAGCTGACACACCCGCACGTAGTCGATGCTGAACGTCTGCGGGAACGCTTTGTCGTCGATGCCGAAGCGACCTGCCCACGGCCCACCCACCGCCAGGTTGAACAGCACGTGGGCCGGCCCGGCGAGCTGCCCCGCGTTGTCGACCCAGCTGTACTTGCGCGTGGCGATGCGCTTGCCGTCGAGCCACAGCGTGATCTCGGTAGGAGTCCAGAGCAGACCGTACACGTGCCAGTCTGCCGTCAGATCTTTGCCCGACTGGTAGTACTCGTACTCGCCCTTGTTGACGGCAGGGTCGGCCCACACCAGCTCACCGCCCTGCTTTTTGCTCTGCTTGTCGACCACTCCACCAAACCAGACCATCGACGAGGTCGAGTCTTTGCCGTTGTTGGCGTTGTCGAAGATGTCGATCTCGGGCGGGTGCTGGATGTCGCCATCGCGATCGCGATCGGCCGCGAGCCAGAACGCGGGCCAGGTGCCCTTGGCGCTGGGCGTCTTGACGCGTGCCTCGAAGTAGCCGTAGTAAAACGTCTGCGCAGAACGCAGGAGACCAGACTCGAACTCGTGCTCTGCATCGACCTTGGCGCGCTTGGCAACCAGGTCGATGTGCCCGTCGCGCAGCACGTGGTTGCCATTGTCGCGATAGCGCTGGCGCTCGCCGTTGGCCGCAAAGGTATCGTTCTGGTCGTTGTCGTAGATGTAGCGCGTGGACCAGACCTGACGGTCGAGCGCGGAGCCCGTGAACTCGTCTTCGAACATCAGCTCCCAGCCCACCGCGCGCGCGCTGGGTGCGTGCACGAGCGACGCGCCGAGCCAAACGAGACACCAGCCGAGCAGCGCCCCCCAAGACCTACGCCTGAGGAGTACAGGAAAAGAGGCTCGCGGAGGTGCGCTCAGCACGGCCCGCTCAGCGCAGCGGCGCCAGAGAGGAACCCGGTGTGCCCGACTGTTTGGGCGTCTGGCTCGCGCCGTGCTGCCAGGCAAACCGATGCTCTTTGTCAGGCTCTTTGTGATCGCCCTGCAGCACGTACAGGCCGCTGAACAGCAGCGAGTAGATGAAGTTGATGGGCACGAGCAGGGAGCCATTGAGGATGTGATACTGCATGAACATCATCCACGACATGATGAAGATGCGGCCCTGGCCAAACGTGCTGATGATGGTGAGCGGGAACCAAAACACCACGAACACCAGGCCGTACTCGTACATGGTCTTGGCGAGCGGCACCCAGATCACGAACGGGTTTTGTTTGGGCGCATTGCCCGCGCCCACGCCGATGAGCGCGTTGAGCGTGGGGCCCTCGAGGACGGCGGCAATCATCTGTACAGGCGCCACGAAGCGGTAGTGTGCGCTCGACTTCTCCGAGCCGAACTCCTCGAACCGCGCCAGCAGACTGTCCAAAAAGCCCGCGCTGATGGCACCAATCAGGCCGAGCACGGCGAGCGCACCGAGGCCGATGGAGACGCCGGGTCGAAAGTACATCATGGCGAACGGCGCACTGAGCAGCACCAGCAACATGCCCGTGCCGCCGTTGGTGAGGAACATGGTCACGAAGTAGAACAACACACGCCAGGGCCGACGAAACAGACACAGCTCGGCGAACAGACAAAACGCCAAGAACTGCGAGCAGTGAGAAGGCTCGAGGAAGATGAGCCCGTTGGGCTTGATCTGGGTGCTGCCGAAGGCGACGCCGCGGATGTAGGCGAAGTCTTTGAGCAGCAGCTCGGCCGGGATGACCTTCTCCAGGTTGGGCGGCGCCATGCCCACGCGCTGCGCGGCCAGGTCGATGATGACGAAGATGCCGCCGAAGATGCCCACGTTCTGCAGCGCCGAGAGCAGCTTGAGGTACTGCTTGTGTTCGGCGGGCAGCACGAAGACGCAGCTCGTGTAGATGAGGACGTAGAAGCCGAACGAGCCGATGGAGAAGCGGTTGCCGTGGTAGACGGCCTGGCATAGCGCCGCCACGCCGACGGTCGCGGAGAACAGGGCAAAGCGCACCGGGTCGATGCGCACGTGGCCCTTGAACATCAGCACGGCCATCGCCCCGTAAAACAAGAAGGGCGCGATCTGCAATGCGCCTCCGGAGCCCGGCACCGCGATCTTCTGCGTGAGCACCACGAGCACCGCGATGATGGTCATCACGCGCATCGCGTAGTCGGAGCCACTCTCGGGCTCGACGGCCGTCGGTTCGGCTCGCGGCGAAGGGGGGAC
This sequence comes from Pseudomonadota bacterium, assembly GCA_041179425.1. Classification (GTDB taxonomy): domain Bacteria; phylum Myxococcota_A; class Polyangia; order Polyangiales; family DASUME01; genus DASUME01. The sequence continues at coordinate 6,180 of JBEGTL010000331.1, read as the reverse complement.
GCGGTCGAAGCGCGCCTTCGGGCGCGCGAGCGGAGAAGGGTCGACCATGTGACGTGCGCCTAGCGCGGAGGTACGACTTCGTCGACCCAACCCGAGAGCGCGTACTTCTTGAGCACGGGCTCGGGCAGCGCCTCGTAGGGACGACGCAAGAACTGCTCGTCGAGGCGCGGCCGCTCACGGTCGATGATGGCCATGTTGTTGGGGTTGTAGAAGTCGGCCGCCTGCACGCGAGGATTGGTGGTGATGAGCTTTTTGCTCGCGCCGATCATCTCGATGGTGCGGATGGTGAAGCCGGACTGCACCGAGCGCTCGATGTCGACGGCGATGCGCGTGCGCGCCAACAGGTTGGTGACTTGTTCGCCGGAGACGGGCTCGAAGATGAACTCGTCGCGCTTGGCACCCCACATGCGGGGGTCCACCACGCGGCGCAGCTGAAACAGCTTCCAGGACGGGTAGTACAGCACCATCTCGAAGCGGATGTCGGAGGGCAGGCTGGCCTGGAGCAGCTTGAGCACCTGGTAGCGGTCGGTGTGCACCGTGCCGAGGAACAGCACGTCGATGTCTTGTTTGAGCGCCGGCAGCTGGCTGAACCGATCGAGATAGAACAGCGGGCGGAAAGAAAGGCGTTTGTCGTTCTCGACGTCGACCGGGTCGAAGCTGAACGCGCGATCGAAGTGCCCCACTTTGTCGGCGCTACCGGGCGGCATGTTTCGGTAGCTGTCCCAGAAGTACAGCGTGAAGCGGGCCTTGGGACAGGCACGGCGCAGCCGCTCGATGGTCTCGATGGAGACTGCCTCGCCCTTGATGATGAGCACTTCAGTAATGGGCTGCTCGCGCACCTGGGCGATGATGCCGTCGAAGTACGCCTCGGTCTGCGTGGCGATGAGCGACGGATGGATGCGCAACAGGAGCTTGGTCTTGGTGTCGGTGGCGGGCCGGTCTTCGACCCAGATCACCTTGCGTCCGCGCCGCTCGAGCGTGGCTTTGATCTCGCCGGCATAGCCAAAAAAGCTAGCCGCAATGAGCAGCGTATCGGCGACCAGCTTGGGGCGGTCGCCGGTGTACGAGATGCCGGACTCGTCGCTACGTCGCGAGCTCACGGGGGTCGACATGCGTCCGTTCTGCTTTGCATCAAGAACCTGTCGAAGCGCGCCTTCGGGCTCGCGAGCCAGATCTGGAGACTGCGCACTGTGCTTACCGGTGTCCAAGATATTCGTCCCTCATGAACTCGCTGTGCCGAGCAAACCGCGCTCGCGGAGCTCTGAAAGTGAGCGCTCAAAGCCAGCGTCGATTGCTTCGTACAGCTCTGCCCAGCGCAAAAACTCGCCGAGCCCTGCCGAGAAGCTCCACTTGGGCGCAAACGGCGTCAGCCTCTGCAATGCCGAGATATCGGCAAAGTTGTGACGGATGTCGCCGAGGCGGTAGTTGCCGGTGACGCGGACCGGAACACTCGACTTGAAGTACTGCACGACCGCGTGCGCCACCTCGAGCACGCTGGTGCGGACTCCCGAGCCGACGTTGAGCGCGTGCACGCCGCTGACCATGGGCTGGACGACGGCAGCGGTGGCGTCGACGACGTCGTCGACATAGACGAAGTCGCGGCTCTCGTGACCGTCTTCGAACACGTCGATGCCCTTGCCCTGACGGACCAGGTTGGAGAACACCGCCAGGATGCCAGTGTAAGGATTGGTCAGGCTCTGTCCCGGACCGTACACGTTCTGATAACGGAGGCCGAAGCCGGAGATGCCGAGCGTGGTCGCGAACATCAGCACCATCTGCTCTTGGACCTGCTTGGTGAGGCCGTAGAACGACGAAGGTGAGAAGCGGACGTCCTCGGTGGTCGCCAGCACGCGCAGCGTCGTCCCGCAGACTGGACAGTGTGGGTCGAAACGCCCTGCGTTGAGCAACGCTGCCGTCCGCGCGGGCGGACAGACGACGCCGTGCTCGGCGCACTCGTACTTGCCCTCGCCGTAGACGGCGCGCGACGACGCCAGCACGATTTTGGAGACCGTGCGCTTGGGGTCGTTGACCAACACGTCGAGCAGCAGCGCCGTGCCGCGGATGTTGACGTCTTCGTACTGCTTGACTGCGTACATGGACTGACCCGTGCCAGTCTCCGCGGCGAGGTGCACCACCACGTCTTGCCCGACGAGCAGACGGGCCACCAGCGGCTGATCGCGGATGTCGCCGCGCACGCACTCGGCGACCTGCAGAAGGTCGGGCGCAAACTCTGCGCGCTCGCCGTGCACCTGCGGACTGAGGCTATCGAGCACGGTGAGGGTGGCGCCCCCAGTAGCCAGTCGCTTCGCCAAGCGAGAACCGATGAACCCCGCACCACCCGTGATGAGAACGCGCATTCTTGAGCAATCCTGTGCTGACAGACAATGGCCGAGCGAAACAACCGAAACCGACCCGCTGCCTCGAGGCACGACGCATATAGCAGAGCGGTCTGGCCCCCCGCAGCAAGTAAGATTGGACTCCCTGCAGACCCTCAGCTTACCGCGCTGCCCAGCGCTTGTGCGAGCACGGAAGCAGAGCGTCGCCAGCTGAATTTCTCCTGACAGCTCAGCTTAAAAGCAGCCAGCCTTGCACGCAGCTCAGCCGGCTCGATCGCTTGCACCTCGGCCGCGTGGCGGGCGATGTCAGACGCCGTGGAGATCTTGCGCACGAAGAAGCCGTGGTCGGGAATGGGCTCGAAATCTCGGCTCACATTGGCGTACGACAGGACGATGGCGTTGTTGGCCAAGTAGTAGGCGGTCTTGAGCTTGTGGCCCGACTCGAAGCGGTCAGTGATCAGACCGAGCCGGATGCTGTGAGTGGTGTCGCCGAGCGTGGCCGCATACGGACGCACCAACGCCTGTGCCGCGGGAGGCAGCGCGTCGGCAACCACGGGCAGCTTAGCTGCGCACGCCGCGTACTCGCGCGCAAACGCCAGCACGTCGCGGCGCTTGGGAAACCAGCCGTACGTGCCGGAGACGAACAGCTCGGGAACGAACCGTGCGTCTGCGGACAACTCCGACACCGGCGGCATACCGGGCGGCGTGTAGAGCACTGGGGTGTTTTGGGCGATGCTGGCGACGTAGCGCTGGTCGGCGACCGACAGCGTGGCGATGGCGGACAGCCGCCGACTCTCGTACGCGCGGTGCTCCCAGAGGTCAGACCTGTTGGCCAGGTAGCGCGCGAGCAGGTTGTGCGGAAAGACCGAGCGGATGGCGGAGCTAGTGATGTTGTGCAGGAGCAGGACGACCGGGATGGGCGACTCGAGCGCGAGCCTGTCGAACGGTTCCCACGAGACCACCGCCGCGTCGTAGCTGCGCGAGATGCCGCGCACCGCCTCGACACTCGCCGCGGACTCGAACCGCGCTCGGTAGTAAGGCAGACGGCGCACCGACAGGTTGAACAGCTCGCGCACGCGGGAGACCGGCAACGGATAAAAGTCGTCGATCTGATGGCCGAGCGCCCGGAGCTCTGCCTTGAGCTTGCGATCGACGACTTCTTCGCCAGCGCCTTCGTTGTAGGGCTGTTGGCCGATCCACAGAATCTTCACGCGCGATCGAATGACACGGCCCTGTGTCGCGAGCACGCTCCCGACTGTCGTGGCGTGGCGAATCTTACGCCCGCACGCGTTGCCGGCGTAGCGTCTGCCGTGGCGCACCACCTCCTACACGGCGGCGGTGCGACGTGAGTAGACACGAGGCGTCTATCGTGGACAGCGCTCGAAGACGTTTTTTTTCAGCAAGAAGCCGGCATTGCCCGCTGCACGAAGCGTGGTGCCGTTGGCCAGCAGCAAGAGCATCTGCCCTTTGCTGGTCTTGAGCCGCAAGTTGCCCTGCGTGTCGACGCGCCACGAGCCGCGAAAGCGGTTGTTGTAGACGAAGTACCCGGTGGCGCTGAACTGGAACGAAAAGAAGCCGCCCACGCATGCGTCGGTGGGGTCTTGATCGGGGCGCTGCAGCACCCAGCGCGTGTTGGCGTATTGCTCGGTGCCAGGAGCTTGCGATTCATCGAGCAGCTGCGCGCTCACCCGGGGAGACCACGAAGCGAGGGCGCACACGACACAGACCAACCAGGTGGCCGAACGAGTCGCGCGTCGAAAGCCGCGAACCGTGCACCGCGCAGGCATGGTCAGAGGTGCTTGTAGATGAAGCTGGGGATGTGGAAGCGGCGCTTGTTGAGGACCACGCCGAGGATGGTGCCGCCGCACGACTCGACCGACTTGCGTGCCGCGCGCAGGGCGTGCGTGCGCGTGCGCTCGGCCTCGACCACCAGCACCACACCGTCGAGCCCCTTGGCCAGCGACGAGCCAAGTGCGCTCTCGCTGATAGGCGGCAGGTCGACGATAACCAAGTCGAACGAGCCCCCGACCGAGGTCACGATGGACTGCAGGTCGGAGGGAGCCGTGAGCGACCCCATCATGGTGTCCCCGGCGCTGTAGCCCGGCGACACCTGCGCGAGCGGAAAGCCACCCACGTTGCTGGCCGTGATGCGCTCGCTAGGCAGGGCGGCAATGGTCTCCATGGAGATGAACGGCGAGGCGCCCGTGTGCCCCTGCTGGTTGGTCACCTTGCAGAGCAGCACCTTGGTGCGCGGGTTGCGCGCCGCGACCGCTGCCAAGCTCTGTGCAAGCGTGGTGACGCCCTCACCGTGGTGCGTGGAGATGATCCCCACGGAACAGCAGCGCTTCTGGGGCAGAGCGGCGCGCAACGCGCTGAGTAGCCCCACCGTCTCGTCGTCGCGCACGAGCGTCCGCGTGGGACTCTTGCGTTGCGTGAGCGTGATGACCGGCGTGCCGGGACTGCTACTGCGTCGCTTGAACATGCCTATCCGCCGGTCTTCTTCATCTGAATCGAGGCCAGGACCGGCAGGCCGAGGACGTGCTCGGCGTGCTCGGGCAGGCTGATCGTGGTGTCGAGCGTCTCGAGCAGTAAACACAAACCAAAGGCCGCGAGGATTCCCCCAAAGATGGCGATCCCGAGCAGCAGAGGCTTTTTGGGCCGTGACGGCTTATAGGGAAGCGTGGGCTGCTGGACGATGCTGAGGCCCGAGATGCCCGCGTCGTTCATGTCGCTGACGATGCGTGCCGACTCGGCGCGCTGCAGGTACGAGCGGTAGCTCGTGTCGGCCATGTTCTGTTTGCGCTCGAGGTCGCGTAGCTCGATCTCGCTGCCGTCGAGGAACGCCAGGCGCTTGTTGATGTCCTCGAGCTGGCGCTCGCGCTCTTTGACCTCGCCGCGCGCCGCGTTGGCATCGGAGCGCGCCGTGGAGAGCGTGGTGCTGATGGTCTGCGCGAGCGGGTTGATGCCCTTTCGTACACGCGAGCCCGACTGCTGGTTGGCTTGCTCGAGCGCGCGCTCGGCGGCCTTGACCTCCTGCGCCATATCGAGCAGCTCGGGGTTGTCGGCCGTGAACCTGCGCTGACCGTTGTCGTAGTTGGCGCGGGCCGTGGCCAGGCGCGCCTGGGCCTGCTCGAATACCCGCTGCGCCCGGTCGTTCTCGTCGGACAAGGCAATCTGGGCGGGGGTCTTGTCGAGCGACTCTTGCAGTGTGGAGCCCCTCCCCTGCGCCGACACCAACATGGCGCGCGTCTGGCTGAGCCGCGACTGAATGTCGTCGCGCTGGCGCAACAGCAGCGTGCGCTCCTCGTCGAACGAGGTGATCTGCGTGCGCCGCTTGAAGGCCGCCAGCGCCTGCTTGGCGGTGTCGGCCTCCCGCTGCAGGGTGACCAGCTTGCGAGTGAGGAACTCGGTGCGCGGGTCGCGCAGGACCGAGACCTGCTTCTCGACCGTGGAGGTGATGATGGCCTTGAGCAGCTGCTGCGAGACCTCGGGGTCGGTATTGAACGCCGCGAGCAGGAGCACGTTGGTGTCGCCGCTGGTCTTGACGGTGAAGTCTTTTTCGAGCTTCTCGGCGGCGAAGTCCATCAGCGGGACCCCCGCTTTGGCCGCCTTTTTTTCGATGCCGGGGTAGACCTTGTCGACGCCCAGTTTGGTGAGCGCAGCCTTGTACACGTCGTTGCTGGTCATGATCAGCAGCTCGGACGCGATGATCTGCGCGGCCATCGCCGCCGAGGACGAGGCGTTTTGACTCTGCTGCTGGTTGACGAGATCGGGCGAGGCCACCTCTTGGTCGATGATCTTGACCATCACCGAGGCGTTGCTCTAGAACTGCGACTGCTGGGTG
>JBEGTL010000330.1:0-8873 GCA_041179425.1 Pseudomonadota bacterium | reverse complement strand
CACACCGAAGGTAGATCATGATCGCGATCCTCTGTCGATCGTGAACTTCGTGGCCCGCGAAATGATCAGACTTTTAGGGGGCGTGAACGGTTACCATCAACAAGCACTTGGGCGCTCGTCGGCTTCACCGCTAACCGGAGCTCGCCGATGAACGCGCGGGCGCGCACCAAGAGCTGCTCCGCGTTCACTTTCATCTCGCCTTCAAGAGGCTTGAGGGGGGATGCCAGGGCCCGCTCTAATAGCGAGACGCTATCGGTCTAGTTTCGCAGCTCGAACGCAACGACAGCTAGGCCGCGGAGCGTGCGCGCGTTCGGGTAGAGCTTATGGGCCCGCTCGAACAGCGTGCGAGCCTCGAGGTAGTTGTGAGCCTCGTACTCAATGAGCGCTTCGGCTATGGTCTCCCGGTAGCCGGGAACCTCCAAACGATCTTGTGCAAGAACCGGGACTGCGCTGAGCACATGGGCGGCCACCCATAGAGCCGCGGCGATGACTGCGCACAACCGATCTGACGGACAGCGGCAGTGCACGCCTCGGGGGGAACGAGACATTTAGGCGAGGCATAGTCGGGCCATACGTAGAGTCAGCACTAGCCAGGCTGAGGGGAGGAGCTCTGCTGTCAATTCAACACACCCGTCAGGGTGATCAGCGTGCAACGCTGACTGGCTACTCTTGCTCCATCGAGGAGCTCGACCGCGAGAAGGTCTTTCAGCTCGCAAGCATCATCCAAAACGCGCAGGCCGTGGGCTTCTTTGCCACCGACATCCCGTACGGCGAAAACCGAATCAGTCGGTTTGGCGTCGAAGAGACGGTGGTCGGCGGCATCGTGCTGCTGTCTTCTGTCGAAGAGGAGTTCGAGCGCGAGCGGTACATCGAGGTGTACAAGCTGCGCAACACCGCGCACTTGCCAGGACGGCATAACATGTCCATCGGTGCGGGCGGCATCCGTGTGTACCTGCGCTACGGCGTAGGGACCGACTCGGACATCTGCGAAGAAGATCTACCACACTTGTTCGATCGTTTCTGGCAGGTCAAAAAGACCGCGCGACGTGGTGCCGGGCTCGGGCTCGCCATCGTCAAGGGACTGATCGAGTCGCACGGCGGCCGCATCTGGGTCGAGACCACGGTCGGTCGGGGCAGCACCTTCTATTTCACCATCCCCGCGGCTCGCTGAGGGCTTGGATAACGATGGCTACGTCGTGGAGAAGACGTCGTACATGGCTGCCTGCGCGATTGCGCTGCGTTTCCAGTCCGATCGTGAATTGTAAGCAAGTGGCTCGCGTTTATTCGGGTCATGATTGTGGAGTATTTACTTGTCAGACTGTTGCCGATACGACCAGGGCCGAGGCCGAGCGCGTCGTCTGCACGTGCCCGTCCACTCTCGAGGGTCCTTCGTCGTCTTGGTCGTCGCCGAAGAGAGCTCTCGTGCTGGAGAACTCATGAGCCCCTTCGCCATTCTCTCGTCTCTTCGCTCGCGCCCCCGACGGCGCGCTTCGACTCAATGTCTGCAAACCCTGACACCGTGCCTACACGAAAGCCGCGCCAAGGTCGCCGCGCGTGGTGCACGAAGTGGTCTGCTTGCAGTCTGCTCCGTCGTCTTGCTGTCTTCGTTGGCCTGCACCGAAGACGCGCCCACCGGACCCACCAAACAGTCCCAAGACGACGCGAACTCCGACGACAAAAAAGACAGCGTCAAGGACGAACCCAAAGTCGAGCGCGAAGACGAGAGCGACGAGTCGGACACCGAAGACGACGACTCCCCGACGGCGCCGGCCAGGCCCGCCGACGCCGGCAAGAAGCTCGACGCAGCCGCGCAGGTGGACGCTGGTCCGAAGACCCCGCCCAGCACGTCTGACGCGGGTCCATCCGCCGCCGAGGCGGGCACCGGCATCACCACGGCGCCCGTGCTCCCCACCCCGGATCAGAAGGGTCCGTACGAGGTCGTCAAGCTAGAGAACGTAGGCGTCGGCTTCGAGAACCCGCCTACCAACGCCAACGACAGGGGCGACGGTGCTGGCTGCACCAGCTTAGTGCAGCTGTTTGGCGAGACGGCCGAGGCCGCGCGCGAATACGCGTTGTTCGGCCCCGACTACAAGGTCAACCTGTACACGCTCTACTACCCCAAAAACATGGTGGAGGGGCAGCTGTACCCCATCTTGAGCTGGGCCAACGGAACGTGCGCCAAGACCCCCGGCTACAACGCGCTGCTCGAGCACCTGACGTCACACGGCTTCATCGTCGTCGCCACCAACTCCCGCTACACATCGGGGGGCAAGTTCCAGCTGCGCGGCGTCGACTACGTGACCGCCGAGAACGACAAGGCCGACAGCCCGCTCTACAAACACGTGGACGTGGACAAGGTCGGAGTCTTTGGTCACTCGCAGGGCGGTGGCTCCACCTGGAGCGCAGCCGCCGACAAGCGCGTCAAGACGAGCGTCGTGCTCAACTTGGGGGCTACGGGGACACGCCCCACGCCCACCTACTTCGTGACCGGCGACAACGACCTCGATCCGGATGGCTCGCTCAGTGCTGCCAAGGCCCAGACCGCCGCGGCGGCCTTTCGTCTGCACATGATCGAGGGGGACGCGCCGGCAGGTCACATCACCCTTATGAAGGAACCTGAGCGGGTCTTTCCATCGGTGACAGCTTGGTTCCGTTACCACCTGCTCGCCGACGACGTGGGCAAGTCGTGGTTCGTGGGCACTGACTGCAAGCTTTGCAATCAGCCCGCGAAGTGGGACTTCTTCGCCAAGGGTCTCAAGTAAGACGCGCGCCCGCACGACGGGCCATGGCGGCTTACAGGTCTTCGAGCTTGAGCGGACCGGAGCGATGGGTGTGCACGAACGGGCTCGGCGCTGCTTCGAGCGCTGCCGATGCCGTGCCGGCCGGGGAGGTCGACAAACCCGGCGCGGGCTTTGCGGCCACGGCTGCGGACCCCGCTGCCTGGGTGCGCACACCCGGCGCAGGCCGCTTGTCGTGAGGCTCTCCTGCGCCGGGCGATGCCGTCTGGGAAACGCGCTGCGCCGACTTGTCGTGGACCGAGTCGAGCGTCGCGGAGGCACGTGGCGCCATCGCACGCATGTCTGGCTTGGAAGAGTCGACGCCGAGGCCTGCCGTCGTGCTGAGCGAGAGCGGAGGTTCTTTGCCGCTGGGCAACCGCGAGGGAACGAGCGAGCCGCCGGCTTCACCCACGATGGTCCCCGGGGCCTCGGCGAGAGAACCCGGAGAGTTGGTGGTGACGAGCAGGCCCGCGGCGGAGGTTGGTGCCGCGGTCGACACCGAAGCTTTGTCGAAAAGAGACGCTGACTGCATCGGCGCACTCGCGCTGGCCTTGCCGGCGTGGGCGGGCGTCGGCGTCATGACGCGCGTGTACAGCGTGCCACCCATGACCACGCCGAGCGCGGCACCGGCCAGCCCGAGCCACGGATTGATGGGGGCGAACTTGAGCCGTGCGAGCTGGGAAAGCTTGCCCGCGAGCGCTCGCTTTGGCAGCCCAGCTTCGGCGTCGACGGTGTGGGGTTGGGTCGTGTCGGTCGGCCGAAGCGTGCCCGCGGGCGCCCGAGCAAAGGAGAAGGGCCGGGGCGACCCGGTGCGCGGGCGCAGGGCAGGAGACAACAGCGACGACGGGCTGGGTACCCAGGACGGGCGTTCGGTGCTGGAGGACCAGGAGTGGCGGGCCAGCTGAATGCGGGTCAGCGCGCTGATCATCGCGTCGATACTCTGAAAACGGTCTTCGCGGCGCAGTGCGATCGCCTTCATGACCAGCTCGTCGAGCTCGGGCGGTAGCTCTGGGCACAGCGCGATGGGCCGGACCGCCCGCCCCGTCGCGGCCTGCATGATGATACCGGGCAGGGTGTCGGAGTCGTAGGGCAGGGCGCCGGTGATGGCCTGATAGAGCAGCACCCCGAACGCGTAGATGTCCGTGCGATGGTCGACGTCGCTCATGCAGCGGATCTGCTCGTAGGACATGTAATGGGGCGTGCCCATGGTGGTGCCCGCGAGCGTGAGGTTCGGCTGCGGCTCGTCGTGCAGCTTGGAGATACCGAAGTCGAGGATCTTGGCGACCCCCTGTACGTGCAGGGGATCGACGGCGATGAACACGTTTTCGGGCTTGATGTCGCGGTGCGTGATGCCGGCGGCATGGGCGGCGGCCACGCCACGCATGGCTCCCAGCAGGTGACGCAGCGCCTCGGCCACGGACATGCCCGTTTGCTCGAGGTAGTCGGCGAAGGTCTCGCCCTCGAGCAGCTCCATCACCATGAACAGACAGTGGTCTTGCTCGCCAACGTCGTACACGTCGACCACGTTGGGGTGGCGGATGCGGGCGGCCGCCCGCGCCTCCTGCATGAAACGATGGCGCGCCGCGGCCTCGTCGCCGCTGGTGGGCTTGAGCCACTTGACGGCCACCGGCTTGTCCATGAGCTCGTGACGCGCACGAAACACGGCCCCCATCCCGCCCTCACCGAGCAGAGATTCGAGTCGGTATTTCTCGGCGATCAACGAGCCAATGGGTGGGAGCAACATGCGCGGAATCCGGCGAATCGTACCACGTCGGCCCGTGCGGTTGCCCGTGCCGGCAATAAGGTTGACCGACAGCGAGCTGGCGCGTGCCTTCGTTCGACCTTACTTACTTACTTCCTTACTACACACGCGCGCTCTGGCGAGCCATTGCAGGCGGGTAGAAGTACTTTCTTGCAGCGTAGAACGACCCGCAATGCCGCCCCCCCGCGGCACGCAGACGAGGACGCGACTGGATGCACGGCGTTCGATCTTGGATCTTGGCATTGGGATTATGTTGTTGCTGGTTTGGGGCCGCGCCCGTGCGTGCGCTCTCGCCCGACCCCACGGTCTCTGACGCCCCGGCCGAAACCCCGCCGGCCGGCTATCAGCGAGCGGCGGAGCTGGGCTTTCAGGAGTACGAACGCGGCAACTACGAAGAAGCGCGCGCGCGGTTTCTGCAAGCCCATCGGCTTTGGCCAAACGCACGGGTGCTGCGCGCGCTCGGTCACTGCGAGTTCGAGCTCGCTCACTACGTCGCGGCTGTAGAGTTCTTGCAGCAGACGCTCACGTCGTCGGTTCGGCCACTCTCCGATGTCCAGCGAGGGGAGACCGAAGACCTGCTGCGTCGGGCGCGCAGCCACGTCGCCCGCATCGTCGTGTCGACCATGCCGCGCAGCGCGCACGTTCTCATCGACGGTGCCGATGCCCAGCGCGATCTCGGTGGCGCGGTGCTGCTGGCGGCGGGCCCGCACGCAATCGAGGTCCACGAGACTGGCTACCTGACTGGCCAGCGCGAGCTGACGGTGGAGGGCAACGTCGACCGGGTCGTGCAGATCGAGCTCAAGCCCGTGCCGCCGCCGATGAACGGCCAAGTGGACCAGGAGGTAGCGCTGCGCAAGAAGTGGTGGTTGTGGACCACCGTCGCGGCGGTCGGCGCGGCCAGTCTGGCGACGGTGCTGGTCGTCACCTTGCGCGACTCGGGCGAAGCCAAAGTCGACGGCGGTAGCACCATGATGGTGATCCCCGTCGGGCGAGCAGACGGTGCGAGCCCATGAAATGCTGCCTTTTTGGGACGCTTGCCGCGGGCTTCGTGGCGACGGCGTGCGCGTCGAGCGACGAACCGACGTCGGTGTTGGTCGAGGTGCAGAGCGATCTTACGGTGGGCAGCGAGCTGACCGAGGTGCGCATCCAGATCTTCGACCGAGCAGGGGGCAACGAGCTGAGCTCGCGGAGCATTGCGCTCACCACGACCCCTGGGTTACCGGCGCAGTTCCAGTTGCCCGCGTCGTTTGCCCTGACCCCCAGCGAGGGCGACGTCACCGACTTTCGTCTGGTGCTGACGGGTCGTGGGCCACTGGGCGGAGGCGCGGTCATGGACCTAGTCGAGCGACAGGCGATCGGGACATTCGTTCGCCATCGACAGGTGCTGCTGCCCATGGTCCTGTCGCGCGGCTGTCTGGGTGTCTCGTGCCGCGCCGCCACCGACCCACGCAGCGACCTTACCTGCTCGAACGGAGAGTGCGTCAGCGCGCTGACACCGCTGCTCGACGAGCGCGCCGCGAGCACGTCGGCGACACGCGCGTCCGTTGCCGCATGCGGCGGGGTTTTCGAGCCCCTGTGGGAGTCCCCCGATGAATGTCCTTAACGAGAGTCTTCTGATGCAGCGCGCAACGAGTGACCACCGGCGTCGGCGGGTCGACGTACGGACGTGGCTCGCTTCGTTGTGGATCGCGCTGCTGGTCGTCGGCTGTCAGGCGCCCATCGACGCCACCGAGATCGTCGTCGAGCACGGCACCGACCTCGTCGTCGGGGTCGAGATCAAGCAGCTGCGCATCCGCATCTTCGACCCCAAGACCAAGCTGCAGCTGGTAGAGCGCGAGCTCGAGGTCACCGCCCAGCCCGCGCCCGCCATGGATGGCGGCGTCTACGGCGCGCCCTACCGCCTGGCCTACTCGCTCACACCCATGCGCGGTGTGCACGACGTGCGCGTGGTGGTGACGGCGCGCGGCCCCATCGAAGAGAACGGCCCGCTGGTCGATGTGGTCGAGAACTCGGCCGTGACCTCGTTCCGGCCGGGACAGCGGCTCTTGCTGAGCTTGTTCCTCGGCCGCAAGTGTTTTGGGCACCTGTGTCGCGATCCACGCGTCATGCGCGACCTGACGTGTGAACCAGGGCAGGGGACGTGTCAGCCGGTCGTGCCGGTGGACCTCAAGCCATCGCCCGACGTTCCGGTTCCGCCTGTCGTGAGCATGCCCGAGCCGGCCACTGCGACCAAGGTCGAGTGTAGCAGCGACGTGGACTGTGCGCCTGTGCTGGCCAAGGCGGTGCCCTCCGGCTGCGCAGTCGCTCGTTGTAGCGACGACAAGTGTATGTACCAGGCCGTCGATGCCGACGACGACGGCCATACTGTCGAGAGCTGCCGGCTGCTCGACGTACCGCAGGTGGGCGACGTCGCGCTCGCGGGCGACGACTGCGACGACACCAACTCCTCGCGCTACCGCGGCGCGTGGGACGGGCCGGGCGTCGGAGCGCTCGCCAATCGTTGCGACAACATCGACGACGACTGCAATGGTGTGGCCGACGACGCAGCGCTCAACGGCAAGGGCTGCATGTGCAACGACGCGACCGACGTCAACGTCGAGTGCTCGTTGCTGCCGGGCGCGGAGCAGACTGTGATCGTGTGGCCCGCGGGCAAGCCCATCGGCGCCTGCCGCACGGGCACCCGCAGCTGCAAAGACGGCGAGTGGCTGTCGTGCGAGGGCGCGCGGGCACCACTCGCGGCGGATAGCTGCGACGTCGCCGACGACGACTCCAACTGCAACGGCGTGCGCAGCGAAGGTTGCGAGTGTATCAACGGCAGTGTTCGTCCGTGCGGCGTCGCCATCGGTGCGTGCAAGCCCGGCACACAGACCTGCGTCGACGCCAAGTGGTCGAGTGAGTGTGTGGGCGCGGTGCGCTCGGCCCCTGCCGATACCTGCGACGCGGGCAACGACGCCAGCTGCGATGGGCTGCCCAACCAGGGTTGTGCGTGCATCAACGGCACGACCAGCACCTGCGGCAAAGAGCTGCCGGGCGCGGGCGACTGCCTGAACAAGGCCATCACCTGCACCAACGGCGCGTGGCCGCTTGCCGCGTGTCAGGAGAACTGCCCGGACTGCCCCAGCGGCGCGTGCGGCAACGGGCTGTGCGTCGATGGCCGTGGGACGTACCGCTGCACCTGCAACGCGGGCTTCTCGGGGAGCGAGGACGGCACGACGTGCAGCTCGGTGGACCTGTGTCGCGACGTCAAGTGTGCGGCCAACAGCGCCTGCGTAGACGGTCGCTGCGCTTGTCGCGCGGGCTTTACGGCGCTCGCTGACGGCAGCTGCGTCGACGCGTGTGCCGGCAAGAACTGTGGACCGGGAGGTACGTGTCGAGCAGGCGCGTGCAGCTGCGCAGTGGGGTACAAGCTCACGGCTGGCGTGTGCGTGGCCGAGGTCATCGACCGCTGCGTGGGGGTCAACTGCGCACCGGGCAGCTGCAACGACGGCACTTGCGTCTGCCCCGCGAGTCACCGCGCGGCAGGCACGTCGTGTGTCGATCGCTGCACTGGCCTCGATTGCCGGCCAGGGTCGTGTTCCAACGGCGCATGCGTGTGCCCGAGCGGTTTCGTGGCCGAGAACGGGCGCTGCTTGTGTCCGGCCGGCACGATGGAGCAGTCAGGTAGCTGCGTGCGCGCAACCTGCGTGGGCTTCAACTGCGCACCAGGGCAATGTAGCAACGACGCGTGTGCCTGCCCCGCCGGCTACAAGGTGCAGGGACGGACTTGTGTGTCGGTCTGCACGGGCGTCAACTGCGGCCTCGGCATGTGCAACGCCAGCACGGGGCAATGCAGCTGCGCGAGTCCGCTGGTCGCGCAGAATGGCACCTGCACGTGCCCAACACCCTACGTCGCGCAGGGCGGGATGTGCGTGTGCGCATCGCCCAACTATCTGCGTAACGGGTCTTGTGTTCCATGCGGATCTCCGCGCGTGTTGCAGAATGGTCAGTGCGTGTGCCCGCCGCCCAACGTCACGCGTGACGACGGCACATGCGGTCCGGCGCCGTACGTGTGCAGTGCAGCAAACTGCGCGTCGCCATCGACGTGCGTGAACAACGTGTGCACCCCGTTCACGTGCAACGCGACGACCTGCGCGTCGCCATCGACGTGCGTGAACAACGTGTGCACCCCGTTCACGTGCAACGCGACGACCTGCGCATCGCCGTCGACCTGCGTGAACAACGTGTGCACGCCGTTTACGTGCAACGCGACGACCTGCGCGTCGCCGTCGACGTGCGTGAACAACGTGTGCACTCCGTTCACGTGCAACGCGACGACCTGCGCGTCGCCGTCGACG
>JBEGTL010000329.1:0-8891 GCA_041179425.1 Pseudomonadota bacterium | reverse complement strand
GGCCGAGATTGTCCTCGGTGGGAAACTTGTCCAGGTTCTTTTCGATGTTCTCGAGCGTGTCGAAGCCGGTGAGGTTGTTCGACGTCCACGAGACGTTGCGCCACGACATGGGGTTGTCGGCATCGGCCTTTGCGCGCGGCACCTTTTTGAACCCGGCAAACAGCTCTTGGTGCTTGGGAAAGCTCTGCTTGAGCATGTGGATCATGTGCCGATGCATGGCCATGAACGCGTAGCCGTCGCCGGGTCCGCCTTGCTGGATGTCGGCGCGCCACAGCCCCTTACTCATCAGGGTCTCGGCCGATCGACAGCCGGCTGCCGCGGCGTTGCTCTTGCGACAACCCTGGTCCCAGCGCCGGATGAGATGCCAGGCGTCGTGGGCCTCGGCGAACTCCTTCTCTTTCATCCAAGCGAGCACGGCCTCGGGCAACAGGGTGTCTTTGCCGGTACCCACGGTCGTCACCACGGCGTTGCTGTCTTTGATGCCGTCGTCGCGCGAGTCGGGGGCCCCGTGGTACGAGCACGCCTCCATCATGCCGGCGTCGACCGCGGCCATGTGCCCATGTTCATCGCCCTTGCTCGCGTCGACACCGACCGCGGCGTCTTTGGAGCCGCTGCCTGGCTGGGTCGTCGCGTGGTCGGTCGTGCTGCTGTGCGTGTCGTCGTGCGCGCCGCCGTCTCTGGCGTTGGCGACGCTGCCGTCTTTCTTTTTGCCTGCGTCGTAGGTCGCGTGCGGATCGACCTCGTCCGGCGGTGCGTCGAGTGCGGGGTCGTTGCCACAGCCCGCGCTACAGAATATCGCCAGCACGGCCCACACCGCCGGCTTTGTACACAGCAACCTCGAGGCGCGGGACCTCACAGGTGGCGCTTGGGGCAGCTCGCTGTTTTGCACATGGTCGTAGGTCATGGAGCGGGGCCTTCGCGCGAAGGCCTCACCTTAGGCCGACATGCGCGGTCTTACCGAGCAAACACGACGGCCTTGGTTAGCTTTCACAATCAAGTTCTTCGCGCGCAGGTGCAGCGACTCACGCCGCGCGGCTTTTTTTTGTGCGGCTGTAGCCTCGCACTCTCGAGACACCGTCTGCCGCGTTCGTGACGAGTCCCCGTCGGCGGAACTACTCAATCGTGATCAGACCGCCGATCATCTTTTGCATCGCGCAGCCGTATTTGAGCGTGCCGGTCTTGCTCGGCGTAAAGCTGACTTTGACCGCCTCGTTGAGCGGCAACGCTGTCTTGATCTTCTCTTCGTCGATCACGATCTCGGTCGCACAGGTGGAGTCGCTGACGCGCGTGATGGTCAGGTGGACGGGCTTACCCTTTTCGACACGAAGGTTCGCTGGCTCGAAGCCCTTGTCGGTGACGGTCATGGTCACGTCGTTGGCGAGCGGGGGCTTGGGCTCGCCGCCGCAGCCGAGCACACCCGACACCGCGACCAAGGACAGGAGCGAGAGCAACGCGAAGAGCTTGCGTGAGGTCGACATAGGGCCTTGGTTGTACCCGAAGGCTCGTGTTCTGGCGAAGTCGAGCGCGCGTGCGCCTACGAGAACCGCAACGACGAGCCGGGACCGGTGAGTGGCAGGGCGACCATGAACGTGGTGCCCCGTCCGCGCTTCGAGACGAACCACACATCCCCGCCGTGCGCCCTAATCAGCTCACGCGCGAGCGAGAGCCCGAGACCGAGGCCCCCGATTCGCCGGCCCGAGGGCTCCTGAATCTCTCGAAAGGCCTCGAACAGCGTGGCCTGGTCCGCCTCGCGGATGCCTGCTCCCTGGTCGATCACGTCGATGCGCAGGTGCGCCTCGAGCGGGCCGGGCGGGCCGCGAAACACGTGGGCGACCACCTTGATGGTGCCGCGCTCGGTGGCGTGGATGGCGTGGCTGAACAGGCCCAGCACGGCCTGCACCACGCGGTCTTGGTCGGCGTAGATGGCGGGCAGGTTGGGGGCGAACTCGGCCACCAGCTCGAGCGGGCGATCTTCGAGCATCCGTCGGCCGTCGGTGAGGGCCTGCGTCAGCATCTCGCTGGCGGGCGTCCAGGCGCGGTCGAGGTTGAGCCGACCTGCTTCGAGTCGCGCCGAGTCGAGGATGTTGGTGACGAGCCGCAAGAGGTCGCGTGCGCTGCGCGTGATCATCTGGATGCTCTCGCGTTGCTCGTCCGTGATCGGCCCCTCGACGCCGCTCGCGATCAGGGTGGCAAAGCCGAGCAGCGAGTTGAGCGGGCTGCGCAGGTCGTGGCTCATCGACGCGAGAAACTGCGTGCGCAGGCGCTGGGCCTGCTCCATCGCCATGCGCCCTTCGCGTTCTTTGGCGCGCATCTGCGCGAAGCGCTGCGAGAGGTCGGACAGCGCGCGCGCCAGCTCCTGCCCGGCAGGCGTGTGCGCGAGGCTGCGAAACAAGGCCTCTGCGGCATTGGGTTCGGGTGCCTCGCCGCGCTGCACGCGCTCGATCTGGCGGCGGATGGAGCTCACGTCGTGCGCCAGCTCGTCGCCCAGCTGCTGCGCGAGCGACCAGGCGAGTGCGGTGGTGGCGACGATCAAGCCGAGTGCGAGCGCCGCCGCCGTGAGGTCGAGCTCGATGGAGATGGCACCCATCTGGATGGGTGGCAGCACGCGCGTGCGCAGCGCGACCAAGTGCGACGAGAGCACCACGACCGCCGCGGTGCCCACCACGACGACAGGCACCGCGACCGTGAGCGCGAGTCGATCGGAGAGTCGTTCGTCGGCGGCGAGCGGCACGTCGCGCGGATTGAGTCGACCCAGCCAGCGCCAGATGATGCGCCGATACAACACGATGGACGGCATGGACCCGGCCGCGGCGACGGCCATCATGAGCAGGTCGACCGCGACGCCAGCCCAGCCGGAGAGGCCGGACACGGGCACCAAGCCCAGGGCATCGACCAGCGGCACCAGCTGTGCGCACGCGATGACGAGCCAGGTCGCGCGCTCGGGGTAGCGGAACGCGGCCTCGACCGCCTCGATGGCGGGGCCGGGGCCGATCGGGGCGTCGCGCGGACCGAGCAGCAGCGTGTGGTAGATGGGCTCCATGCGCCGCACGCCGCGCCGCGTGACCAGGGACAGCACCGTGAACACCACCACGCCCTGGGCCAGCGTCATGCGCAGCAGCGCACCGCCCTCGATGCCGGGAAGGGCCAATACGAACGGGGCGCCGAGCAGCGTGAACAGCCCGAGCGCCAGCACCACTCCGTAGCCAGCCAGCAACAACAACAGCCGCATGCGCGCCGGGGTGAGTGGCGGCGTGATCAGCGAGGGCACGATGCTGAACGAGTGCTGACGCATCATGGCGGCGGCTCGCCGGACGAGGGGTCGGGCAGCGGCGGCTCGGACGGCGAGCCCTGGCTCGCACCGCGCTTGAGCGGCAAGGTCACGCTGAATACCGAGCCGTGGCCGGGCCGACTCTCCACCTCGACGTGGCCGTGGTGCAAGCGGGTCAGCTTCTGCACGATGCTGAGGCCCAGACCGGAGCCGGGCCGTACCTGCCCGCGTGGCCCGGTCCCCGACCCCACCTGCGTGAACTCCTCGAACAAGCGCGGCAGGTCGTCCTCGGAGATGCCGCAGCCGGTGTCGCGCACGCTGATGCGCAGCGCCTGGCCCTGCTGGCGGACCTGCAGCGTGACCTGGCCCGAGGTGGTGAACTTGAGCGCATTGGTGCCCAAATTGAGCACGATCTGGCGAAGCCGCGTGGCGTCGGCGGTGAGCTCGGGCAGGTCTTCGGGGGCGTCGACCGTGATCAGCACGGGCTTGCCGTAGCGCTGGCCCTCGAGCAACGAGGCCACCTCCTCGAGCAGCGCGACGACGTCGATGCGCTCGGGGTGCAGCTTCATGCGACCCGAGGCGAGCGCCGACACTTCGAGCACGTTGTTGAACAACGCGAGCAGGTGCTCGCCCGAGGCCCGGATCATGCGCAGGTCTTCACGCTGGCCGTCGTTGAGGGGCCCTTCGATCTCCGCGAGCAGCACCTCGGTGAAGCCCAGGATGGCGTTGAGTGGCGTGCGCAGCTCGTGGCTGACGGTGGTGAGGAACTCGCTCTTGTAGCGGTCGGCCTCCTGCGCCTGGCGGTGCGCGTCGCGCTCGCGCGAGAGCTGGTCGAGGTAGCCGCGGCGCAGCTCTTCGAAGGCACGCGTCAGGGCCCCCACCTCGTCGAGCGTGCGCAGCGCGATGGGCTCGCCGAGGTCGCCTCGCTCGAACAGAGCGCGCACGCGCCGCGTGACGAACGACAGGTCGTCCGAGAATGCGCGCACGCTGAGCCACGCCGCAAACGCAGACAGCGCCAGGAACACTGCGCCCACCAGCCCGAGCGAGGCCAAGAACGCACGCTGCGCCGCTTCGACGGAGCCGGTCTGGCCCAAGCTCGGCGGGACCCCCAGGAACCGAATGAGCCACAGCAGCGCCGTCGCGGAGAGGGTCAGCAGGCCGGCGGCCAGCACCACGACGAGGCTGCTGACCGACAGCGGCAGGGCACGTCGTTTGCCGACGGGGATGCTGCTCGGAGAGGCGTACTCGAACTCCACAGTCTCGGCTTAGACCAGGATGTCGTCGGCGGAAAGCGTGTCGTCACCCGCGTAGGCACGGATCTCTTCGTCGCGGCGCGTGGCCAAGTCGTACAGCTCGACCAACAGCGGCGGGTACTGGCGCATCAGCGTAGCCAGCTTGGTGCCCGTGATCTCGTACGCGAGCGTGGGGTAGAGCGCTGTGACGTCGGCATTGGCCGGCCGCCGCAGGATCATCGACATCTCGCCGACCACCTCGCCGGGTCCGAGTGTGGCGAGCACCAGCCGCTCGCCGTCTTCGGGGACCGAGATGGAGACCGCACCGCTGGCGATCAAAAAGATGCTGTCGGCCTCTTGCTCGCGCCGGATGAGCGCAGTGCGCGGCTCGAACAGCTTGGACTCGAGCTGGCCGAGCAGCTCCATCCGTTGGGACGGCTTGAGCCCCGACAGCACACGGGCGTGGCGGATCAGGTTGGCGTGCATGCGGCCGCGGCAGAACGACGACAGCTCGGCGCTCAGCTCGGGCGCGTCTTCGGCGGCGCGCTCGAGCTCGTCGCGCGCGAGCACCAAGAGCTGCGCCGGCTCCATGGCGATCACGCTCGCGCTGCGCGGGCTCTCGCTGATCAGCGCCATCTCGCCGAAGATGGAGCCCGGCCCGAGCTGGGCGAGCAGGGTCTCGTCGCCGCCTTCGCGACGCACGACCTTGAGCAGGCCGCGCGCGACCACGAAGGCCTCGTTGCCGGGGTCGCCCTGGCGGACGATCTCGTGTGCGGTCGACACCTCTTCGATGCGCACGGCCGACAGCAGCTGCGCCAGCTCGCGCTGCTCGAGCGCGCTGAACAGAGGCAGCGCGGGCAGCGGCGTGTTTTTGTCGACGGGGTCTGTGGCGGCGACGTACGCGTCGAGCACCTTGCGGGCCTCACGAGAGAGCGCATCGCCCTCGAGCTTGTCGAGATCGTGCGTCTCTGGGGTGCTGGGGATGGGCGGCGGCTGGATGCTGCCGGTGGTCGCTCGCGGCGCGTTCTTGGCGAAGGCCAGCGCGATGGCAGCGAGCAGCGGCTTTTGCGGTTCGCCCGCGTCGAGCGCGAGGGTGCTGGCGACGACGGCACCGGGCAGGTCGCCGCGGCGCACGAACGCCGAGACCAGACGCTCGGCCACCTTGAGTGCGGGCAGCTCGTGCTCGCGGTCGACGAGGATGCGCGCAATCAGAGCCACGGGACCCGGTCCATCGCCGTCGGCGCGGGCGCAGGCAAGTGCCTGTCTAAGCGCTGCTTCCTCGTTTCCGTCGAGGCGGTGCGCGTGGGCTTGGTCGAGTGCCGAGAGCGCGTGGTCGGTCATGCGAGGCTCGCCTTTCGCCTGTTGATCCACTGGTTGTCCACAGCTCGTTCAAGATCTGTGGGTTGCGAGATTGTCATACGATTCCGGGTCGTTGTAGAGATCAATCAGCAATTGATAAAGGGTTGTTCCACAGCCGCATGTGGACAACTTCTGCAGATGCCCTTGCTCGCTCCGCCAAGCGTCCCTGCCCCGGAAGAGCAACTGACAAATCAAAGGGCGCGACCGTCCCAAGATCCGAAAAAGAAGTCTTCGAGCTCATCGCGCATGGCGGCCGCGTCTTTGCGCCCGAGCTCAATCAGCACGCGTACGTACTCGTCGTCGAACATCAAGAAGCTGGCCAGGTCGGCCTCGGCCGCCTCACCCACGTCGATGGTACGCAACAGGGCGTGGACCACGGCGGTCTCTGTGCGGATGTGGCGACGTTTTTCGGCGAGGAAGTCGTAGGCGACGTGGCCCAGGTCAACGCTGGGGCGGACCGTACAGACGCGCACCGGGTTGCGCTCGGGGCGGCCACGCAAGCGGGCCTCCTCGTTCATGCGGTCGATGAACTCGGGCCCGTAGGCCGCCTGTCCCATCGCCATGTAGTCGTTGATGCGCTGCATGCCCTGGATATCGGCGTCGAGGTGGTCGAGGAAGAACGCGTCGAGCACCTTGCCCAGGATGAACGGCGCGCCGGGCGCGCGGTCGGGCGCCATGTCGCGTACGCGCGAGGCGTCGTCGTACTTGCCGTGCGACAGGCCCACCACGAACAGGCGTCGGGCGCCCAGGTGGATGGCGGGCGCAGTGGGCGTGTTGATACGAAGGCCGCCGTCGCAGTGGAGCTCACCGTTGACGTCGACCAGCGGGAAGAGCAGCGGCAGCGCGGCCGAGGCGAGGACGTGTTTGGCGCGCACCGGCCCGTCGCGCATGACCACCTGACGGCCCACGTCTTTGGGCCTTGGCGTGTGCGGGCTGATGTCGACGAAGACGTGCGGGCGACCCGTGGCGGCGTGCGTGGTGGCGAGCGTGAGGGCCTGCAGGATGCCTCGGCGCAGGTTGCGCGCGAGGTTGAGCCAGGAGACGTTTTCGCCGATCAGCCGGGCCAGTGGCTCGGCGTTGAACAGGCCCTGCGGCTTGGCGCCGCCCAGCCAGACGCGGTGCAAAAACGCGAGCTCGCGCAGGCCGAAGCTGACCACCTGCGAGAAGTCGAGCTCGTACCACAGCTCGACCAGGCGCTCGACGCCGCGCACCGGCTCGTGCGCCGCGGAAGCCAGGAAGGCGCCGTTGACCGCGCCGACGCTGCAGCCCGAGATGATGTCGATGCGGGGAACGCGGCCGGTGCTGCGCACGAGCTCGCCGAACACGTAGCTGAGGACGCCGACCTCGTAGGCGCCGCGCGCACCACCCCCGGAGAGGATCACGCCGAGCGGGAGGTCGACGCGCGAGCCGCCTCCACGCGCGGTCGAGGAGTTGACGGTCATCGTCGCCCCACGCCCGGAACGGCAGTCGAGAGGCGAGGGTGCTTGGATACTTGCTGCACGTGGCGTCGATCGTAGCCGACAGTCGCGGTGAAGCGCCATGTGAAGCGGGGCCCGCTGTACAATCGAGGCGTGATGATTCCACTCACGGTTCCCGCACTGGGCGACGAGGAGATCGCCGCCACTGAGCGTGTGCTGCGCTCCGGTATGTTGGTGCAGGGCCGCGAGGTCCAAGCATTCGAGTCCGCGCTCGCGCTCAGCACGCACCGCAAGCACGCCATCGCAGTGGGCAGCGGCACCGCAGCGCTCGAGCTTGCGCTGCGCGCGCTGGAGGTGCGGCCAGGCGACGAAGTGTTGTGCCCCGCGCTCACGTGGCCGAGCCCCGCGCACGCGGTGTTGGGCACCGGCGCGGAGCTCGGTCTGGTCGATGTCGACCGCGACGAGTGGAACGCGACCGAGCACGGGTTTGCGTCGGCGCGCACGTCACGTACGCGCGCGGCGATCGTCATCGAGCAGTTTGGTAGCCCTGCGCGCCACGCGGCAATTGCGGCGGCACTGCCCGGCGTCGCCCTGGTCGTCGATGCGGCCTGCTCGCTCGGCGCCAGCTACGCGGGCGCACCGTGCGGCAGCCACGGCATCATCGCGTGTACGTCGTTTCATCCACGCAAGGTGCTCACCACGGGCGAGGGCGGTGCGTGCCTCACCGACGACGACCTGCTCGCCGAGCGCCTGCGCGCCCTGCGCAACCACGGGCAGAGCTTGCCGGGCGTGTTCGTGTGCGCTGCCGGCAACCAGCGCATGACCGAGCTCGCGGGCGCCATCGGCTCCGAGCAGATGCTCAAGCTGCCGCACCTGGTGGCGGCGCGCCGTCGCCTCGCGGCGCAGATTCAGGCCGCTTTTCCCGGACGATCGTGGCAGCGCGCGGCCCACGACGCGGAGCCCAACCAGCAGACTCTCGGCCTGTTGCTGGGGCCGGTGGGGCAGGGCTCGGGGGAGCGCGATCGGGTGCTGACCGCGCTTCGCGAAGGAGGGGTGCAGTCGGGCGCGCTCAGCTACGCGCTACATCGACTGCCGCAGTTCGAGCGCGCGGCGAGCTTGGCCGAACGTGCCGGTCGTTCGCTCGAGGTGTCGCGCGACATCGCGGAGCGGGGGCTCGCGCTGCCGCTGTTTCCGAGCATGACCGAGCCGCAGGTAAAGGTCGTGATCGAGCAGCTACGAAAGGCACTGGGCCGATGAGCGACGCCGGTTCGTCGAGCGCCGTGCTGAGTGTCAACGATCTCTACAAGACGTTTGCGATCGGCTTTTTTCGCAAACGTGTAGAGGCGGTACGCGGGGTCAGCTTCGAGGTGAGCGAGGGCGAGACGTTTGGGCTACTGGGGCCCAACGGCGCCGGCAAGACCACCAGCATCAAGGCCATCTTGCGGCTCATTCACCACGACCGCGGCACGATTCGGCTGTTTGGTCGCGAGCTGTCGCTCGAGAGTATGCAGCGCATCGGGTACCTGCCCGAGAACCCGTACGTGTACCAGTATCTGCGCGCGCCCGAGTTCCTCGACCTGTGCGGACGCCTGATGGGGATGGGGCCCAAACAGC
>JBEGTL010000328.1:0-8932 GCA_041179425.1 Pseudomonadota bacterium | reverse complement strand
TCACAGCGCGCTATAGTCGCCGCCGCCGCCATGACAGTGCCTTTCCCAGAGACGTATCAGACCCAGGGTGGCGTGCGCGTGCGCCGCGTCATCGAGGACGTCGACCCCGTGCGCGCGGTCGAGCAGCTCGCGACCGACCTCGACGCGCGCCGCGGCGTGCTGCTCACGTCCAGCTACGAGTACCCCGGTCGCTACACGCGCTGGGACCTCGGCTTCTGCGATCCGCCGGTGGCGCTGGTCGCCAGAGGCCGCGAGCTCAGCGTCGAGCCGCTCAACTCACGCGGTGAGCTCTTGGTGCCGGCCTTCGAGGCGACGCTGCTGAGCCTGCTCAAACAAGGCAGCGTGCGCGAGGTTCACCGCGACGGGCTCAAGGTGTTGGCCACCATCGCCGACGCGGGCAGCAACTTCACCGAAGAGCAACGCACGCGCGTGCCCAGCATCTTCTCCGTGCTGCGCGCACTGGTCGACCAATGGAAGCACCCGCGCGACAAGCACCTCGGCCTGTACGGCGCGTTTGGCTACGACCTCACGTTCCAGTTCGACCCGGTGAAGCTTCGGCTCGAGCGGCCGGCTGGCCATCGTGACCTCGTGCTGTACCTGCCCGACGAGCTGTTGGTCGTCGACCACATGCGCGAGAGCGCGGAGCTGGTGCGCTACGACTTCGAGTTCGAGGGCAAGTCCACTGTCGGGTTGCCGCGCACCACCGCGCGCGACGCCTTCGTGCCGGGCAAGTCGGTCGAGCGCGAGTGCGACCACGTGCCCGGTGAGTACGAACAGGTGGTGCACAAGGCCAAGGTCGCCTTCAAGAAGGGCGACCTGTTCGAGGTCGTGCCGGGGCAGGTGTTCTTCCGCGCGTGCAGGAACCTGCCGAGCGAAGTGTTCCGCCGGCTGCGCTCGACCAACCCCGCGCCGTACGGCTTCTACATCAACCTGGGCGAGCGCGAGTACCTGGTGGGCGCGTCGCCCGAGATGTTCGTGCGCGTGAGTGGCGAGCGCGTGGAGACGTGCCCCATCTCCGGCACCATCGCGCGCGGTGGCGACGCCATCGCCGATGCCCGCCAGATCTTGGCGCTGCTCAACTCGCAAAAAGACGCCTCCGAGCTGACCATGTGCACGGATGTCGACCGCAACGACAAGTCGCGCGTGTGCCGGCCCGAGACGGTGCGCGTGATCGGTCGCCGTCAGATCGAGATGTACTCCAAGCTGATCCACACGGTCGATCACGTCGAGGGCATGCTGCGCTCCGGCTACGACGCGCTCGACGCCTTCGTCACGCACACCTGGGCGGTCACGGTCACGGGCGCGCCCAAGCTGTGGGCGATGCAGTTCATCGAAGAAAACGAGAAGAGCGTGCGCGCCTGGTACGGCGGCGCGGTGGGCAAGATCGGCTTCGACGGCAGCATGAACACGGGCCTCACCTTGCGCACCATCCGCATCCGTGAGGGCATCGCGCAGGTGCGTGCCGGGGCGACCTTACTGTTCGACTCAGACCCCGCAGAAGAGGAGCGCGAGACGCGGCTCAAAGCGTCGGCCTTGCTCGAGGCCATCGAGCTACGCCCACTCAAGGGCTCGCTGCGTCCGCCCCCGGGTGGCTCGCCCGGGCACGGCAAGCGCATCCTGTTCGTCGACCACCAAGACTCGTTCGTGCACACGCTGGCTGGCTACTTTCGGCGCACCGGCGCAGAGGTCACCACGCTGCGCTTCGGGTTCGACCCCAAGCTGTTCGACGAGCTCGAGCCCGACCTGGTGGTGATGTCGCCGGGTCCCGGCTCGCCGCGCGACTTCGACACGAGCGGCACCATCGCCGCGGCGCTCGAACGAAACCTGCCCATCTTCGGCGTGTGCCTCGGCCTGCAGGCCCTGGTCGAACACTTTGGCGGCGAGCTCGGTGTGCTGGGCTACCCCATGCACGGCAAGCCGTCCGAGGTGGAGGTGCGCGGGGGCCGGCTGTTCGAGGGCATCGACTCGCCGTTCGTCGCCGGTCGCTATCACTCCCTGCATGGCGTGCGCATCCCAGACGTGTTCGAGGTCACCGCAGTCGCGGGTGATCCCGAGGTCGTGATGGCCATCGAACACAAGACGCTGCCCATCGCGGCCGTGCAGTTTCATCCCGAGTCGATCCTCACCGCGGACGGCGATCGCGGGCTGGCCATCGTGCACAACTGCGTGCGATTGTTGGCGCGTAAGCCCTGACCGACCCCATGTCCACAGCCCCCGACGCGAGCGCGCCGGCGTCAGGCGAGCGCCCTCGGGGCCAGAAGCTCGCCCGGGCGGTTATTTTGTGGACGGAGAGCGATAGTGTCCGGGCGTGAAGCCGTACAAGCGGCGTACCTCACGAGTCAAATGTGCTTGGTCGCTGTAGCCGAGCTCTACTGCAACGACGGAGAGCGGCGTTTGCGTAGCGATCGCCTTGAGCGCGTGAGACCCACGAAGGCTTCGCGCATAGTCGCCAGGAGAAATTCCCAGCGCTTCTCGGAACGCGCGGGTTAGATGCCATTTGCTCGCTCCGACTTCTTGGGCAACCTCGGTTAGCGAGAACGGCCGGTGCCAGTTGGCCGTCACGAAGTCTCGGGCACGCCGGACCGCTGGCGCATACTCCCGCGCATGCTGCTCGGCGGCTGGGACGAGCGCAGGCAACACAGCGGCGACAAATTCAAGTATGTGGCCCTCCTTGTCGCAGAGCGCGACCGCCTCAGCACGAACTTGGTTGATGGTACCAATACATAGAGTGGCCAGTTTGGAGTCTTCTAAAAGTGCTGATCGTACGCGTGTCCCGTACCTGCTCCAGTGTTCTTTGTCTATAAGCTCCACCGGCACGTGCAGTCTCAATAGCGTACGCTCGCGGGCTGTAGGAGGCGGGCCTGCGATCCTTTCTACCTGGAAGAATTCATGGGGGGCACCGAAAAGGACTGCCGCGCCGGAAGCAGTCGTTTGCTTACCGTCGAACCGCGCAGTGTGGTCTCTTCCGATGGGCGGCGGACGAATCGGCGTGCAGGTCGAAGGGTATAAGAACGGCGCCCTGTGCGGCCGTACAGTCTGGAACAATAGCACCTCGACGACTGCCACATTCTCTTGGAGGTACACGCCTTGTGCCGACGGCCAGCATGGCACCTATCAAACGCGCGTGAAGGGCCATGTCTATCTCGGCAACTCGGCGTGGGCAGAGAGAGGCCAACAGTTCTCCCCCAATCTTGGGTTGTGAAGCGCTAGATCATGAAGCTGCAAAGAATCTCGCTTGTCGCTTCGTGCTTGCTGGTTGCTATCGGCCTCGCCGGTTTTGCGCTCGCGAAACCTAAGTCGCCAACGAAGGGACGCGTTCCTCCGGAGGCGTTTAAAAATGGCGAGATCCGCCCGGAGCTCGTTCCAGACTTCATCATGGCGTACAACCGGGAAGGCGAGATCGCGGGTTACGTCAGTAAAGTAGATGTATTCCGCGAGGGGAACGACGAGCCGTACGTCGTCGTCGACGAAAGTCTGACCAAACCTGTCGGCCGCATGGTTCCGGGCCGCGGGTTCGTCCCCATCGGCGTTCCCGAGACCAGCGTGCCGATGCTCCCCCCAGGGACAGAGGTTGACCAATCAGGCAAGCCCGTGGTGCACGGTCCCGCCAACGCAGACACCAAGTGACGTCGGCGAATGCCGTAAGACGACCAGGGCGAGAGAAATCGACAGTCTCACTCGACTGGTTCGTTGAAATCCTACGTCTCGCGCGCGTAAGTCCCGCGCGCTGATGACGTGGTGACGACCGCCGACGTTTGTCGACGGCAACGCGGCACCTGGGCATGTCCCGTTCGCAGTTGAAATGAAGCAGCGGACCCGTGACACCTCACTGTCTACGCAAGATCGAGCTCGTGAACTTCTGACGCTGCCCGTCGACCTCGCGCTTTTCGTTCACTACCCAGCGATGGCCAACCCGCGCACGTGGCGGGCCTGGGCAGCGAGCGCGGCAAGGTATCGGTCAGAGCGCGCGACGCGCACGGCGGCGGCGTAACCCCAGCGCCATCGCCGTCAGTACGCCCGCGTACGACCGGGCATTGTTTTGGCCAGTGGCGGCCCAGGCGAGCGAACATCCTTCGTGCCGCCAGGTGACGCCGCTGCCCGTGCTGTTGTTGCCGCCTGCGTCTAGGGAGGCATCTACCACGCACGCCGGTCACTCACGAGGCGGACTCACCCCCGCGCGGGCTGTCAGCCGGTACCCGTGAGGGGGTAGGTTGTCGGCTCCGTGCTCGCTGCAGGCCGCGGAATGCGGAGGATGAAGCGCGAGCCGCTGCCGCGCTGGCTCTCGACCCACAGCTCGCCGCCGTGCATACGAACCAGCTTGCGCGAGATGGACAGGCCGAGACCCGTCCCACCGTACTTGCGTGTGTCGCCCTTGTGCACCTGCTCGAAGCTCTCGAACACGCGCTCGTGATCGGCCGGGTCGATGCCGATGCCCTGATCTTCGATGGAGATCAGGTCGTGCTCGGGCCCGCGTCGCCAGGTCACGTTGATGGCAGAGTAAGGTTCGGAGAACTTGATGGCATTGGCGAGCAGGTTGAGCAGCACCTGCTTGAGGCGCAGCGGGTCGCCCACGCACGGCTCGCGCTCGAGGGCCGCGTCGGGCGCGAGCGAGATGCGGATGTCGCGCGTCTCCTCCACCTGGCTCACCTCGTCCACGGCTTCACGTAGCAAGCTCTCCATGTCGAGCGGAACCACCTTCAGCTCGAGGCGACCCGCGTCCATCTTGCTCGAGTCGAGCACGTCGTTGACCATCTGCAGCAGGTGTTTGCCGGACTTCTCGATCTTCTGCAAAAAGCGCGCGGCGCGCGCAGCGTCACCCGCAAAACGAGTCAGGGCCCCTTCGTGCAGGGTGCCCACGCCGCCACAGTCTTCGCACGCGCTCTCTGTGCTGAGCTGTTCCTCACCCTCGAGCAGGTAGCGCGCACGACACACGGCGCACGTCGCACCGCGCTCCACCTTGAAGTCTTCGAGCAGGCCGAGCGGAACGTTGATGATGGAGTTGAGCGGCGTCCGCAGCTCGTGCGACATGGTGGCCAAGAACTCGTCCTTCACGCGGGTCGCACGGCGGGCTTTCTCGTTGGCTTCTTCGGCGCGTGAGAGCGTCAGCTGCAGGTCGCTCACGTTTTGGGAGAGCTGCGCGTTGAGCCCCGCCAGGTGGTCACTCATCAAGTTGATCCGGGCGGGTAGCGCGAGCGCCGTGCAGATGATGTGAGCCACGCAGCCCAGGTGGCCGGCCCAGAGAAACAGCGGAAAAGGCGGCAGCACGTTGGCGTGCGCGAGCAGCACCGTGGGGAGGGCGATCACGAGGCAGTACCAGCTGAGCGTGTAAAACCGCAGCTCTGGCCTCTTGAGTTTGTCGATTGCGCGCAGCTTGAACGAGCCGACCGGCACGTAGGACAAAAAGCCCACGAGGGCGCAACGAATCCCAACCACGGGCGGGCTGAGCGCAGTCACCAGCAACAGCACGCAGCTGAGTGGCATGGTGTAGCGATAGATCGCGCGCACATGCTGCGCGACGGGCAGCCGCGCAGTCAGGTTGCGTGTGTAGAGCTGCACGGAGATCAGAGCCAACGCAAAGCTGACCGCCAATGCGCGGTTGGCGAGCGCAGGCGAAGTGGGTACCAAGTACTGGTACGTCTGACCGCTCATCGTGAAGACGGCCAGGCCAATCGAGCAGACCACGAACGCGTAGTAGAGGTACTCGACGTTCTTGAGCATCAGCGCGGTGCCCAGGTTGTACAGGGTCATCACGGCGATGGCGCCGTAGAACATCCACAGGAGCAGGTTGCTTCGACTCTCGTGACCCACGAACTCATCCGAGAGCCAGGCCACCAGCGGGACGCGTAGTGCGCCCGTGGTCTTGGCGCGCAGGTAGTAGCGGACCGACGCGCCCGGTGCCGTGTCGAGGGCGAACAAGAAGTTTGGGTGGTCGAGCTGGCGTGCCGCGAAGGGCAGGGTGTCGCCCGCAGTCCAGTGCTTCTGTGTGCCGTCAGGGTGGACTTCGTAGAGGTCGATGTGATCGAGGTGAGGGAACGCGAGCTCGAGCAGCCAGTGCTGTTCGCGTGGCCCACGATTGACGATGTCGAAACGGAGCCACACGGGCGAGCTGGTGAAGCCGAAGGAAGGCTCTCGGCGCGTCTCGCGGACGAAGGGTACGTCCGCGCCGGGTCGCAGCATGTCCGGGAGCGTGAGTGTGCCTGTCTCGTCCTTGTGAGCGTAGGTGTGCTCGCCGAAGGTGATGCCGCCTTTCAGGCTGCTCACGTCGAGGGCTGGCTCACTCGTTGCGTCGTCTTGGGCGTGTCCTGGCTTGGCTAGTGAGACCAACGCCGCCATGAGGATCGCCACGAAGAGAGGCACAGTGATGTGTCTTCGACCGAACCAGCGCCGGGCTTGAGCGCCAAGGCGCAGCAGATCGAACGGTCGGCGAACAAGAAGCTCTGCGTGTACCACGCGCACGACGTGGCTTTTTCGGCCACGAGCTGACCGCCGCGGCCAGACTGATGTTCACATGGGGGTGCTCCGCGCGCGGCCAGAGCGGGTCCGGAGCTGGCCGCCAGATGTTGTGTCCTTGGTTTCAAAGGCGGATCCGCTTCCCGCCCCGGTGTCACTTGGGATAAAAGCTCGGCGATGCGTGCAATGTTGCTTGGCATGGCCGCGCTGGCCGTCGTGACGGGTTGTGGGACCGTCAGGCTGGGCGACGAGGCACCGTGGATCGAACCGGCCGTGCCGTTCGATGCGGCCGTCATCGCCAGCCGCGCCGACATCGACGCGGGCGTGCCGATCACGGGGCCGGTTGCGGTCGTGACCATCCACTGGCCCGAGGGCTGCGACGACTGCGCCGATGTGCTGGTGCAAGGCGCGGGCGGCGCGGCGCCTTACACAGTCGAGTGGGCCGATGGTCTACGGACGGCAGAGCGCCGCATCTGCCCAGACGTCATGGCGCGCACGCTCGCAGTCGCGGTCACCGATGCCACCGGCGTGCGCTCGGTTCCGCACGTCACCAAGCTCTTGCCCGTCGATGCCTCTTGTCCGGCCGATCCGCCGGCACCCGACTGGAAACCACTGTGCCTCCTCAATCCGTCGTTCGAAGGGACGCCTGCGTTCAACTCCGGTCTGCCCACCGTGTTCGATGCGGCGCCGTGGAGCGTCTGTACCAACCCCTCACGCGGCAACACC
Source organism: Pseudomonadota bacterium (assembly GCA_041179425.1). GTDB lineage: Bacteria > Myxococcota_A > Polyangia > Polyangiales > DASUME01 > DASUME01. Next base: position 1,756 of record JBEGTL010000328.1, on the reverse strand, counting down.
CCAGAGATCGCCAGCGACGGCAGCGCGCAGGGGTTTGCGACCAACGTACCCAAAGCGACAGCCGGCGAGACCTGGCTCGGACTCGCGGACGGCGAACAGGCTTCGCAGCCGCTGTGTCGTGGTGTAGCCGCTGGCAGTCAGCACAGCTTTCAGATCGACCTGCGCCGACTCTACTTGGCCGGCGTCACGCCCGACAATGAGCCGTCGTATCTCGAGATCTGGGGCGGCATCGGCGCGACCTGCACCGCAAACGAGCGCCTGTGGGCATCGCCCAAGCTCGACACCACGTGGAACACCTACTGCGTCACGCTCGAGCCTCGAGACTACTTCGACAACTTGGTATTGCTCGCCAAGTCCGACCCGTCGACCAACGCCACCACGTACCTGATCGTCGATAACATCGTGACGGTCGAGAGCTGTTTCTGAGCTCGTGATCCGCGCGCGCACACGGGTAGGGCTGCCGGGGCGAAGCCGCGGGCGCAAAGGTCTGTGGCGCACGGCTTGTCTGTGGCTCGCGTGCACGTGTGTGCTTTGGGTACCGCGCGCGCAGGCAGACGAGCTGCGCGCGCACCTCTCGTGGGAGCGCCCCGTCGGCACCATGTGTCCGGCTGCCGCGTCGCTCGAGGCCGATGTCGAAGAGCTGATGGGGCGCGCCGTCTTTGCGCCCCGCGACGAGGCAGACGTGTTGGTGAACGGCGTCGTGGAGGACCGCGCGAGCGGCGTACTGGTTCGCATCGACGCGCGCGACCGGCAAGGCAGCGTGCTCGGGTCGCGCGAGCTGACGGCGCCTGCCGGGGAGTGCGCTTCGTTGCGGCGCGCCCTGGGCTTGGTGCTCGCATTCTTGCTCGAACAAGATGGGCTGCTCGAGGCTGCCGCAAGCGAGCGCAAGGTCGACCGGGTGTACGGCGTCTTCGTGGGGCTCTTGTCTGCCACGCTCCCTCGCGCGGACCTGGGCTTGGGGGCGTCGTTTGCGCTCGACCCCCGGTCGCCCGTGCGTCTTCGCGCGGACGCCTCCTATTGGCTCCCCGTGATCAAGGAGACGGTGCGCGGCGTCGGGGCGAGCTTTCAGGCGGCTCGCGCGGGCCTTTCGGTGTGCCCACGCTTGATGCCGTCCGACGCCGCGCTGGGCGTGTGGATCTGCGCAGGCGCCGAGCTGGGCGCGCTGATCTCCTCGCCGCGCATGCTGACCGGAATGACGCATCAGGCACGCCTCCTGGTGCAGCCCACCCTGGAGCTCGCGCTCTCGGTCCGCCTCGGCCAGCACACGAGGCTGGAGCTCGCGGTGGGCGCACTCGCCAATGTCTTGCGGCCGACGTTTCTCTACGGCCGTGGTGACCGTGCGAGCGTGGTCGCCCATCAACCCAGCATGTTCGGAGCAATTCTGCGTGCGGGTCTGACAATCGAATAGCCAAGCGGACATGGTCCTCGTGAGCCAGGCGGGTGCATCATGTCTTTGTCAGTCGTCATCGCGCGCGGGATCCTGTCGGAGGTACAGCGTCAGGGGCACGACCCTTACGCCCTCCTCGCGCAAGCCCAGATCGAACGTAAGCGTCTCCTCGACTTCAACGAGACCCTCAGCATGGCCGAGTTCGAGCCGTTGCTGACGGGCGCGATCGCGGTCACCGAGGACCTCGGCCTCGGTCTCTCGGTGGGGGTCCACGCGCCCATCACCATGTGGCAAATCGTGGGTCACGCGATGCTTGCGCAGCGCACGCTTCGCCATGCATTCAAGGTGCTGCAGCGCTACTCGGCCTTG
>JBEGTL010000327.1:0-8938 GCA_041179425.1 Pseudomonadota bacterium | reverse complement strand
AGGTGGCGCGCAAAACTTTCTTCGACGTCGGGACTGTTCGCGAGCGCCTCGGCCAGCGCATTGCTGTCCGCATAGGCACCATCGAAGTCTCTGTCCACATCGATGACGGTCGTAGCGTCCACCGCCATACTGTTCTCCGTCTCTCGAAAGCCGCCCATGCCGTCGTAGAGTTCGAATGCGTTACCGAAGCTGTCGATGGCCTTGTGACACCCGGCGCAGCTGGGATTGGCGACGTGGGCATCGAAGCGCTGCCGTGAGGTGAGAGTGGGGTCTGAGGGTGGTGCCGTCACGCTGATCCCGACCGTGCCGGGGTCGGGAACGGGGATACACGCGAGCCGGCGCTGGATCACTGCGCCACGCAGGATGGGTGCGCTCTCATAGGCGTGCGCGTGCACGGCCAGAAACGCACCTTGGTTCAGGATGCCCCGGCGTCCCGCGAGCCTCAGCCGACCGTCGCCGCGTTCTTGGGTTTCGTAGAACTCGGCGAGCGTGCTGCCGCCGACTGTCCAGTCCGCCCCGAGCAGAGTCGTGATGTCGCTCGCAGGGAAGCCCGGCTCCAGCCGATCGTCCAGCACCGCGCCGATGAACTCGTGGCTCTCTGCGAGGAACTCGCTGCCGTACCGTTCGAAGCTTGGATAGAATGCGATGTCCTTGGCGGTGACCGCGATGCGATCGAGCTCGAGCCACTCGCGCACGGTGCGCACGAGCTGGTTGCGACTCTCGGGGTGTTCGCGGCGCAAGCGCCGCACTTGCTCGCGGCGCGCCGCCCGCGAACTCAGCGCGCCGCCCGCGGCCGCTGCGAGCAGCTGCTCGTCGGGCGGCGCGCCCGTCATCAGGTATGAAAGCGAGCTCGCCAGCTCGTATTCGGTGAGCGCGATGGCGCTGCCAGCAGCCTGCCCACTGCTGCCCAGCTCGGTCAGGTACAAAAAGCCGCCAGACTGCAGCAGCGCGCGGATGACGAGCTCGATGCCATCTTCGTAGCTAGCGTCGAAGGCGCCCGCACGAAAGAGCCCGAGCAGGCCGCTTGCTTCCTCGTCGTCGAGTGGGCGGCGATAGGTTCGTGCGCCGAAGCTCGCGATGAATGAACGTGCGCAGGCCTCTCCATCGTCCGGGCTCGAGCAGGGCGCCAGCTGATCGAGTCGGCCCCGTGCGTCGGCCGCGAGCAGCTCGGCGGCCGCGAACAGCTGTTTGGCCAACACCGCGTCCACACGCTGGGCCTCGTTGACGGTAAAGCCCGCTTGGCGTGCGTCTGGCGCGAAGCCACGAGCCGGCGCGAGGTCGGTCCCCAGCAACGACCGCACCGAGCCGTTGTATTCGGCATTGCTCAGGCGACGAATGCGCGCCGGCAGCAGCGCGTCCGTGCTCGCCCCACCAGCGTCTGATGCCGCGCCCGCGTCACGGGGGGGAGTCGCTGCGGGGCTCGCGGCGTGGCCGGAGGCTGTCTCGGGTGCGGTCGCAAGGTCACGCGCGCAGGCGGCACAAAGCGCAAGGAGCAGTGCTGGAATTGTAAGAAGAATGCGCACGCGAGTGACCACACTACGCGAAGTCTGGACACTCGTCGCTGCGCTCGCGCGTCGCAAGAGGCGAGTGAACAGGCATTCTGTTGCCGCTGTGAATGTTGACCGCTACGCCCGCGCTCGGGGCCGTACCGGCCGTGCTGGCGAGATCGCACACATCCCTGTGCGAAGCGCTGGCGGTGGCGCGCTGGGTATGCTGGTCTCTGGGGCCAGTCTTCGGCCACGCTGCGCGTTGCTCGGTCTCCTGCCGCGCAACACCGAGCCGAGTCGCTCTGCCCCGAGTCCCCGATGTTTCCCTCACGCTCATGCGTCTTCCTCGTGCTGTTGTTCGCGCTTGCGGTGTACTCCGGGGCCGCCCGTGGGAGCGACGCCGACCCGAAGAGGCCAAGCTCGCAGGTTCCGGTCGACTCCCTGCTTCCGGCGCGCATCCGCCGACTTTCGAATGCCGAGTACGGCGCGTCGCTCGCGGCCATGGTTCGTTCGCGGGCGGCAGGGCCAGGCACGAGCGCGGCCTTCGTCGCGTCCGCCAACGAGTTCGCGGCCAACTTGGCCCCGGACGCGCGCCAAGACGGCTTCACCGTCAACGACGGCCAGCGGGTCGATGCCGTGCTGGTCAGACAGCTGTACAAAGCTGCGGAGCGGGTCGGGGCCGACGCCACGAAGCACGTCAAGACGCTCGCCCCCTGCGAGGATCTCTCCGCGACCGACCGTTGCGCGCGCGCCTTCATCGCCGACTTCGGTTCACGTGCGTATCGCCGGCCCCTTGAGGCTGAAGAGTCCACGGGTCTGTTCGAAGTCTACAAAGTCGGCGGAGAGGATGGCGGCTACGCTGACGGCATCGGCCTGGTGGTCCAGGCGGTGCTGCAGTCGGCGGGTTTTCTCTACCTTACCGAGCTCGGTTCGGCCTCACGCGGCGCGAGCGGGGAGGTCGTGCTCAGCGCAGACGAGATCGCCAGCGAGCTCTCGTTTCTCTTCACCGGTGCGCCGCCCGACGAGGCGCTCCGAAAAGCGGCCAAGCGTGGTGCGCTCAAGACCCCTGCGGGGCGGGTGGCCCAAGCAGAGCGTCTGCGTCGCGAGCATCCGGGCAGCGAGCAGCGCCTGGTGCGCATGATCCACGAGTGGCTCGAGCTAGACAAGCTGGAGTCCATCGCCAAGGACACGCAGGTCTACCCTCGTTTTCAAGCCCTCAAGCCAGAGATGCTGAAAGAAAATCATGCCTTTGTGGCCGCCGTGCTGGCGGACGACGGCCCTGGCACGAGCGATCTGACAGAGCTGATCGGAGCCAACTGGACAGTGGCCGGTCCTCGTCTGGCCCAGCTCTATCAGGGGCAGGCGCGAGCGGAGGGACGGCTCTTTGTGCCCGCGCGCCTGGGTCTGCTCAACCGGGCCGGTTTTCTGTCTGTCCAGGCGCACGCGCACGAGAGCACTCCAGTGCTGCGCGGCGTACGGGTGGCCAAGCGCCTGGCCTGTCAGGCCGTTCCTTCTCCGTCGTCCGTCAAGATCGAGGTCGTGGCGCCGGTGCCTGACCCCAAGCTGACCACACGGGAGCGCTTCGCCGCGCACTCCACCACGGGGCTTTGCGCCACCTGCCATCACACCATTGACACCGTGGGCAACGCCTTTGAGCAGTTTGATGGAATGGGAGCATACCGCAGCCAAGAGAATGGCCGCGCGGTCGACAGCTCGACCACCATCGCACTGGGCGACACCCTGTCTGGCGAGTTCGCCGACAGCAATGCGCTCGCGCGCGCGCTCGCCTCGAGCACGACGGTGCGCGAGTGTTTTGCCCGTCACATGTTCAGATCGATGGCAGCGCGTAGCGGGCTGGACGCGGAGGACGTGTTCGTCGCGCAATGGCAGACCTTACCCGAGCAAAAGAGGGGCAACTTGATGGACATCTTGCTCAGCTTCGTCGAGAGCCCGTTGTTCACGCATCGCGGAGCAAAGCCATGACCGCCTCTTGCGTGCAGCGACCGTCACCCATGAGCGGGACGCGCCGCTCGTTTCTTCGTGCCGTCGGGGCGGGGCTCGCCACCTTGCCGTTCTATCAGATGCTCGAGCACGCGTACGCCGAGTCCGCGAGCGGCGAGACGCTGCCGCTGAAGTTCTTGGGTGTGTATCAGCCGCACGGGATCTGCGCGGAGTACTTTGCGCTGCGAGATGGCGAGACGAGCACCCGCTTCGATCTTACCTACGAACACTGCTCGCTGCGCCCGTTCGACGACGCAAAGGCCTACGGCAAGAGCTTCAAGGATCAGATCGTCGTCATCGAGGGGCTCGACCTGTTGTCCAATGGCAACGCGCACGACAGTGCCGGCACCATCCTGACGGGCAGCACCATCAGCGAGGGCAGACCTGCCAGCCTCTCGCTCGATCAATATCTCGCCGTCGAGCATGGACTCGGCGATGCCACACCCGTCACCAGCGTCGCGCTGGCCGTGGGGGATCCCGAGCTGACCTCCGGGTACGGTTTGTCGTTCGGCCCCGGTGGGCACCCGCTCAGTAAGATCATCGACCCCGCCGAGACCTTCGATGCGCTGTTTCGCTGCCTGGTGGTCGGCGACGACCCTTCCGCGCAGCGCGAGGCAGAGCGTCAGCGTCGACGTGGCAAGAGCGTGCTCGACTTCGTGCGCGGAGACGTCAATCGTTTGCGGTCGAGGCTCGCGGCCGAAGAGCAGACCAAGCTCGACCAGCACCTGCACTCGTTACGTGAGCTCGAGAAACAGGTGGTGGGCATGCCCGGCAAGGTGCCGCATTGCGGCAAGGTAGAGGCGCCGCCCAGCTTCGCCAAGGTGGGTCGTCGCGACGGTGGAGCCGTCCACTTCGACGCCATCACCGATCTGCAGATCGACCTACTCGCGCAGGCTGTCGCGTGCGACGTCACCCGCTTTGGCACCCTATTCATGGCGGATCTACCCTACCAGGGAAACCCGCTCGGTCTGCCCGCCGACAACCACGGCGCAGTCGCGCACGTCTACGCAGGGCGAGGGACCGGCGCACCGGGCAAGCCCGCCACCTGGCTGCCGCTGGCCAAGCTCAACGCCTATCACTTTGGCAAAGTCGCTCGACTGATGGCGCGCCTCGATGAGCTCGGTGCGCTGGCAAGCACGCTGATCTACGTCTCGAGCGACATGGGTGACCCGGCACAACACAGCACGCGCAACGTGCCCACGGTGTTGGCCGGAGGAAACAACGGCAAGTTCAAGCTGGGCCGCCGGCTGCGTATGCCCAGCGATTGTCCGGCCAACAACCCGCACTGCAGCTCGGGTGGGCCCGAGGACGCGCGCGTCCCCAACAACAAGCTGCTGGTCTCGATCGCGCAGGCCTTCGGAGTCCACACCAACACCTTCGGAGCGCAGGCAGACCCCAAGCATGCCGAAGGTACGCTGCCGGGGCTGTGACGTCGGCGCGGGCGTGCCGCCGATGGGATCACTTGTACGGATACTTCGGGTCGGTCGGCTTCGGCAAGCCCAGCGCCGCGAGCGCCTCGGGCTCGAGCACCAGCACGTGCGCCGCTTGCCGACCGGAGGCGATCATGATTCCGCGGGCGTCGTCGTAGGAAAAGACACCCGCGTGCACATGGCCTTTGCCGTCGTTGTAGTACGCATCGAGGTGCCGCAGTTTGGCGGAATCGGCATTCAGCCGATCGTGTACGGCGGCCTGGTCTACCTGAGTACCGTGCCCGTCAACTCGACCAGTCAATATGCAGGCGGCGTCAACGGCACGCTCTACGCGCTCGATCAGTCGAACGGTAAGATTGTCTGGAGCTTCAAGACGGTCAAAGACACGGGCCTGTGGGGCAACCCTGCGGTCAACAGTGGTGGGGGTGCATGGTTCTCGCCCACCATCGACATTCAGAGCGGCGACATCTACTGGGGCATCGGCAATCCTGGGCCGTACCCGGGTACGCCGGAGTTCCCGTTCGGCAGCAGCCGCCCCGGTGACAATCTCTACACCGACTCGGTGCTGGCGCTCGACGCGCGAACGGGCCGCTACCGCTGGCACTTCCAAGAGGTGTCGCACGATCTGTTCGACCTCGACTTCCAGAACCCGCCGATCCTCGCCGATGTCCGCATCGGACGAGAGAAGCGTTCGTTGGCCATCGGCTCGGGCAAGACCGGTACGGTCGTGGCGCTCGATGCACGTCGCGGCGGCAAGTTCGTCTGGCGCGCGTCGGTCGGACTGCACCAAAACGACAAGCTGCAGACCTACGGAGACGCCGGTGTCGATGTGTATCCGGGCTCGCTCGGCGGCATCATCGCGCCGATCACCTACGCAGACGACACCGTGTACGTCCCCACGGTGAACTGGGGCAGGCACTACCTCCCCGGCGGTGCCACGCCGGGCCTCATCGGTACAGGGACAGGCGAGCTCATCGCGCTCAATGCCGCCGACGGCAGCGTGCGCTGGAAAAAAGATCTCCCCGGCACGCCGTTCGGCGGCGCCACGGCGGTCAACGACGTGCTGCTGACGTCGACGGTCAGTGGCTTGGTGCTCGGCTTCGACCGCCGCACAGGCAACGAGGTGTTTCGGTTGCAGGGGCCCAACGGCGTCAACGCACCCATCACGGTGTCCGGTGACCTCGTGATCGTTCCGTTCGGCATCGGTCCCGGCGTCGCGCAGATCATCGCGTTCACGCTGCCCTGAGTCGGACTCACCCCGGACGCCTACTGCGAGCGGCGCGCGCGGTGCTACCGAACCCAGCATGGGTGACGGCGCAAGGGAAGGTTTGTTGGGGCTGCTGCTGCGGCTCCTGGTCGCACTCGGGCTGTTGTCGCTCGTTTTCGTGGGCGTGCGCTGGTACGGGCTCGGCTTTGGACCCGTGCACCGAGTTCGCGAACCGGCGGCCGACCTGTCTCCCACGCTCGCGCGCGACCTCACGGCCCGTGCCGCCGAGGTCCACGACAGCCTTGCCGCCGAAGAGGCGGCGCTGCAAGTGACCGCCGACCTGCTCTACTTCGGCTTTCGACATCGCACCGACCTGCACTTCGAGCATGCGCGTCAGGCCAACGGTGTCGAGTACGCCGAGCTGTTCGCCAGTGCCTTCAACTACCTAACGCACGAGGCTGGGCTGACTGCGCACGCGCGGGTCGTGCGCAGTCAGCCCACGTCGCTCATGGGTCTGAATCCGAGCCATCCTGCCATGCAGGTGCACGATTGGGTGGTGATCGCCGACGGCTCGCTGCGTCGTTACGTCGACCCCATGCTGCACGACGCGTGGCTCGGTGCAGACGTCTCGCGAAATGTACAGGGCGCCGTCGACATGCGCGGCCCCGCACCAGCGCCCGTGCGTGCACGTCGCGCGAACACTCCGGGGCGTCCCGAACGTATCCCCAACAACGCGCCGCACATCTCGACGATACGTCGCGCCGAGCAGAAGCGCGAGCAAGCCGACAAGGCCGCGCACGGCCGTACCAGCAGTGCGCTGAAGTGGATGGAGAAGCTGGGCGTGTCGCTGCCCTGAGCCGCACGACCGGCTAACGCGCGGGATCTTCGCAGACCTTGGTGAACGCACTCTCATCGACGCACTCGAGGCAGAACGTGGACGCGCTTGCCTGACAGCTTGGCACCGCGCGCAGCGAGGAGCAGGTCTGCATGCCAATCGAGCCGCCGCCAGTCGAGCTGAACTGCGAGAACGCGCTGTCGTACTGCAGGACTGACACCTTGCCGCCCGCGCCCGGCGAGATGTACGCGTAGGCGATGTTGCTGTCGATGCCCTGCATCCAGACAATCAGCTTGAACGGACGCTGCGTGCTCTGTGCGTCCAGCACACAACGATCGGCGGCCACACGGGCGGCGGCATCGGCGAGGCGCGGCAGGTTCCCGCAGTCGACCACCTTCTCGCCGATCGCACGGCGCGTCACCTGCGCGTCGATGCTGCAGACAACTTCGGACCCGGCGCCGCCGTCTTTTGGCGGTGTCGTGGCGGTGCACAGCGGCCAGCTCGAGGGCCCGTCGCTCGGCGGTTCGAGCCGAATAAACTTCGGAGGGATGCAGCCGCTAACGATCTCGAACGCCACCTCTTCGACTCGTAGGCGCATTCTCCTTGGTGCTGCGGGCCGCGCCCAAGACAGGCGCAACGCAGAACGACGCGCCTGCTCCGCGAGGACTCGACCTCATGGCGCCCAGCGGCGATCCCGAGTGGCTGGGCGCGACGCCCGATGGAAGCCTATCGTGGGAGTACTTGCCGCAGGGCGAGATGGCGATGACGGCCCCGCTGTACGGCGACGTGGCGTTCTCGAACGGAGTCTACGTTCACGGCGTGTTGCAAGAGATCGTGGTCGCCAACGACGGTCGCTTTGCCTACCTGCAAGAGGCCACGCTGCGGCGTACTCGCCACAGCTATCTCCTCGACTTCGCGGCGCGCACGCTCTACGTGCTCGATCTCTATCGGAGTTGGGAGGTCGTGGGCATCCACGAGGGCGCGCTGTGGCGCAACGACGGAACCCGCGCGGCCGAGATCGAGCAACTGATCAAAAGTGCGCGCGCAGTACCGCTAATCGAACGTGAAGGTCGTTGGGTCACGCACTGATGTGCCGAAACCGGATCTGCCCAAATCGCCGGCTCCTTTTGGTAAGTTTTCTCCGGCGGCTCTTCAGGTCCAGTACAGAGCAACCACCTTACGCGGCCCGCGATGATCCGCCGACCGGCGATCGGTTCGCTGCTCGATTCATGCGCAGCCGATCCCAGGACCGAGGCCTGATCCGTCACCCAGCCGTGTAGCGGTGGCTTCCACTCGTCGAGTTTGACTAGCAGTCGCGTCTCGCGGGCGATAGTGCCGAGGATGCTGCGGATGGTCGCCTCGTTGGAAGCGCCGAGATCGTAGAAGCGGTACTTGGTGCGGTCGTTGTCGAGGCTGCCTTTGCAGGTCATGGTGGCGTCTTCGCGTTCGTAGACGCGGCAGCGGTCTCCCATGGTGACAGGTTGATGGAAGCCGAGTTTCTCCATCACCGGGTCCAGGCACTCGAACGGCTCGTAGGCGTCGTCGGTGAACGAACCGTTGCAGGCCTGCGGCGCACTATACACCCGATACGTTCCAGACTTTCCCCACACCTGCATCTCTGCGAATGGCGAAGTTGGGTGTCATGCCACCGGTGACGCGGCCGTGGACGACAAGCGCGTCTTCGCTCGCGGGCCGCTCGAGGTCGTACCAGATGTGCAGCGGCATCACCTCGTCCCGATTGTAGCCGATCATCAGGTAGCGCCTCTTGAGCCACTCCGCCTCGATCGGATAGTCCTCCGTATCGGCATAAGCAGCGAAGATGGCGTCCACCGAGAAGTCGAGGAGTGGGTTCGTCATCGGGCCCATGCTGTGGCCCATGCGGCGAAGGAACCAGAGGCAGAGCGGCGGCAGGGGATGGGGCGTGAGTGCTTGGAGCCGCGCGAGCTCTTCCTCCGTGGCGCCCGCCCACTCGGCTGCG
>JBEGTL010000326.1:0-8951 GCA_041179425.1 Pseudomonadota bacterium | reverse complement strand
AGCGCCCGCGCCGCCCTGCTAGAACTGTCGCGATGACGGTTCCGAACGCCCCGACCCAGGCCAGCTCGTCCGTGCGGCCTGGGCCCGTGCGACGCTTCGAACGCGCGCTCGGCGCACGCGTCACGCTGCACCCCAACCGGCTCTCCGCGCTCAAGCTGCTGTTTGCGCTGCCGCTCTCGTTCGTGCTGCTGCGCGCCGACGTCGCCACGGCCGCGCGTCCACTCATCATCGCGCTCCTGTTCGGTGCCTACGCCACGCTCGACTACATCGATGGCGTCGTCGCGCGCGAGCGCAAGCTCGACACCGTGTTTGGGCGCGTGTTCGATCGCGTGGCCGAGATCCCACTGCTGTTCGCGCTGGGTTGGCTCACCATCGACCGCATCTCTGCGGTCCCGCTGCTTCCCAAGCTGGGACTCGACGTCCTGCTCCTGTTGCTGCACGCGCGCGGCGTCGGCGGCATCCTGCACAACCGCCTGCGCACGGCCACCAGCTACATCAGCTTGGTGGCGCTGCTGCTGCTCAGCCAAGCCTGGGCGCCGCGGCTGGTCACGCCCGAGTCGGTGGTCGTGCTGCTCTGGGTCAACACCGGCATCTCGCTCACGCTGGTGCTGCGCCGCCTCAACATCCTCAGCCGTAGTCGCATCGCCGATGCGCTCTCCATCTCCAACGGCGCGTGCGGCGTGATGGCGATGGTGTTTGCCGATCGCAACGAGCCCAGCGTCAGCCTCTTGCTGCTCACGCTCGGGGCCGCGCTCGACGGCATGGACGGCGCCGCAGCGCGACGCTGGGGCGGCAGCAAGTGGGGCGTGTACATGGACGACATCGCCGACGGCACCAGCTACGGCTTGGCGCCTGGCTTTGCCATCTACGCGACCAACCGCAGCATCGACGGGGCCATGGTGGGCGGCCTGTTCGCGTTCTTCGTCATCACGCGGCTCGTGTTCTTCACGCTCAACAAAGCGAGCAGCGACCCGGGCTACTTCCGCGGCGTGCCCAGTCCCGCCGGCGGGCTGGTCGCCATGTCGTCGGTGGCCATGTTCCAGGGGCGGCCGCTGATGGTGGGCTTCTTGGTCGGCATCGCCTGCGCGCTGATGGTGGCGTTCGACGTGCAGCACCGGCACCTCGGCCACGCGCTCGCCTCACGCCGCGTGCGCGCGTACGGCGTCGCGTTCGTGGGCGTGTTGTTGTTGTCGGCCGCGCTCGGCGGCTTTCGCGCGGGTGTGGGTTTGGTGCTGGTGACGCTGCTCGTGTACGGCTTCGTGCCCAGCTTTGCCGCATTCGGCCGCGTTCTGGCCGAACGACGCAATACACCTCGCGCTCGGCCCTCCGACCTGCGCGCGCTTGCGGTAACGTCGCCTTCTGCCCAGAGCGAGAGCACGAACGACTAGCTAGGGTCGTGCTCGGGCTGGTCACGGTGGACATGACGGCGCTTGTTGCGCCTGGCTAGCTGGCTAGCTAGCTAGCTAGCTGGCTGGCGGCGGTGGACACGGGGCCGGCGGCCTGCGGTGCCGTCAAGGCTCTGACGCTGCACGGCTTGATTCGCTACCACGTGTTCTTCGCGATCGATTCAGATTCCGATCACGCGCAACCCGATCGCACGCGCAGCGGTCCCCAGCTCGCGATCGTGGGTCGCGAACACCAAGTCTTTGACCGTTCTCCGAATCAGGTCGGCTGTCGCAAGGTGAATGGCGTCGAGTGTTCGCAGCAGGGTCGGAAACGGGTCTGCCGCGCGCTCAAGCACGCGGCGTTCTACCCGTGCCAAGCGAAAAGTCGAGAGGAGCTCCAGCACAGCGGCACGACGTTCGGCGACCTCGGCGTCGTCCAGCTGCAAGAGCACCCGTGCCCGGTCGATGCTGCGCAATGCCTCGACTCGGATCAGATCACTCGACAACGCGCTCTCGATCTTCCCCCACTCGCGCAGCGGCTTAGGCTCGCCTAGTACGATGCGCAGCACAACCGAAGTGTCAACGTAGGCGTTCACGTCTCTTTGCGCTCGGCTTCGAGTAGCTGTGCACTGCTGAGCGTCCAACGCGCAGCGGGCCACTTCTTCCCGCGAAGCGCCTGAAATGCGGTCGCGGGCTCGTTGAACCTCAACGGGGACTCAGCTGGTTGAATCGGTACGATGCGCGCGATGGGGCGGTCGCGATCGGTCACGATCACCACCTCCCCTGCTTCGACCGCGCGCAGGTGCTCCGAAAGCTTGTCCTTGAGCTCCGCGATTTTGACCGACTTCATGGCCACATCTGGCCATGTTACGACGGCAGTGTCAAGCCGCGCGCGCGGACACCGACCCGGCCGGAACTCCAAGGGGTCGACCTCGCAGCCCCCCGAGCGAACCCTATGGCGGCGGTCAGCCAAGCCGCAACAGCCCGCGTCGGTAGAGATCGAAGCGCTGTAGGGCGACGCTCACCAACGCGTGGGTGAGCTGCCCCGTGTGCAGCAGCTCGAACACGTCGTCGACCGGGATGGCGACCACCTCGATGTCTTCGCCGGGGTCGAGCACCAGCTCGCCGCTGTGCTGGCAACCCTCGATCAAAAACATGTGCGCGCGGTTGTTGAAGATGGCGGGGTTGGGCTCGCAGTGCCCGAGCGGCGTTACCTTGCTGCCCACGTAGCCCGTCTCTTCACGAAGTTCCCGCACGGCGGTGACGATCGGTTCCTCGCCGGGCTCACACATCCCGCCCGCCACCTCGAGCGTGAACTCGCGGGTGCCGAAACGAAACTGCCTGATCATCAGCAGACGGCCCTCGGTGTCGAGCGCCACCACGTTGACGAAGTCGACCGAGTCGATGTTCGAGAACACGTGCTCTTCGCCGGTGCGCGGCGAGCGCCAACGCTCGGCGATGAGCCGAAAGATGCGGGTCTGCGCGACCAGGCTCTGTTCGAGGAAGATCCAGGGTCTCAGCGCCATGAAAGCTCAGTGCACCATGGCGCCCGCAGGCTCACCCGCGCGCGCTTTGTTGCGGAGCTTGCTGCGCTCGATGCCCGCGCCGACGAAGCGCACGAACAGCGGGTGCGGCAGGTGCGGCTTGCTCTTGAACTCGGGATGGAACTGGCAGCCGAGGAAGTACGGATGACCCGGGAGCTCGACGATCTCGACGAGCCTGCCGTCGGGCGACAAACCAGTCAGGCCGAGGCCGTGCGACTCGAGCGTCTCCCGATAGCTGTTGTTGACCTCGAGACGGTGGCGATGCCGCTCGCTGACTTCGAGTGTGCCGTACACGTCGGCGGCGAGTGAGCCAGGCTTGAGCTTGCAGGGGTAAGCGCCGAGACGCATGGAGCCGCCCTTGAGCTTGACCTTCACCTGGTCGGCCATGAGCGCGATCAACAGGTCGCTCGCCTCGGGCTTGAACTCTTCGCTGGTCGCGTTGTTGATGCCGCACAGGTGACGAGCGAACTCGATAACGGCCATCTGCATGCCGAGACAGATGCCAAAGAACGGGATGCCGGTCTCCCGCGCGAACTTGATGGCCTTGATCATGCCCTCGGTGCCGCGGTCGCCGAAGCCGCCTGGCACCAAGATGCCGTCGTACACGCCGAGCTTCTCGCTGACGTTGTCGTCGTTGATCTCTTCGCTGTCGACGTAGTGCAGGTCGACCTTGATGTCGTTGGCCAGACCGCCGTGCACCAGCGCCTCGTGCAGCGACTTGTACGAGTCGCGAAGCTGCACGTACTTGCCCACCAACGCGATGGAGACGCGGCCCTTGCCGGGGCGCTTCATGCCCTCGGCGACGCGGCGCCAGGTGCTGAGATCGGGCTGCCGTGACCAGATGTTGAGCGTCTCGACGATCACGTTGTCGAGGCCCTCTTCGTGCAGCTTGATGGGCAGCTCGTAGATACACTCGACGTCGACCGCGCTGATCACGCACTTGTCGGCGACGTTGGTGAAGTGTGCGATCTTGCGTTTGACGTCTTGCTCGAGCGGTCGATCGACGCGCGCGATCAAGATCTCCGGCTGGATGCCGAGACCGAGCAGCTCTTTGACCGAGTGCTGCGTGGGCTTGGTCTTGAGCTCGCCGGCCGCGGCGATCCACGGCACCAGTGTGACGTGGATGCTGACCGTGTTCTGCGGGCCCTGCTCGACCTTGAGCTGACGCACCGCCTCGAGGAACGGCAGCGACTCGATGTCACCGACGGTGCCCCCGATCTCGACGATGGCGAGGTCGTGCCCCTCGGCCGCGTCGCGCACGCGCGCTTTGATCTCGTCGGTGATGTGCGGGATCACCTGGATGGTGGCGCCGAGGTACTCGCCGCGACGCTCCTTGTTGATGACCGCATCGTAGATGCGACCCGAGGTGAAGTTGTTGCCGCGACGCATGATCGCGGACGTGAACCTCTCGTAGTGGCCGAGATCGAGATCGGCCTCGGCCCCGTCGTCGGTGACGAACACCTCGCCGTGTTGGAATGGCGACATCGTGCCGGGGTCGACGTTGATGTACGGGTCGAGCTTGATGTGCGTGACCTTCAGCCCGCGGGCTTCCATCAGCGCGCCAATCGACGCAGCTGCGAGGCCCTTGCCAATCGAGCTGACGACACCGCCGGTGACAAAGATGTACTTCGTGCGTTTCATGGCCGCGCTCCTATCCGGGCGATGGCCGCGTTTATCTCAGAACCGGCGACACGCAATGTGTAGCGGCGAGATATCGACTTACCGCCAGCTGTTCGTCGAAGCGCGCGGTGCCTCCGCGTGCGAACGAAAAAAAACTGACTTTGTGCGGCTCGGTCGAAGCGCGCCCGAGGGCACGCGAGCGAACATTTGAAGCGCCCGTGCGAATACGTATGCACGGGCCACGACCTTAGGAAGGACATCGAGATCTGTCAACGGACCTGCAGCTCGTTTCGTAAACGATGACGATCGTTTGTGGCTTTACGCAATGTCGTGCTAGGAGCGCCCACTGCGCATGCGCGCGCGCGACATCATTGACGTTTGCACCCTTGCTGCGCGCCGTTGGGCCGCGCGAGCACTGTCGTCTTTGCGCGCACTGCACACGCTTGCGCGATGCACCTCACCCCTGCGCTCTGCCCTGCTCACGATCCTGGTGACGTGCTGTGCGCTACCTGACCTGGCCTACGCCGAGTCACGCGTGGCGCCCCAGTGGAGCTGGCCCGACGAGCCACCGACCGGCGCCGACTGTCTCACGCGCAGCCGACTCGAGCAGCGCATCGAAGAGCAGCTGGGCGGTCCGCTGAGCGAAGCTGACTTTGCGCTCTCGTTGAGCGCGCGCATCGAGCGCACCCGCGACGGCTTTCGACTCGTCCTGGTCACCGAGCAGCACGGACAGCGCGGCGAGCGCACGTTCGAAGGTTCGACCTGTCGTGAGGTGAGCGACGCCGCCGTGCTGTTGATCGCGCTCAGCCTCGACGAGACGCGAGCCCGCCAGGGTGCCGCCACGGGCAGAGAGCCCAGCGCGACGCGCGACGAGGCAGCGCCGGCAGCTTCGCCCGAGCAGGCGTCTCAAGCCGGCGTGCAGGCTCGGCAAAGTCCCCGCGAGCGCTGGGGTGTGCACGCGGCGGGACTGCTCGACGTCGGCACGTTGCCGCGCGCTGCAGCCGGGTTCGAGCTCGGGCTCAGCGTATCGTGGAACAGCTCCCGGTTCTCGCTCACGAGCCTCGGCCTACCCCCCGTTCGCAGCGAGCGCGCACCCGACGGCTCGCGCGTCGAGGTGTCGCTCTGGGCAGCGCGCCTTGGCTACTGCCACACGCTGCTGGCCGTGCTTCGCGCCCCCCCGGCAGACGCGGCGCACACGGAGGTGAGCGGGGAGCGCTCCGCCGTTCCTGCATCGGCGCGTCTGAGTCTAGGTGCGTGCCTGGGTCTGGAGCTGGGCGCGGTGCTGGGTCAGGGGGTCGACCTGCGCGCGGCCAAGAGCGCGAGCTTCGTGTGGGCGGCGGGCTGGTTTGCGGTGCGGGCGGCCTTCGCGCTGAGTGCACGCTGGGGACTGTCGGTCGAGCCCGCCCTCGCTCTGGCCACCAAGCGCGGGCAATTTGTGAGCAGCGACGCACAAGGCAGCGTGAACGACGAGCTGCACACCCCCGCGCTGTTCGCCAAGCGGCTGTCGCTCGCGCTGGAGCTCTCGTTTTGAGACGCTTTCTGCCACGGAAAGTGCGCGGCGTGGCAACACACTCTGCATGCGGCGAGTCTCGGCGGTGAACGAGCCAGGCTCGCCAGAACCCTCGGTCGCTCGCACGCGCACGGCAGATCCGAGCGCAACGACGCCCGACACACGGCCTCCGTTCGCGCTGGTGTACGAGCAACATTTCGACTTCGTGTGGCGCTCCGCACGACGTCTCGGCGTGGCGGAGGCGAACCTCGATGACGTGGTGCAAGACGTGTTCGTGACCGTGTACCGCAGGCTCGATGCGTTCGAAGGGCGCTCGCTGCTCAAGACCTGGATCTTCGGCATCTTGCGACACACCGTGCACGACCTGCGGCGCAGCGCCCGCCGCAAGCCGACCGAGGTGCTGGTCGACGAGCCGGTCGATCACGCGGGGGCAAGTCCCCAAGACGCTGCCCTGCAAGGCGAGGGCAACAAGCTCCTCTACGCGGTGCTGCACGAGCTGGGAGACGACCTGCGAGAGGTGTTCGTGCTGTCGGAGTTGGAGCAGATGAGCGCGCCCGAGGTGTCGGCGGCGCTCTCGCTCAACGTGAACACGGTGTACTCGCGCCTGCGCACCGCGCGCAAAGAGTTCGAGGCCGCGCTCAAGCGGCTGCGTAGTCGAGACGAGTGGAGGTCGCGATGAGCGAGCCGAGCGAGCTGAGCCCCGACGCGAGGAGCCTGGTCGAGCAAGGTCGGGTCGCCGACGCGCCGAGCGCGGTCGACAGACAACGCATCAAGAGCCGTCTCGCGGCCGAGCTCGGAGCGAGTGCGTTCGTGGTCACTGCGCTGTCGAGCACGCTCCCTGCTGCGGTCCGCGGCGGGCCCGCGTGGGCGGCTCCGGGAACAGCGGCGCGCGGCCTGCGGCGGCACGGCCTGGGGAAGCTCGTTGGCGCGGCAACTGCGCTGGGCGCGCTGGGCGCGCTGTACTTCGGCGCGGTCTCGTGGACGCCGACCAAGGCACCTGCCAACGCGTACGCGCCGGTGGTCGTTCCCCAACCGCAATCGCCCACGAGCGTGGAGCGCGCCATGCCGGAGGCCATCGCGGCGGACCAACCACCGCTTGCAAAACAAAAACCTGCTGCGACGCCCACCACGCTGAATCAAGCTGCCCCGACCACGCCAGCCGTCGTCGAAGCCTCACTCCCCGCGCGGCAAGATCCAACGACACGAACGGTCGCGAAGCGCAGCGACCACGCCGCGGCCACGCTTGCCGCAGCGACCCAACAACCGCGCGTTTCGACCTTGAGCGCAGAGCTGACGCTGCTCGCAGCGGCCCAACGAGCCCTGCGCGAACATCAACCTCAGCAGGCTCTGCTCGTGGCCCGACAACACGCGGCGCGGTTTGCCAGCGGAAGTCTGGGTGAAGAACGCCGAGGCATCGAGGCGCTCGCGCACTGTCAGCTCGGTGAGCGAAAGCACCCTTCGGTCGCAGCGTTTCTCCAAGAAGCGCCAAGCTCCCCGCTCGCGGTGCGCGTTCAGAAAGAGTGCGCAGAACCATGAACGCTCGGGCTCTGCGCCTGCTCTCGGCTGCACCGCTCCTGCTCATGCTCGCTGCGTGGGTCGGGTGCATCGAGCCCATGTCGGTAGGCCTGAGTCCGCTTGCCACCGTCGATGCAAGCATCACCGCAGTAGACGACGCGAGCTTGGCCGATGCCGCGATACGCGACGCAGGGACACCGGTGGACAGCGGAGCGCGTCCCGTCGACGCGAGCGCAGCACAACCAAGCGATGCAGCCTTTGCCGATGCCCAGGTACGCGACGCATCAGTCATCGATGCCGCAACTAGCGATGCCGCTCCGCGCGATGCAGCGGTCGACACAGGCTCGCCTGATGCGGGGCTCGAGCGCTGCGAGGAGAGGTTGTGCGCAATCGCGGGGATCTCACCGCGCGATACGAGCTGTCCGAGTGGGCAGGAGTCAGCGTGTTTGAGGGAAGAGAGCGGGATGTGCTCTTGGTACTGCCTGTAACAGAAAACGGACAAACACGAGCACGAACAGGCTCGGTAGGGACGGGCCTTTCGGCCCGCCCCCCGAACAGATCCGGACGTGCGGATTTCCCGCATCCGGTTCCCACCTCTGGTCTACGGGCGAGAGAACCCTGAGAGCGGATGTTGGTGCGTGATCGTGGGGGTCAGGAGCGGAAATCGGGCGTCGAAAGCCTTGTGCTTCGCACAGGTCCACTTCGCACGCTGGCTTCGCCTCTGTAGGGAGCGATGCCATTGGACGCGTACTCGGTGGCGGAATGAGCTGAGCGCTGCGTAGTTGCCGGGGACCCCGTAATACAGATTGTGTCCTCGCAGCACGCTATTTAGCCACTTGTGCTGTTCCACGACTCGATGATGCTTTCGTCGTTCGATCTCTTCTTTGAGGGACGCAAGCTTTGCGTTCCTCTTCTTGCGAGAAGTCCGGCGCACGACTCGAAACTTGCCGTTCGGCCCTTCGGCACAGATGTGCGTGAAGCCTAGAAAAGCAAACGTCTCGGGCCGTTTTCGCCCATCGAGCACGCTGTCCCTTCGGGCGAAGCGCCCGAAGCGGATGAGGCGTGTCTTGTCCGGGTGGAGCTCCAGGCTGAACGTCGCAAGGCGTTCGGCTAGAGCCGCGCGCATCGCGTGTGCATCCTGTTCGTACTGAAAGCCCATCACGAAGTCGTCCGCGTAACGCACGATGTAAACGTCACCGCGTGCCTCTTGCTTACGCCATCGCAGGACCCACAGGTCGAGCACGTAGTGAAGGTAGATGTTCGACAGCAGCGGGCTGATGAGTGTCCTTTCGGCACGCGTGCGTGACGCGGATCTTTGGAACGGGCAGGCTGGGCGCGGACCCGCGCTCCATGGTCGTGGCAGCTGGCTGACGCGAG
>JBEGTL010000325.1:0-8965 GCA_041179425.1 Pseudomonadota bacterium | reverse complement strand
GTCTACGCCGCCGTCTTCGTCCTCTGCTGTTCGTGATTGGGTGGCCTTGTTGCTACTAGCCACAGACCGGGGTCGCCTCGTCAGTCAACGGCGACGGACGCCCTCGGAGTGACCCCCTCGTGCGCGTGCGCGTGCACGTACCGGTCCTCGTGCTTGTACTCGTCGACGTCTACGTACTCGTACTCGTACTCGTACTCGTACTCGTCGACGTGCTCGATCTTACTTGCCCGAGCCGCAATCAAGCTTCGCGCGGGGAGTTGCGGACGTCTTTCACTACGACGTCGTGCGCTCCGCCTTCGTGGATGCTCACCGCCGACGCGATCGTCAGCCGGGCGCGCTGGTAGAGCTGGCGTAGGTTGACGCTGCCACAGTTGCACATGGTGGAGCGGACCTTGGCGAGGGTGACGTCGAGGTTGTCCTTCAGCTTGCCCGCGTACGGTACGTAGCTGTCGACTCCCTCTTCGAACTCGAGCTGGTCCTTGTTGGACTTGGTGTCGCCGTGATCGTAGCGCTGCCAGTTGCGTGCTCGATTGCTGCCCTCGCCCCAGTACTCCTTCATGAACTGATTGTTCACGCGGACCTTGCGGCCGGGCGCCTCGTCGAAGCGCGCGAAGTAGCGACCCATCATCACGAAGTCCGCACCCATCGCGAGGGCGAGCGTGACGTGATAATCCTGGCTGATGCCGCCGTCGGAGCAGATGGGCACGTAGATGCCGGTGCGCTGGAAGTACTCGTCGCGCGCCTTGGCCACTTCGATGACGGCCGATGCTTGGCCGCGACCGATGCCTTTTTGTTCGCGCGTGATGCAGATGGAGCCGCCACCGATGCCGACCTTGACGAAGTCGGCGCCCGCTTCGACCAGGTAAAGAAAGCCCTCGCGGTCAACGACGTTGCCTGCGCCGATGTAGCCGTTCTTGGTGTTGGCCTTGACCCAGCGAATGGTGTCGAGCTGCCACTCGGAGTAGCCGTCTGACGAGTCGATGCAGAGCACGTCGGCGCCCGCCTCGAGCAACGCGGGCACACGCTCGCGGTAGTCGCGCGAGTTGATGCCGGCGCCGACGATCAGCCGCTTCTCGCGGTCGACGTTCTCGAGCGGGTGCGCTTGATGCGACTCGTAGTCCTTGCGGAAAACCAAGAACTGCAGGTGCTGACGCTCGTCGATGACGGGCAGGCAGTTGAGCTTGTACTGCCAGATGAGCTCGTTGGCCGCAGGCAGGTCGACGCCGACCTTGGCGCTGTGGATGGACTTGAACGGCGTCATCAGCTCGCGCACGGGCGTGGTCAGCGGTGTCTTGCCGAGCCTGTAGTCGCGGCTGGTCACGATGCCGACGAACTTGCCCGTGGGCGAGCCGTCTTCGGTGATGGGCAAGGTGGAGTGTCCGCTTCGCTCGGTGACCGCGAGCACGTCGGCGAGCGTGGCGTCTGGCCGCAAGTTGGAGTCGCTGACGACGAACCCGGCCTTGTAGTTCTTGACGCTCCGCACCATGGCGGCTTCTTCTTCGATGCTCTGCGAGCCGAAGATGAAGGAGAGACCGCCGGTACGCGCAAGCGCGATGGCGAGGTCTGCACCCGAGACAGACTGCATCAGCGCGCTGGTGACCGGGACGTTGATGGTCAGCGGTGACAGCGCGGGATTGGGCGGCGTGCCGGTTGCGTCTGCTTTGAAGCGAACGACTGGCGCCGTGAGATCGACGTTGGCCGGCGTGGCGTCTTTCGTCGTCAGGTTCGGGACGAGCAGGTACTCCCCAAAAGTTCTGCTCGGCTCATCGTAGATGAATGCCATGAGCGCTACTAGTCGTGAACCTCCGGAGTGTCAAGTGCGGCGGGAGCGAGCTTTTGGAGGGCGGGCGTCCACACTTTCCAGCCGTGTCCGCCCGGCAAAACGAGCACGTGGGAAGGATCGAGCGCGCCCCCGAGCAGGCTGTCCGGACGTCGCAGGCGGTCGTCCGAGCCCACCGCCAGCCACAACGAAACGTCGTGCGTTTCGCAGGCTTGCTGCTTGAGCCAGACAAAGTTGCGGCGCGCGAAGTTGGCTTCGTTCTGCTCGTCGTCGATCTGCGGCTGGTAGTCACACAGGCCGCTGGCCGCCACTTCTTGCACCACGGCTTTGGGTCCCAGGTACGGGGCGAACAGCATGACGCCGCGCACGAGAGAAGGGTGCGACCTGGCGTAGGCGACCGCACCGAAGCCTCCCATCGAAGCGCCCACCAACCAGATCTCGCGGTAGCCCCGCGCGCGCAGCGGACCGATGACGTCTTGCTCGAGACGATCGAGCAACGTGCGCTTACGGTAGTAACCGAAGTGCGCGTCGGCGCCGAACACGTCGAAGCGCGGGGCGGCCTTCTCGAGTGCGGCGACGAAGCCGTGATCTTTGAATGCGTCGGGCCTGTCGCCGAAGCCAGGGATGAGCACCACCGCGCCACACGCCTGCTCCGGCCCGAGCTCACGAAAGGACACGCGCTCCATGGGCGTAGAGGCGGCGCGAAAGATGAAGCAGCCGCTGCTGCTCATGGCGACGAGCACCAGCGCGAGCGAGCACGCCGCACGGGCGAGTCGAGACCGGTCAGCGGAGGAGGACAAACAAGCTCTCCAGCATGCGATGGGTGAGGCCCCATACGATGCGGCCCTGGACGTCGTGTGCCGGCAGCTCGACGCGCTGCCCCGCGATCTCGTACGGAAAGACGGTGGTCAGCTCGCCGCGGTAGAGCTGACTGAGCGGCGCCCACACGATCTCGGCGACCTCGCCATTGAAGTGCAGGGGCGCGTCGCGGGTCAGCTCGAACACGAATGGAGCGATGGTGAGACCGGTGGGCCGGCCGCGTGCGACCGCAGGCAGCTCGTCGAGCCGGCCGAGCAACAGGGCGTCTGCAGCGAGGTCGAGCGAGACCTCTTCGCGCGTCTCGCGGATCGCGGTCGCTAGCAGGTCGGCATCGCTCGGCTCTTCACGCCCGCCTGGAAACGCCATGTGGCCAGACCAAGGATCGTGCGGGTGCTCGGCGCGACGGATGAACAGCACCTCGGGCCCGAACTCACGGTGCTCGCGCAGAATGGTGGCCACTGCGGCCCGGCGCACTGGCGGCTCTGGGGCTGCTGGTGCCAGCTGGTTGAGGACGGTGTCGAGCACCGCGCTGCGCGGCACGCGTCCCCTCACACGTTGGCGGATGAACGCCATGTCCAGGGTCGGCACGCGCGGTTGACCGGCGCTCGAGCCGACTGGAGTCTCGCGCGGGCTGCTGCTCGGGTCGGCCATGTCCCACCATCGGTAATGTCGCGTGGACCCCAGGTCAACCTTACTGCTCATCTTAGCAGGCTGGGGAGATGGGGGTTTCGGGCCAGAAACGCCGCATGGCGGAGCCGGTCGCGGCGCTGGCGTGGGTGGGTTCGGGTGCTAGTTTCGCGCGACCATGATCCCCCGCTATACGCCAAAAGAGTTTGCAGCTCTGTGGTCGGACCGCCGCCGTTTCGAGACCTGGTTCGATGTCGAGCTCGCAGCCTGCGAGGCCATGGAGAACGCCGGTCACGTGCCTGCTGGCACGGCCGACCAGGTGCGCCCGTTCCGCGATCAACTGGTGCCCGCCCGCATCGACGAGATCGAGGCAGTCACCCGCCACGACGTGATCGCCTTCCTGACCCACGTCGAGCAGCTGGCGGGGCCGTCGGCACGCTGGCTCCACCTGGGCATGACCTCGTCCGACGTGCTCGACAGCGCGCTCGCCATCTTGCTGCGCGACGCGACCGACCTCTTGCTTGCGCGCACCGACGCGCTGCTGGCAGCGTTCCGCGTGCGTATCGAAGAGCACCGCAAGACGCCGCTGATGGGGCGCTCGCACGGCATCCACGCCGAGCCCACCACGTTCGGTGTGGCGCTGGCCGGGCACTTTGCGGAGATCGCGCGCGGCCGCGTGCGGCTCGCCGCGGCGCGTGAAGAGATCGCAGTCGGCAAGATCGCCGGCGCGGTCGGTACCTACGCGCACCTCACCCCCGAGATCGAAAAAGCGGCGCTGGGCAAGCTCGGCCTGTCCCCCGAGACGGTGGCCACGCAGGTGGTCTCACGCGATCGCCACGCCGCACTCGCCAATGCCATGGCCAGCATGGCCGCCGCCATCGAGCGTTTTGCGACCAACGTGCGCCACTGGCAGCGCACCGAGGTGGGCGAGGCCGAAGAGTTCTTCAACCCGGGCCAGAAGGGCTCGAGTGCCATGCCTCACAAGCGTAACCCCGTGCTCACCGAAAACCTGTGTGGCCTGGCGCGCGTGGTGCGCGCTGCCGTGGTGCCCATGTTGGAGAACGTCTCGCTCTGGCACGAGCGCGACATCTCCCACTCGTCGGTCGAGCGCATGCTCTTCCCAGACGCCACCAGCACGCTCGCCTTCATGCTCGAGCGCACGCGCGGTGTGATCGAGAAGCTCGTGGTCTACCCGGAGAAGCTGCGCGCAAACCTCGACCGCACCGGCGGCTTGTGGGCGAGCGAGGGCATCCTGCTCGCGCTGGTCCAGAAGGGCACCGGTCGCCAAGACGGCTACGTGCTGGTCCAGCGCAACGCGATGAAGGCATTTCGCGGGGAGGGCGACTTTTGTGCCCTGCTGCTGGCCGACAGCGACATCCGTGCCCACCTGAGCAGCAAAGAGATCGAGGCGCAGTTCGACCTCCAACACGCCTTGCGTCATGCGGACACCATCGTCGACCGGGCGCTCGCCCTGGTCTGAGTCTTTTCGTCGCTCAGCGCGTGAGAGCGTGAGCGCTTTCGTGAGGGAACAACCGTGACCGTCAGCCAAGACATTCTGCGAGAGGGCCTCGGCAAGACGCTCGATGGCACCGATTTTTCGGGCCTGGGCATCAGGTACGAGGGTAAGGTCCGCGACAACTACAGCACCAAAGATGGCCATCGCATCTTGGTCGTCACCGACCGCGTCAGCGTGTTCGACCACGTAGTCGGCACGCTGCCCTACAAGGGCCAGGTGCTCAACGCGCTGGCGGCGTGGTGGTTCGACGAGACCGAGACCATCGCGCCCAACCACGTGCTCAGCGTGCCCGACCCCAACGTGTTGATCGGCGAAGAGTGCGAGCCGCTCAAGGCCGAGATGATCGTGCGCGCCTACGTCACGGGCAACACGTCGACCAGCATCTGGACCCACTACGCCAAAGGCGTGCGCGAGTTCTGCGGTCACCGGCTGCCCGACGGCCTCAAGAAGCACCAAAAGCTCGACAACGCCATTCTCACGCCGAGCACCAAGGCCGACCACGGCGATCACGACGTCAGTGCCTCGCGCGAGGAGCTCGTCGCGAGCGGCGCCATCTCGGCGCGCGACTTCGACGCCGCAGCCGAGTACGCGCTGGCGTTGTTCGCGCACGGTCAGAAGGTGTGCGCCGAGCGCGGGCTCATCTTGGTCGACACCAAGTACGAGTTCGGCCGCAACAAGAAGGGCGAGATCATCGTCATCGACGAGATCCACACGGCCGACTCGTCGCGCTTCTGGCTGAGCGAGAGCTACGCCGAGGCGTTTGCCGCGGGCAGCGACCCCAAGAGCTTCGACAAGGACTACGTACGGCGCTGGTTGGGTTCGCAGGGCTACACCGGCGATGGCCCCGCACCCGTGATCCCGGACGACGTTCGGGTCGAGGCGGCGTGGCGCTACATCCAGGCCTGCGACACCATCCGCGGCGAGCCGTTCGTGCCCAACACCGAGGCGCCCTTGCCGCGCATCAAGCACGCGCTGGGGCTCTGAACGATGGCCGAGTCGGGCGATGCGCCTCCCCGCGGGCGACCGAGTGGACTGCCCCCGCCGCCGGTGCTCGCTCGCACGCCCGAGGGTGCGCTTCGGCCGCCGTCGAATAGCGGCGTCAGTGGGGCGGGGCGTCGACCGATCTTTCAGCCGGGCGCGCTGCCCCCGCCGCCTCCGGCCGACCGCCGCACGCCGGAGGTGCCGGTGGCCGCGGGCGTTCCACAGTCCGTGCCGCCGCCCCCGCCGGTTCACGGGCGACAGTCCGTGCCGCCGCCCCCGCGCGACGCGACACCGCAGGGGAGCGACCGGTGGAACCCAGAGCTCGTGCGTGCAGAGGTTGCCCCCTCGCGGGTCTCGACGCCGCCCGCACCCGCCGTCGCATCGGCCCGCACGTTCGGCGCCCCTGGTCTGCCGCGGGGGCGCGACGCTCAGGCGTCAGGTCGCCGCGAGTCTGTTCCAGGCGCGCGTCCGTCAGGTGTTCCCCCGCGCGTGCAGGCGACACGCGTGGCTTCGCCCTCAGCCGGTGTGAGGCCGGACGAACCATCGCGAGGTGCAGCGCGACGCGAGGGCGTGCTGCTCGGTGCCTTTGCGGTGTTGTTCGTCATTGGCGTGTGGACGGTGGTAGTCGCCGAGCTCTCCCCACAAGAGCCGGATAATCTCCACC
Organism: Pseudomonadota bacterium; assembly: GCA_041179425.1. Taxonomy (GTDB): domain Bacteria; phylum Myxococcota_A; class Polyangia; order Polyangiales; family DASUME01; genus DASUME01. The sequence goes on along the minus strand of JBEGTL010000325.1, from coordinate 2,578 downwards.
CGCAGACCGTCACGGTACCTACACAAAAGCCGCAGCCCACCGGTAATTAGCAGCACGCGCGCCTAGTCGGGCCTTACGTGGTCTGGTGTGCGAGCCACGGAAAAGCGACTTTTCGGTGGTCATCATTGCGATCCAACGAGGTCTTACCCCACCATGGTGAGACTACGGAGTTTGGCAAGTGCGGATCATCGTGCGCTCGCAAACGCGTATACGGGTACGAGCTCATGCGCTCGTGGGCCTGACGCTTTTGCTATTTCCTCAGCTCACTCAGGCCTGGGCCGACGGTCCGTTCTGCGACTTCCCCACGGCGGCCGCGCGGAGCAGCTCGTTTGCCGACCAAAGCGTCGAAGACGCATCCGAGATGTGCGCACCAAGCGCGCCGCATCTAGTGCGTAGCGCAAGCTTCGACACGTGTGCCGATGCCTCAGGTCGCGACAGCTCCGAGGTTGCACCCCAAGTCGCCAACGATGCGCTGGCCCGCGCGCGCCGGCTCGACGCGGCCGGCCTGTACGAAGAGGCCCTGCTCAACTTACGCGTCGTCGAGGCGACCATGCCTCGCATCGCCGATCACGTCGCGTTCATGCGCGCCGAGCTACACGAGCGCAACGGCGACTACGTGCGCGCTGCGGTCGCTTACGGCGATGCGGTCGAGTCGAGTCCAGACCTCGAGCTGCGAGCCCGCGCGCGCGTCGGCCAGGTGCGCAGCCTGCTTCGTGCGGGTGACCCCAGTGCCGAAGCCGAGCTGCAGAGCCTGCAGATTCGTTATCCGCAGCTGCCCGAGGCGCCCGCACTCAAGCTCGAGCTCGCCCGTCACCGGGAGATTACCGGTCAGCCCAAGAGCGCCATCGCCATCTACCGCGCCATCGACCTGGCCAACCCCGGCTATCCGATGGCCGCCGAGGCGCGCGAGCACCTCGCGGTGTTGGCGGGGCTTGGCCACGTGGTCGCGCCGTTCGGCGATCTCGAGACGCTGCAGCGCACCGAGCGCCTGATCCGCACCGGACCCATCGAGATGGCGCGCGCCACCATGATGGAAGTGCGCGCGCGCCCGTTCGCCAAGGCGTTCGTGTGGCAGCGCGACCAGCTGATCAAGAAGTACGACGAGATCGAGGCGCGTCGTTTCGCGCGGGCCGAAGAGAAGCCGGTCGCGATCAGCGCACCCGACCCCGTGTTCGACAAGCTGCGCAAGAGCCTGGCGTTGCCCGGCGGCGAAAAGCAGCTGGCCAAGGTGCCGGGGCCGCCGCTGCTCATGCAGCTGAAGAAGGCGAGCAGCCAGCAGCTCACCGACGTGGCCGACGCGCTCGTGCGCGAGTTTGCGCGACGGTCCAGAGGCATCACGCCCGAGCTGCGCTTCGACGCGTTGGCCGTGGCGGCCGGCTCGGCCAGCGACGGCGAGCTCATCGCGCTGGCCGACACGCTGCTGGTCTACCCCACCGTCACCGTGGCCGCGCGCTATCACCGGGCGCGTGCGCTCGAGCGCAGTGGTCAGCTCGAAGAGGCCACGACCGAGCTCGAGCGCGTGGTGCTGCTCGATGTCACGTCGCCGCACTTCTACCGCAACTGGGCGCAGCAGCGCCTGCGCGAGCTCGCGCTGCCCACGGCGTGCCGCACGCCCGGCCGCGCCAGCGACTGCAACCGCGAGATCATCGAGACTTCGCTCCTGGACTGCGAGCAGACGTCGTTGCCCGACGTGCAGCGCGCCATCGAGCACCTCACGCCCGTCGAGCAGATCCACGCGGCGGGCTACCCGTGGTTGTCGCGCGCGCTCGACCTCGCGCGCATCGGCGAGATCGACCGCGCGTCGGACGAGCTGCACGAGGCCTACCTGGCGTGGCGTTTCGTCGCGCGCCGCGGACCCGTGCGCGCCGGGCGCGAAGCCGTGTACCGCGGCGTCAGCATCGCGCGTGCTCCTGGGGACATGCAGACGGCGCGCGCACGCATGGCGCTGACGCCCGATGCCAGGATGCAGCTGGCCGAGGTGGCGAGCGCGCTTGGTGACTGGGGCACTGCCGTCGACTTCGGCGGGGCCGCCTTTGCCGAGCAAAACGCTCACCCGTACGCGGCCGAGGTGGCTCGCGCTGCGCGCACCTACAACCTCGACCCTGATCTCCTGTTTGCAGTGATGCGCGTCGAGAGCGTGTACCAGCGCCGCATCATCTCGCACGCGGGCGCCATCGGGCTGATGCAGATCATGCCGCGCACGGGCAGGCTCATCGCCGACAAGCTTGGACAGCGCGAGATGACGGCCACCGACCTGCTCGACCCGCGCACCAACCTCCAGTTCTCGGCGTGGTACCTCAGCTCGCTCATCAACCGTATGGAGGGGCGACTTCCGCTCGCCATCGCGAGCTACAACGGTGGACCGCACAACGTGCGCGCGTGGATCCGCAGCACCGGGACGCACGTTCCGCTCGACGCGTTCCTCGAGCGCATCCCGTTCAAGGAGACCAAGCGCTACGTCCGCCGCGTGCTGGACTACTACGGTAGCTACAAGGCGCGGCGCGGCCAACGGATGGACCTGATGGCCATCCACCTCCCCGGCAACGACCGCCCCAGCGAAGTCGCCTTCTAAAAACTG
>JBEGTL010000324.1:0-8983 GCA_041179425.1 Pseudomonadota bacterium | reverse complement strand
CGTTCTGCTCGGCGGTCATCGTGTTGGCGAGCGCCTCCGCCGACTCGACCGGAGGCGCTGGCTCGCGCACCTCATCGCCTGGCCCGACGATCGACGTTTGGTCGCTTTGCTGTGGTGCAAGCTGCCCGGTGGGCACGCCCGGCTCGGGGGTCGGAAGCTGCCCCTTGGTCTCGCCGGCCTCGAGCGGCACGGTCTCGGCGGGTGCAGTCGGCGCTGGCTGGGCGAGCAACGCGTGGGGAAGGGCAACCCACCACCATGCCGCGAGGAGAGGGACAGGACAGCGCATCGGCCGCGAGTGTACCCCCAACCCGAGATTTGGGCATCCATGGGGACGAGCACCTACCCGGACACGCGCACCTTACTCCGCTCGTGCGCGCGCCTTGGCCAGCTCGAGCGCCGCGTTCTCTTCTTTGATCGGCTGCGCGGCCGGGGGGGTGAGGTCGTCGATGGCCAGCCGGATCTCGCCGCGCTTCCTGTCGGTCTCCAGGATGGTCACGTCCATCGGGGGCATGTCGAGCCGCGTGTGCGAGGGCAGCGCGCCCTGAAACGTCGTTCCATTTGCCCGGTACACGATGTTGCCCGGCACGATGCGCGCCTCGAGGAACTCGCGCACCTTGCTGAACGGCATGTTTTGCGCTTCGAACGTGGCCTGCTGGGTGGTGGAGCCGGCTCGTTTGGTGAAGCCCACCGGCAGCTCGAGCCACGACATGCGCTGGCCCGAGCTCTTGAGGTTGCCCGAGGCGTCGAAGCGCGGGTCCACCGGTTGTGCCGCGGCGGCCGCCTTGCTCGCCTGCCGCGCGCGCTCGACCTCCCGCTCGGCCGCGGGTGCGCTGCGCTCGGAGCACGCGCCGAGCAACAGGCACGCGCTGAACAACATGTTGACTACTCGATTGAGCTTGCCCATCCGACCGACCGCGCGATGTTGTTGACAGGGAGTGTGCGGGTGAACTGGCGCTGCCCGGTGCCCGAGCTGGTGGAGCCGGGGATCACCGTGCCGCCTGTGCCGGCGACCATCGAGCGCACCTGAAACGCGCCGCCGCCGGTCGCCCCGGTCTGCGTGACGCGCGTGCCGGCCGCGCCCGCGATGGGGTTGTTGTCGGCCGTGCCCACCGTGCACACCGGATCGCGTGCGATGGACAGACCGAGCAACAAGCTGCTCGATGCGGAGGTGGGCTGGTACTGCAGCACGAGGGCGGTGCCGGTCTCGGGCGTGAGCTTGGGCTTGGGCAGCAGGTTGGTGCCCGACACGGTCTGGCGCACGTCGGCGCCGACGATGCGGCTCACGCCGATCTCACAGATGTCGCCGGTGCCGCCCGCAGGTCCTCGGAAGCTGGTGAAGTACACCGTGTCGTCGAGCATCACGAGCGGACCGGTGACGCCCTCGCCGGCATCGAGCTGCAGCTTCCAGTTCGCGGTGATGCTGCTGGTGGTGAGCTCGCCGTAGCTGTCGAGGGTGCGCGCCTCTTCGAGCGACGCCACACGGTTGGGTACCGCATCGGTGAGGCTGTCGACGTCGCCCGTACCCAGCACGATGGTGACGTTGCCGGTGGTCGGGTTGCGCGTGAGCAGCGGCGCGTAGGTCGCGGTGCGACCGGCGGCGAAGTCGGGCGTTGCCAGCGTCTTGGCGGTGCCGCTGAAGTCGGTCGAGGTGCCCGCGTACAGATCCCAGATCGGCGCCACGCGCCACTTGCTGGGGTCGGTGTTGAACATCGACAGACGCCACAAGATGCCGTCTTCGTCGGTCATGTAGGCCGCGTGCGAGAGCGTGAGGCCGTCGCCGTCGACGCTGGCCGAGCCGGTCATCGGCGAGTGGAAGTGGCGCTGGTCAAACTCCTGGATCAGCTCGCCGGTGAGCACGTCCACCACGTGCAACGTGCGACCCTTGTTGTTCCAACAGCGCACCTTGTCGCGACCGCCCGTGGCCTTGCCGCGGCTCAGCTGGTCGACGTCGCAAGCGGTCGCAGGCGTGCCGGTGAGCGTGCCCGAACCACCCGGCAAGATGGCGACGCCACGTACGGTGGCCGTGCTGTTCCAGTTGACCTTCACCTGCGCGAGCGCCGGCGTGGCGGTGGTATCGCCGAGGTACGGGAACGAGCGCTGCCACAAAAACGTGGGCGCCTCGGGCCAGGTGATGTCGAGTGCGATGTAGGCCGGTGCGCCGCGCACGGCAGCCAGCAGGATGGTCTTGACGGTGCCGTTGTTGACCATCATCTCTTTGATCACGGGCGTGCCGTCGAACATGAACTGGTGCGTAGGCGTGGCGGTCGCAGTCAGCTTGTTGAACAACGCCGAGGGCACGAAGCTCCAAAACTCGTAGCCCGGTCCGTAGGTGGTGCCGGCCTTGTCCTTCCAGGTGTCGAGGTTGAACGCGTGCAGCAAGCCGTCGTTCGAGCCGACGAACACCACGCCAGGGCGCCCGCTCGTGCCGTAGTGACCCGCCGGGGCAGTGCCCGTCGAGGTGAGCAGCGACTTGAAGTAGGTGCGCAGCTGGGGGTCGAAGGCCGCCAGGTCGTCGCTGCCTGCATAGAGCGGCGGCAGCACGACGGGGTTGGAGTGATAGATGTCGCCCAGCGTGCGGTTGGTGCGGTTGCTGGTGATGCCGCGCAGGTAGTTGTTGATGTTGTCGCGGTTGGTGCTGGTGCCGCCGCTGAAGTACGCGGGCAACGTCGCGGCGTTGCTGCCAAAGGTCTTGAGTGGGTTGTTGTAGTCGCTGGTCGACTGCAGTGTCTCGGTGGCAGTGAGCGCCGGCAGCGTGAAGGCGGCAAAGGTGGAGCCATTGGGCCGCACCGCATTCGTCTTGCTCGCCGTGATCGCCGTCGAGGCCGCGGCGTTCACGAACAGGCTGCCGCTGGTAGTGGCGAGCGTGGGCAGCGTCGCCTGGATGTTGCGCGTGCTGCCTGCACGCGCGTCGAGCGTGAGGTGGAACATGTCGCCCTTGTCGAACGCCAGATCCTGCGCCACCGCGGACGCGCCGCTGCACTCGATCCGACGTCTGTACAGGTAGCCCTGCCAGGGCTCGTCGTCGGTCGAGCCCACACGGAAGCCGGCGGTGATCTCGAACTGTTTGCCGCCGAGCATCACGGCGCGCCCGGTGTTCATCACCACGGGCACCGAGCGCGAGGTCGCCTCGGGCTGCGCGATGCTCATCAGCCGGTCGAGCTCACTGCGCAGCGCCGCAGGTGTGAGCGCGCGAAGCGCGTCGGTCTCGCTGCCCGCCTGTGCAATCCTGTCGAGCGAGGCGAGTGCGGTCGCGTCGCTGACGTTGAACGCCACCACCCACAGCTTCTCGAGGCCGTCGTTTTTGCGCAGCTTGAGGGCGATGTTTTCTTCGGTGTCGTACGGGCACTGGCAGACGCCACCCGCGCAGGTGCCGTCGGCGGAGCTCTCGCACTGGAAGCGCGGGTCGTTCCTGTACAACGTGTCGGGCGCGCCGTCGGTCAGCAAGATCGCGTAGCGTTTGCGGCACGTGTAGTAAGGGTCGCCGCCCGTGCCCTTCTTGATGTCGTTGTCGTTGTTGAGGTAGTAGCGCAGGTCGTCGAGCATGGCGGCGATCGGCGTGCCGCCAAACGGGCGCACCGCGAGCAACGAGTTCTGAATGCTGGCGTTGATGGTCGTGATGTCGCTGGTGACCTCGGTGTTGCCCACCGACACCAGGGAGCCAGGCAGCGAGCCCTTGCCGCGCGCGCCTGCATTGACGCCGTACACCGAGCTACAGCCCGGGAACGAGAGCGGCTTCCAGCCCCAGCCGTTGACCGGCGACTGAACGGTCGTGGCGTCTGCCACCGGCACCTGTGCCGAGACCACGTCGGGGTACGAGTACTGACCTTCGACGCCGAGCACCTGCGTCCTGAAAGTCGCAGTGCTGGCGTAGTTGGCAAACGGAACCAGCGTGGCGCCGTCGGACGTGGTGGCCACTCCGTCGAACGTCATCAGGCCGAACTTGATGCGGTTCTGGTAGGCGTCGAGCACGCCGTCGCTGGCCTGCGACCGAAACGTGGTGGGCGTGGCACCCGTCGTGAAGTCGTAGTGCGGCAAGAAGTAGGTGGCGTCGTACTGACCCACGTACGACGACCTTGCCTTGGTGGTGCAGGCAAAGGTGTCGAAGCTGCCGGTCAGGGCCTCGAGGGTGATCGCCCAGCGATTTTTCTGCGAGTTGCTCGGCGTGCAGATGGGGTCGCAGTCGACGCAGCCCGTGCTGTTGGGCATGTGCTCCATCGAGCCGGAGGTGTCGACCAACAGCATCAGCACGGGCTTGATGGGACGTGTGTCGGCCAGGCCCGTCTGCGCGTGTGCGCTGGTGGAGAGGGCGCTCGCGAGCAGCGCGACCAGTAGATACAGCTTGGTACGCATGTCCCTCTTACCTCACGTCCAAAAACGCGCGTGTCGCGCTGATACTCTCGTGTGCGCCACGAAACTCGGTGGCGTCTTGCACGTCGTCGCTCACGCCGTCACCGTCGACGTCGTAGCTGAGCTGGCCAAAGGTCGAGACGATCAACCGGTAGCGCTCGCGCGTCTCGCCCGGGTTGGGCACGTCCCAACGCTCCATCACGGTGGTGAACCCCGGCCGGAATGCCGAGGCCGTGCCGGTGTCGGCGAGCTGCGTGTCTGTGGGCAGCACGGGCGCCACGAACGACGGCGGGAGGTCCGCCGTGCTCAGCGAGTACACGGTCTCCACGCTGGTGCCCACGACGTAGTCGGGCAGTGCGTAGCGCTCGCGCAGCGGAGCCGCGAAGTTGTTGTCCGCGCGCTTGAGGTCGGCGCAGCCGGTCGGTCCGAGCTGAAAACACAGGCCGAGCACGCTCACCGTCGCGGCCTCGGCCACGAACTTGGTGCGCATCGCCACCTGCAGCGAGCCCGCTGCGCGCTGCTCGAACTGCGTGCTCTGCATCGCGAACACGGCGGTGCCGGTCGCCATCATCAGCACGAACAACACGATCAACAACGCGGCGCCCTCGCGCTTCTTGCGAAGAGCGCGGCGTCGTTGCCTGAGACTCGGTACGGCTCTGCGGTTCATGGCTTTCTTACAGGTTCGGCAAAAAAATCTCGGAGCGCAGCGTGCGCACCCGCGCGTTCATCACGATGGTGGGCTGTGCGGGGTCGATCACGCGGAACATCATCAGGGGGCTGTTGAATGCGTTCGCGTTGTTGAACGTGGTGCGCGCCATCGTGGGCAGCTTGGGGTCTGTCTCCGGCGAGCGCGCGGTCAGCGTGACCAACAGCGATCGAAACGCGGCCGGCCCATTCGTCGACTGCGTGGTGACGGCCGCGTTGCGACTGAAGTCCCACGCCGGTCTGGCCGGTGCGACCGTGGTGTTGATCACCGCGTCCACCGCGAACTCGACCGCGTAGTCCAGCAGCAGGTGCGAGGTGTTGGCTTCCGGGGTCGTGGCCGAGGTGCCGTCGCGCCACTCTCGTCGAACCAACATGGTGCGTCGCGAGCCGAGCATGGCGTTGGCCGCGGGCACCTTGAGGCGGGTCAGGTCAGCTGCGGCATCAGACTCGACTCGGTACTGGTAGTGCACCATTGGCGCGATCGCTGACCACCCCGTGGGCTCGAAGCAGCTCGGCAAGGAGGCGAGGGTCACCGAAGGGGTCCCGGCGTTGACACTGACGATGTCACGGTAGAAGTAGCGGCCGTTGTGCTCGATGCGAACCATCCGGTTCTGCGCGAACACCGCTGCGAAGCGCGTCGCGTTGAAGACGTAGACGCCACCTCCCGACGGCGGGTCGAAGAAGCTGCGACGAAAGGCCTCGCTGCCCGTCTGAAAGGTGATGACGGCCGTTCCGGCGTTCGTCGTCGTGTTCGGATTGACCAGGTACGCGTCGGCCGTCGCGAAGTTGCCCCACAGGTCGACCGTGTCGGCGCGCGTCTTGTTGGTGGCCGGCGCGCCAAGCAGAGCGACCACGTCGCTGTTGGTGCTGACGTTGCTTCCGTCGTAGGCGATCTGCACCGCGCGCACGCGACGGTCTGCTACGCCGGTGCCACCGAGCGCGCCGTCGCAGCCGGGAGACTGGTTGCTGTCGGGCGCGGCGAAGTAGCCTGCGCGCGTGAAGTCGCGGCGCAGCTGCTCCATCGCCGAGCGCAGCGACATCTGCGTCTCCGACACGCGCATCTGCTCGCTGAACGCGCGCGACGACACGCCGTTGAGGTAGTACACGGCAGACACTGCGAACGCGCCGGCAACCAGCGCGATCATCAGCTCGACCAGCGTGAAGCCAGACCGCTTGTGATGTCTCATGGCCATCCCGGCGTCCTCCAGGTGACCACGGTCGAGAGGTAGTGTTTACGAATCTGCGGTGCGACGATCTGCGCAGCGGTCAACACGCCGCCGAGGCAGGTGGGCGAGACGCGGTTCACGTCGAGGGAGTTGCGGTGCCACCACACGCGCACGTCGGCACGCACCGCGTTGGCGTCGCTCGCGATCAGCATGGTGCCGGTCGCAGGGTTGTACGCCTGCGCGACGGTGAAGCGCAGGTTGACGCAGAAGCGGATGTTGTCGGCGTTGGCGGCCGCAACGTCGTAGCCGAACAGATCTGCGCCCGCCGACTCCAAGATTGCCTGTCCTGCGGGAGTCGTCGTCGCGGGCATTATCCACACACCGTTGTTCGCGGTGGCGTTGAACAGGTACCAGGTGTTCGCCAGGTCTCCGTTGCCGCTCTGGTTCCAGAGGTAGGCGTCGCGCTTGATGCGCTCGAGCCAGGTCGTGGCCCAGTTGATGGCCGTCGAGGTCTCGCTGGCGTCCCGATTGGAGCGCACGCTCGCGCCCTGCATGGCGAGGATGCCAGTGGCGCCGATGGTCAGCACGACCACGGCGGTCATCACCTCGATCAGCGTGTAGCCCGCCGCGCGCGTCGTCGTGCGCCTCATCGCAGCGCCCTCGCGGACGAGCCGAGTGGGAACAGCACGCGGTGCACCCGATCGGTGCTGATCGGGTCGCTGCTGCCGGTGTGCAGCGTGTATACGAACCCGCCTTTGATCGTCGTCGTGTTCAGGTCGCCTAGGCCCGCCGTGACGGTGGCAGCCAGCGTGGTGCCCGTGCCGTGGTAAACGAGGCCGTTGGGCGCGTAACAGAGGGCGCGCGGGGTCGTCGCAAAGGACGCCACACCGGCCGCGGTCACCGTCTCTTCGCGCATCGCCATCGTGCCGTTGCCGGCGAGCGAGCTGATGAACACCTGCTCCAGGCAACGTTGTCCGCGCGTGCCGGTCGCTGTGCTCGGGCAGTCGCCGGAGATGCTGCTCCAGTTGGGCAAGAGGCAGCTGTTGTTGGGCCCGCGCAGCAGCATCACGCGGCCGGTGGCGGGGGTGATCCAGATCAAGTGGGCGCGCAGGTAGCCGAAGCTGTCGGAGCGCGCCCTACGTCCGATGCGGATGAGCTCGCGGGTCGCTGAGGACACGCGACGGTCCGCCACCGCCCGACCGATGCCGGGGGAGAACGCGAGGGTGCTGGCGGCGATGACCGCGACGACCATCATCAGCTCGACCAGCGTGTAGCCCCCGCGGCTGGTCTTCGATTCGTGAACGCGCCGCATTCCGAGACACCGTCCTCGGACTCGGCTGTGCAAGCGGTGTACCCCGAGTGGCTTGCACGCGATCTACGCATAGAATCGTGGCAACCCTGGCTGGCGACACCCCCGCGCGACCGCGCTGGGCCGCGCACCGAATGGCGAGCTACGCAAAGAGTAGCGAGCAGATCGTCCCTTGACAGATCGCCAAGGAGCGGATATCCCACTCGCCCTTTCAAGGGGTTACGCGAAAGTGGCGGAATTGGCAGACGCGCTGGATTCAGGTTCCAGTGGGGTAAAACTCGTGGAGGTTCGAGTCCTCTCTTTCGCACAGCTGCACTCGTCTCGGCAGTAGTTACTACGACCTGACAAGAAGGCCTCGAGCTCTGGCTCGGGGCTTTTTTGTTTTTGGCTAACGTCGTTGCTCGACTGGACCGCTGCGGCGGTGGGGTGGGCGCAAAAAACGGGCGCGGGTGCTGCCGTCGACTTCCTGGATCGCATTCGCGCTAGCGGTTGCGTGGGTGGGGTGGAGTGAGCGGCGGGCGGGAATCGGGACTGGTCTGGGCGTGTCCGCCTTTGCCGTCGTGGTGGCGTTCGAGCACAGGTGTTGGCTGACCTTCAGCCGCCATCACCCGCGCCCGTTTTTTGCGCCCACCCCACCGCCCTCAGTCGGTGTTGCGCGGTAGCGTGCGATCGAGCTCTCCGTAGTTGCAGCTGCCCGTGGTGCTCAGCACGCGCGCGTAACCCGCGAGTGGCGACGCGCGGAGCTGTGCATTGAGCTCTTCTGCCTTCACACACTCGATGCGGGTGAACGGAAGATCCATTCCGTCGACCAGGGCCTTGAGCTCGGCTTGTGCGGGGTACGACGTGATGGCGCACTCGTTCGTGGGCAAACAACAACCGCGGAGCGGGATGCTGGTGATGAACGAGGTGGGGCAGTCACTCGCCTGCAGCACCTGTCCGCCATCACCGGTGGGCACGCGCTTGTTGTCGGTTGTGGGGCCGGTGTGGAACAGCTTGGAGTCCGGGATGCACGTCTCGCCCGCGGGCAGGCCGAGCGACGTGTAGAAGCTCGCGCGGTCGAGCACGACGCTACTCCTGTAGGCCAGGCCGCAGCGGACAGTCTCGCTGCAGCACGGTGTCAGGCTCAGCGCCGTCGTGGTCACGGCCAGGCAGTCTGCTGGGACGTCGCAACGGAAGGCTTGGGCATCGCGCGTCGACGAGCTCGCATCGCCTGCGTCCAAGAGGGACCCCGCATCGAGGCTCACCCCTGTGCGGGCGTCTGCGCCGCTCGTGCCAGCATCTGCGCCGGCAGGTGTCGTCGCTGCGTCGGCTTCGTCGGGGTGGCTCTTGCTGCACGCGCCGGTCGCGAGCGCAGCGACCGTAAGCAGGGCGATTCGAGTAGACATGTCTGCTCGTCTACACGCTGCGTGCGCGGACGGCGAGACAACTTTGCAGAGCCGTACGCGGATGGCGCAGA
>JBEGTL010000323.1:0-9011 GCA_041179425.1 Pseudomonadota bacterium | reverse complement strand
TCGACCGCACACTGCGCGGCAGAAAGGCGGCAAACGAGAGGGGGCTCTTGCAACCCGATGTAGCGATTCTATTCGCGCCGACAAGGGTCGCAAACGAAAAAGCTCCGGCTAAAAACGAATCCACGCACTTTTTAGGTGAGGTATGCGACCGCAAAGCGGCTCATGATCGGCCGGCGGGGGCACGAACTCGAGGGTGCGGACAGGCCGCGAAGCGCTGTTTCCCGCGCTCGAAACGGCCTTCTCGAGGGCGCGCTGGTCGAGCTTGTGATGGTTGAGACAGGCCAACAACGAGCCCCCCTCGGCAACCAGCCGAATCGCGATCGTCGCGAGCTCAGGATAGTCGCGCTCCACGCTAAAACGTCCTCGGCGCGTGGACGCGTAGCTGGGCGGATCCAAGATGACCACGTCGAACCGCTGCTCGCGCTTGGCTAGCTTGGGCAGCGTCTCGAACACGTCGCGCGCCAAAAAAGTGTGCGCGTCGCTCGCATTTCCGGTCAGCTCATAATTGCGGCGGCCGCGCTCGAGCGCGTTGCGCGAGACGTCGATGTTGACCGTATGGGCCGCAGCCGACGCGGCCGCTACCGCGCCAAAACCGCAGGTGTACGCGAATAGGTTGAGCACGCTCTTGCCCGGCGCGAGCGCCATGACGCGCGCGCGGTTGTCGCGCTGATCGAGGAACAGGCCCGTGCTGAGCCCGTCCCCGAGCCGTACCTCGAAGGGCACGCCGTTCTCCATCACCACCAAGCTCGCGGGCGCCGACGTGCCCACCACCGCCTGTTCGGGCGCACGCTCACGGCGCTCGGTCTCGGCGAGCTCGTTGGCCTGGCGCGGACGATGCTTGAGGTACACGCCCGCGAAGTCCAGCCTGGCCAAGTCCGCGATGAAGGCCTGCTCGCGCTCGCCGTAGTCGTCGCTGTACACGCTCGCGACCAGGTGGCGGTCGTAGACGTCGACGGTCAGCCCTTCGATGCCGTCACCCTCGCCGTGCACCAGACGGTACGCGTTGGTAGAGGCGTTGGGCAGACCGAGCGCGCGGCGCTTGTCGAGGGCCAGCGAGAGCTGGGTCTGGATACTCACGCGTGCACGCTCAGTACCCGCGCTTACGCAGCAACTGCGGGATGAGCAACGAGGGCTCCGCGGTGCACGTCAGCCAGAGCTGGTGCGCCGCGCGCGTGGCAGCGATGTGCATGAGGTGACGCGCCTCTTCGCTGGTGGGATAGGTGGCGCTGTTGGCTTCGAGCAGGATCACGTAGTCGAACTCGAGACCCTTCACCTGGCGGACGTCGGTGACATCGACGCCGGGCTTGAACGGGAAGTCTTGATCGGCGACGCGGCGCACGTTGGGCACCTCGGCGTTGACCAAGCCCTTGAAGTACAGGTCGGCCTGCTCGGCGTAGCGAGCGACCACCGCGATCGAAGCGCGAGGCTCACCGCGCGCCAGGTCGCGTAGCGCCTCGGCCAAGAAGCCGACCGCGTCGCCGCTGTGCGCAAAACGAAACAGCTCGACGGGCGCGCCGCTGCGTGTGGCCTTGCCCATCTCGGACGGAGCGAGCGGACCGAGCACCTCGTGTGCGTACTGGATGATCTCGAACGTGGAGCGGTAGCTGAGTTTGAGCGGCTCGATCTCCACGTGCGACAGCCCTAGCTGCGCGAGCACGTCGCTCCAGCCCGTGAAGCCGTTGTCCATGTGCAGCCGCTGCGCCACGTCTCCTGCGAGCGTGATGGAGCGCGCCGGGGTGGTGACGCTGAGCACGACGCTCAGCTCGACCGGACTCAGGTCTTGCGCCTCGTCCACGAGGATGTGCTCGAACTCGATCACCTCGCGCTGCTTGTGCGTCATCAGCGGACCGCGCAGGCGTTGGTGGAGCAACAAGAGCAGCGTCTCGTCCTCGTGATCGATCAGCGTGGGCAGCTCGTTGCTGGTGAGCTCGTCGTCGTCGTCGTTGCCCGCGTCGACGCTCGGCTCGCTGCCCGGACGCAGCCCCGAAGGCAGCTCGAGCCCGTCGCCGCCGTCGCCGGGCGAGTCGTTTTCGCTCGTCTTGCGGGGGTCGCGCGGCGCTTCTTCGGCGTCGCTCTGCTCGGGACGTGTGCCCTCTTCGAGGTGGTCGTCCCACTCGGACGCGACCTGCGGGCAGCGCCGCACGCACCACGCGTGGGCTTCGGTCAGCTCGCTGTCGCTGATGTCGCTCGCGTGCTCGCCGAACACCTTGCGCAAAAAAGTAAGGTCGGTGAGCATCTCGCTCCAGACCGAGAGCACGTCGGCAACCGCGCGGGCGTGGCGACCGACCGCGCCCTGGATCGCGCGGCGCACGGGCGAGGCGAGTGTCTTTTCGTTGCTGGTCCAGCGCGACAACATCTCGAGTCGCACCGACAGCGCGTGTTTTTCGGTCTCTTTCCAGGCGCGCTTGAGCAGCTCTTGGTCGGCGGGCACGGGAGCGGCCGACAACAACGTGCTCAGCACGCGCTGCGCGATCTCTGCCACGCGGCGGTTGATGAGCTCGAGCATCGCCGGGTGCTTTTTGATGCGCGACACCGTCAGCGGCGTCTCGTCGGCGACTTCTTTGGGCAGGATGGGGAAGTGATCGCGGCGCAGCTTGGTGACCCACTCTTCGTAGATGACCACCGGCACGCCCTCGACGCCGAGCGCGGGGAGCACCTTGGAGATGTAGCGAGCGAGGGCCTTGTTGAAGACCACCACGAGCATACGATCGCGCCGAAACCGCTTGGGCTCCTGGTAGGCGAGGTAAGCCAGACGGTGCAGGCCAATCGTGGTCTTACCACTACCGGCACCGCCTTGGATGACCACCAGACCCGAGCTCGGCCGTGTGATCAGCTCGAACTGCCGCGGATCGATCATGGCCGCGATCTCGGGCAAAAACTTGTCGGTGCGACGCTCGCCGTCGCCGCCCACGCCGAGGCGCCCGACCGGTGCACGGTGGTGCTCGGGACGCGGCGCGACGCCCTGTCCGCCGTGTAGACGCGCGCTGTCGTCGGCACGCAGCCAGGTGCCCTCGTAGCTCTTGACGAAGATGCCTTGCGGGCAGCCGATGCGGCGCAGGTTGCCCTCGCTGATGGCGAGCGAGCGACGCGTCACCACCTCGCCCGTGACCTCGCGTCCGCCGAACTCCTCGTCGTAGTCGTCGCCTTCTTCGTAGCGGTAGTAGAGGCGGCTCACTGGTGCGTCGCGCCAGTCGACGATGCGCACGCCGGTGCGCGAGTCGAGGTAGGTGCCGCGCCCGATCAAGATCTCGCGGCGTTGTTCACCCTCGCGCAGCACCAGCCGTCCGAAGTAGGGCGAGTTGGGATCGATGTGCGACTCGGTGACCTCTGCGCGGCGCGCCGCGACGCCCTGCAAACGCTCCATCTCCTCGAGCAGCGGCGGGATGTCCTCGAGCCGTGCTTCGTTGATGGCGTCGCGCAGAGAGAGCAGCTCTTTGTCGTAGTCGATGAGTGGCGTGGTGCCGCGGCGCTCGCGATTTTGCAGGTGCTTTTGCACGCGCGTGAGGACTTTTTCTTCCTCGACGACGATGTCATCGCGCTCCGCGTCATCACCGGTTGGCTTCGACTCGTGGACCTGCTCAGCCATCTACACTCTCTCGATTCCTACAAGAACTAGCGGTTGGCCGTAGCACTTTCGAAGGGGCGAGCCAGCAGATCGGCAGTTATCGCGCGGGAGGCTCGTTACCCAGGGGCTTTACCAGGACCTTGGAGCCGCGCTGGGGGTTGTAGGTCGCGCGGCGGTCGGGCGGCAACGCGTCGGGTTGTGAGGGCTCGTACCCCCGCTCCTGAAACCAGTGCCCCGTGTGCGTCGTGAGCAAAAAGATACGGTGCATCCCCAGCTCGTGCGCACGCGCCTCGACGAAGCTGAGCAGACGCTCCCCCTGCCCGCCCTTGCGGTAGTCCGGGTGCACCGCGAAGCACGACACTTCTCCGACACTGCCCTGCTCGAACGGGTACAGCGCCACGCACGCGACGACCATGCCGTCTCGCTCGAGCACCATGTAGTGGTCGAGCTCGGTTTCGAGGCGCTCGCGCGAGCGCGGCACCAGCACGCCCTCTTTTTCGAGCGGGCGGATCAGCGCGAGGATACCGGGCAGGTCGCGTGAGCTCGCCTTGCGCATGCCCTCGAAGGCCTCGACGGCGACCAACGTGCCGATGCCGTCTCGGGTGTACAGCTCTTGCAGCAACACGCCCTCGACGGTGCGGCTCAACAGATGCGCACGTCGCACGCCACCGAGGCACGCGCGCGCCGACGCTTGCAGCCAGCGTCGCACGTCGAGGAGCAGCTCGTCGTTGTCGGCGCACAGTCCATCGACCGCCGACGGCGACAGCTCGCGTACGAGCTTGCCTTCTCGGTCGACGACGCCTGCGCCCTCGGTGAGACAGACCAGCTTGTCGGCACCGAGGGCCTCGGCGACGCTGCCCGCGACGTCATGCACGCCCAGGTTGAACACGTCGCCGGTCCACGAATAACCGAGGTTGGAGATCAGCACCAAGGCGCCGCTGTCGAGCCGCTGTTTGATGGCCTCGACGTCGACGCGGCGCACCTCGCCGGTGTACCAGTAGTCGACGCCGTTGCGGACGCCGAGCGGGCGCGCCATCACGAAGTTGCCGGTGGCCACGCGCAGCCGCGCACCCGACATGGGGGAGTCGGGCTGGCTCATGCTCAGCTTGCTCTCGATCTCCACGCGCGTGACGCCGACCGCCTCTTTGACGCACGGCAGCGCCTCGGCCCGCGTGATGCGCAGACCGTCGTGGAACTCGCTCTCGAGTCCGGCCTCACGTAGCCGGTCTTCGATCTGCGGCCTCGTGCCGTGCACCACCACCAGGCGCACGCCCAGACTCGACAACAACGCGAGGTCGCCCACCGTGCGATGGAACTCGGCGTCTGCCACCGCCTCGCCCCCGAACGCGACCACGAACGTGCGGCCACGGTGCGCGTGGATGTACGGCGCGCAGTGGCGAAACCAGTCGACGAAGCTCTTCTCGTCGAGCGGCTTTTCTTCGGCGCTCTTGGCCTCTACCGGCTTTTCTTCGGGTTTTTTCGGGTCGGTGCTGCTCGTGACCGTCATGGCGCCGGAGTTTTGCACAAGCGGTCGACGACTGCTTTCAGCATCTTCACGGTGGGCTCGAGCCGGTCTTCACGCACGAACTCGTCGGGACGGTGCGCCTGGTCGATGCCGCCCGGACCCAGCACCACGGTCTGCATGCCGAGCGCCGCGAAGTAAGGAGCCTCGGTGCCGAAGGCCACCGTCGCGGCACCCTCCCCGGTCAGCTCTTCGACCACGTCGAGCAGCTGGGAGTGCCCCTTGAGCTCGAAGGCGGGCGCGCCCTCGAACAGCGTCTTGTGCTCGAGCGTGAGCCCGGTGCCCGCCAATGCATGCTCGGCGCGCTTCTCGATCTCGGACCTGACCCACTGCAGCTCCATGCCCGGCAACAAGCGCACGTCGATGTCGAGCTCGACCTCGCCGCAGATGCGGTTGGCGCTGTCGCCACCACGGATCCGACCCAGGTTGAGCGTGGGCGTAGGCACGCTGAACGAGTCGTTGCGGAAGCGTGCGGCGAGCTCTTCGCGCAGCGCGATCAGCGCGCCCAAGACGCGCGCCATGCCGTCGAGCGCACTGTTGCCGAGCCGCGGATCGCTCGAGTGGCCCGAGCGACCGATCACGCGCAGCTGCTCCATCATCATGCCCTTGTGCGCGCGCACGGGCAGCAGGTCGGTGGGCTCGCCCACGATGGCGTGGCGGGCCTTGGGCCGCTGCATCGCGACCAGCGCGCGTGCGCCGTCCATGCTCGTCTCCTCGTCGGCCGTGGCCAGCACGATCAGCGGTGCGCGCAGGCTATCCGGGTCGATGCCCTCCCCCGCCTCCACTGCCAGCGCCAAGAACGCCTTCATGTCCGCGGCGCCGAGCCCGTGCAGCCTGCCGTCGCGCGCCTCGAGCGAGAACGGATCGCTGGTCCACAACGCCTGATCGAAGGGCACGGTGTCGCTGTGCCCGGCCAGCACGAGCCCCCCGGGGCCCTTGCCCAAGGTGGCGATCAGGTTGGCCTTGGTGGGCGCGTTGGGCAGCGGCAAGACTTCGACCTTGAAGCCCACGTCGTCGAGCATCTCGGCCAGTGCGTCGATGGCGCCACGGTTACTCTGGTCGAGCCCCGGTGCGCTGCTGCTGACCGACGGCTGGGCGACCAGCCGGGCGATACGTTCGATCCTCTGCGCGTGCGTCGACACCGGCTCACCTCGACAGGCGCAGCGCGATCGCGACGACCAGCGCTGCACAGACCCCGATCACGGTACGCCACTCGCGTCTGGTAAGCGAGCGAGCGGCCGGATCGGTCAGGACCACCGCCGCCCCCAGCAGGGGAAGCAGCGGCAGTGGCTCGAGGGTCACCAAGAGCCCCAAAAGGCCGAGAGCGAAGCCAGCCGAGAGAGCGAGCAGCACACGCTTGACGGAGAGCGCGTGCGCACGAAAGGCCGCCACGTAGAGCGCCGCAAACACCACGTCGCCAGCCCCGATCACCGCGGGGATGAGCGGCGTGCCGAGCAGCGGAAAAGGCAGCGCGAACAGCGCGAGCCGGTCGGGCTGCGCGATGGCCTGCTCGGCGAAACGCGCGGACGGAGCGCTCGGGTCGAACACGCTCCACAGGTCGGCGATCGCACTGACCAGGGCCACCGCCGCCAGCTGTCCGGGTTTCTCGATGCGCGCGCCCAGCGCCGCGCCCAAGAGCGCAGCCAGGCAGCCCAGAGACAGCGTGAGGAGTGCCGCGGTGACAGGGCTCACGGCCAACGGCGCCAGCACAACCAAGGCGCCCACCGCGAGGGCACAGAGGAGTGCGGTGGGAACCGGCGTCAGGCGCGGCGCAGACCACGAGAGTGCGAGGATCTCGGCGGTCACTGCTGCGTACGCCAAAATGAAGGCCGACTGGGGCGCGATGGAGAGCGCCGGCGCGACGAGCCCGATGCCCCAGACCAGCGCGGCACTCGTCAGCGCACTGCCGAAGAACCAGCCGAGCGCACGTCGAGCGTCCGCAGGCGGCGGCTTTGCGCCAGCGCTGGCGGAGGACGGCACGACCGACTCAGACCCTTGCACGCAGCGGCCCCACGCTCAGCGAAACTGCTCGGTCACTTTGAGATTGTCCCGCTCACGAAAGCCCCACACGTCGACGTACTTGACGGTGAGCCCGAAGCGACCCAGCTGCAGAAACGCAAAAGAGAGGCGTGCCTGCTCGCCCTTGAGCTTGACGTGCGGCACCGCCACGCAGCCCGTCTTGCTCTTGTCGATCTGGATGTCGACGAGCAGCCGCTTGAGTGCCTTGACGTACATGGTTACCCGCCCCCCGCTCGGGGTGGTGGTCACCGTCTGCTCACCAGACGCGCCGTACACACGCACGCCGGGGCCAGTCAGTGGCTCGTCGACCCGGACCCCCTTCTTGAGCCGACGCCAGTAGCCGAACACGGGCGTCTTGCCCTGCGGTCGGCAGGCGGCATCGACGCGCACGGCGTAGTGGACTTCGTTCTTGTTCTCGCTCTTTTCGACGTGAAAAGCACTGTGCACGTCGTGCGGGCCAAAGCTCACGGACTCGGCGGCGGCGCCGAGCGAAGGCGCGCCGACCCAAGCCAGCACGAGCAGGGGCACGGACGTGAGAGCGACCAAGACCAGGGAGCGCAAGCGAGTGGACAAGCGGCGAGCGACCGACACAACACAAGCTTAACGCAGACGCGCGCGTCGCTCTGCAAAAACGCGGAGGTCCGGTGGATCAGCCCGCAGATGGGTCAGCTAGCGCAGGGTCGTCGCACGCGATCACGCGCCACAGCCCAGAGGCGACGGCTCCGGCCGCGAAGTAGAGGCACGGCAGCCACGGAGCCACGCCGCCGAGGGAAGACGAGTCGCTCGCGTAGCGCGCTGCGCCTACCGCCATGACTCCGATCTCGGCCAGCGGCCCCAGCACCGCCGCCGCGAGCGCGATGCAGAGCGCACCCAACGAAGGATCCCACCACGCCCAGATCACGACCGCGGCCGCACCGCACAGCACGACGGCTACCGTCACGGGCTGACCACGCATGGTCGCGGTGAGTACGTACAGCGCAAGCACCGCTGCGATGCCCGTCACCACATCGAGACGTCGTCGCGATCGTTTGGGTAAGCCCGCCCGAATGCCCGAGCGCGCGGCGCCGAGCACCGCGGCCCCGACGAGAAACGGAAACCAGAGCCCGCTCTGCCACAGGGTCGGCACACCCTTCCAGAGGTACGTGGTGGTGCCCGACGTGACGTGACACGCGTCGCCCGCGAGGCTCGCCGCAAAGCCGATCGCAAAGATCGCGAGCCCCGTCACGAGTGGACTCAGTCTGCGCGTCGACGCTCCACCTTGGGCGCGCGAGCGAAGATCGGTCGCTTGCTTCGCTACTGCACGGTTCATCTCCGACGTCCTCCGCGTGGGTCGCACGCACCTTCGAAGCCGAAGCACCCGAGCCTGCGCGCGATGCACCGAACCGTCCAACAAGTAAGGTTCGAGAGGCAGACTCAGTCAGTCCGATCTACCGCGCGACGGTACTTGTTTCGTTTCGGCGAGGCACGCTGGGTAGAGCTGCCCCGCGAGCTTGAATTCAACGTAATGGTGAGCCACGAACCCCACTCTAGTGTGCACAGGGGTGCTTCGATAAAACGCGCGTTGACGTCTCGGACTTTAGCTTTTGCGCTCGCTCAGGCGCTGCTTGTGATCTCTTGCGGGGAGGACCCCGCGCCTGCTCCCAATACCGACGACCGCGACGAAGTGCGCAAGGACGCGGGCAAGAGTGGCGGCAAGCAGACCACTGGCGACAACACGTCGCGCCGCGATGCGGGCACAAAAAAAGACGCAGGCAAGGTCGCAGACACGGAGACCGAAAACGACGGGGTGCAGCTCAGCCCAGATCCACGTTTTTGATGAACAAAGTGGATGAAAGAGCGGGGGATCTGAGAGATCTTGCGGTTACCACACCAATCAAGAGCTCCCGGACCCGCCCGCATGCCCAA
>JBEGTL010000322.1:0-9020 GCA_041179425.1 Pseudomonadota bacterium | reverse complement strand
GAGCAGGTAAAACGCCTTTTGGGCGGCCCCGCCACGGAGCAGCCGCAAGATCTCCTCGAACGTGCGCGGGGGCGAGGCGCGGCTCACGGTCTGACGCTGATCGATCATCGCGTCGTAGAGCTCGGGGTCGATGCCCAGATCGAGACGCGCACAGAACTTCACCGCGCGCAGGATGCGGATGGGGTCTTCGCGAAACCGAATGGCCGGGTCGCCGATGGTGCGAACCGTGCGCGCGCGCACGTCGGGCACGCCGCCGACGTAGTCGATGACCTCGTCGCGCTCGATGTCGTAGAACAGGCCGTTGATGGTGAAGTCGCGGCGCAACGCGTCTTCGTGCGGCTCGCCAAACGCGTTGTCGTGCCGGATGAGCAGGTCGGCCTGCTCGTCTACGTGCCGGCGCTGCGGCACGAGCCGCATGCCGTTGTCGTCGTTGAGCTCGTCGATCAGCGGGGCGTCGTCGTCGCGCGGATCGCGCCGGAACGTCGCCACCTCGATGATCTTTCCGCCGCCGAACAGCACGTGGGCGAGCCGGAAGCGCCGGCCGATCACCCGACAGTTGCGAAACAGCGCCCTGACCTCGTGCGGCCGAGCGCTGGTGGCAATGTCGAAATCTTTGGGTTTTTGCCCAAGGAGCAGGTCTCGTACGCCGCCGCCCACGAGGTAGGCGAGGTGTCCGCTGCGCGTGAGGCGTTTGACGACCTTCGCGGCATCGGCATCCACGCGTTCGCGGGCGATGAGACCTGTGTAGCGCATCGGCTCGGGCACCTTGCGACGAGACGGACGCTCGGAAGGTCTGAGGATGCTTTGCGAAGGAACAGTCGAATCCACGGTAATCAGCCGAAATCTACCTTTTGACCTGTCGATTACGCGCCGTTCCGAGTCGAAATTCGTAAGCTCAGCCGGCATGTCTACAGCAGAAACGCGCGCGCTCGCCGGGCAGGTCTTGGTCGCCGGATTCGCAGGCACGGATGCTCCCGACGAGCTGCTCCGTTCAAGTCAGCGGGGCGAGCTCGCCGGCATAATCTTATTTAAGCGAAATCTCGGGACGATGCACCAGATTGCGTCGTTGATCGCCCGGATCGCCGACACGGCACCCGAGCATACTCCGCTCCTGGTCGCCGTCGACCAGGAGGGTGGTCGGGTGGCTCGCCTGGGTGCCCCGGTGCTCAAGCTACCCCCCATGCGGGCCCTCTCCAGCCTCCGCGACCCGGCCCTCACCGAGCGCTGCGCCAAGCTCCTCGGCAGGCAGCTCCGTGCGCTCGGGTTCACCATGGATTTCGCGCCTGTTCTCGATGTCGACACCAACCCGGACAACCCTGTCATCGGCGACCGATCGTTCGGCTCCACACCCGAACAAGTGATCGAGCAGGCCTACGCGTTTGCTCGCGGGCTCGAGGCCGCCGGCATCCTCGCCTGCGGCAAACATTTCCCCGGCCACGGCGATACCGACCTCGACTCGCACCTCGCGCTCCCCCGGCTCCCCCACGATCGCGCACGCCTCGATCGCATCGAATTACCGCCCTTCCGCGTCGCGCGCGCCCGGCTACCCGCCCTGATGACCGCCCACGTGGTGTTCGATGCGCTGCGCAAGGGCACCCCCGCCACCCTCGCCCGCGAGGTCATCACCGACCTCCTGCGCGGCGAGCTCGGTTACGAAGGGGCCATCATCAGCGACGACCTCGAGATGAAAGCCGTCGCAGACCACTACGGCGTCGAAGCCTCGGCGTGCCTTGCCATCGAGGCCGGGTGCGACACCTTGCTCGTGTGCTCGCGACTGGACTGGGTAGAGCGGGCCCGCGTGGCCCTGGCCGAGCGAGCGTCGCGCGACCCCTCCTTCAAGGCACGCCTCGAAGAGGCGGCTCGCCGCACGCTCGCGCTGCGCGTGGCGTGCCCGCCGCGACCCATCACCGATCCGCACGCGCTCGAACAAGCGCTCGAGATCGACGCGGCCGATGCCCTGGGTCGCGAGCTCGCGGGTCGTCTTCAGCCATCGTGAGTGTGACGCGTTCGCTCGCGCACTTTTTTTTCGCGCTCAGGACCTCGACGACCTTTGTCCTGGTCCTGTGTTGTGTCGCGTTGTGCACGCTGGCCTTTGGGGGCCGCGCCTCGGCCCAGGCACCCAAGTTCACCAAGAACAACTACTCCCTCGACCTCTTCACCAGCCCCGTCCTGGGCGGTGGTCGCATCGTGGGCATGGGCGGCGCGCACACGGCGATCGCGACCGGCATCGACGGCGCCGTGTTCAACCCGGCCGGCTACGCCGAGCGCTACGAAAAAGAGATCGACTGGTTTGCCTTCGACATCACCGGCGGACTCGCGCTGAGCGGCGTGTTCACCAACAACGACTTCGACAACAACGGCGCGCGCAGCAGCGGCAACAGCAGCACCTATCAGCTCACGCTCGGCACGCGTCTACAGACCAGCTACCTGGGCGCCGGTCTCACTTGGCTGCAGCGCCGCTACAACCTGAAAGCCGACGACAAGCGCAGCTTCGACGTGGTCCTCGACACCTGGCGCACCGGCGCGGGCTACTCGTTTCTCAACGGGGGGCTGGTCGCGGGCGTGACGCTGTCGGTCTACAAGTTTGCGGTCGCCGGTAGCAGCGGCGGTGGGGACCCGCTCACCTCGCCCGTCACGCCATTTCGGGTGAACAAAGATCCCACCGGCTACACCGCCTTTGGCGCCGAGTTCGGCGTGCTGGTGCGACCTGCCGGCAAACGGTACCGCCTGGGCTTCGTCGGTCGCACGTCGGCCAGCGGAAAGCTCGACGCCAAAAAGAAAGTCACCGACGAAGACGGCGTGCGGCGCGCGCAGGGTTTGGTGCTGCCCTCGGACATCCACGTGCCCTGGGAGCTCACGTTCGGGCTCGCCTACCAGTTCGGCGAGCGGCGCACCAACACGCCGTGGCGCAACACCCGCCAGATGCGCAAGGAGCTCGCCGCACAGGTCGCCGACGGCAGCTACCAGATGCCTGAGCGCTACCACGAGGCTCCCTACGAGTCTCTGCCTGAAGATCCCGACAAGGCGCTCGACGTCGCCATGGCCAACTACCGCGAGGCAGAGCGGCGGTTTCGCCGCCACCAACCACGTAAGTACGTGCTGCTGGCAAGCGACGTGATCGCCTACGGCAAGAGCGCCAACGCGCACGGCATCGACGCCTTTCTGAACCAGTCGCCCGAGCGCTCGGGCCAGCGCATCTCGTACGGCGTGCGGCTAGGCGTCGAGAGCGAGGTGTGGCCCGATCGCGTGAAAGTACGCGGCGGCACCTACCTGGAGCCGAGCCGTTTTGCACGCTCGTACTACCGCCCGCACGCCACCACGGGCTTCGACGTGCGGCTGTTCGACTTTTGGCGATGGTCGGCGCGCGGTACCGCCACCGTCGACCTGGCGCCCAGGTATTTCAACTGGGGCATCGCGTTTGGGCTCTGGTGGTAGCTCAGCCGCCCTTCGGCATCCGATACATCATCATGGTCGAGTCTGGCGTCTGAAACAGGAACTCGGCCCCGGCGGCCTGCAGCGCTGTCTCGTGCGCGCTACCGGCCTTTATGCCTACCCACTTGGCGTGTAGCTCGCGTAGGCGCGCCATGTACGCCTCCGGCGTGCCCGTGCTGGACACGTAGACCACCCGCGCGTCGAGGTCGTGGTTCCACAGCTCGCCGAGGAAGTGCACGCTCTCGTCGTAGGCCAAGACGTCGCCTGTGTTGAGCTCCTGCTCACGCAAGAGCGCCCACTTTCGTGGCCACAAAAAGGTGTCGATCTGCATCGCCGCGCGCGTGACCGGGTCGACTGCACGGCTCTCCGCCGCGTAGCGCGGGTAGACGATGAAGCCGCGATAAGCTTCGCGATAACCAAGCCAGGTGAGCGCGACCAGGGCGACGGAGAGCAACGTGCGCACGCCGCGCGAGCGCGTCTGGCTGTGTACCAGTGCAAACGCCACCAGCGCTGCGCTGGCCGCGGCCAACACGAAGCGAGGGAGCTGCGCGTACGGTACCTGCACCGCCTGCACGAACAGCACGATCACCAGCGCCGAGCGTTTCCAGTGGCGCCCGCGCAATACGTCGAAGGCCACGGCGATCACGCAGGGAACCAACAACCAACGAAACACGGGTCCAAAGCCGCCCTCGCCCACGTCTGGACTGAAGAACGGGTCGCCGTTGAGCCAGGTGGTGAGCATGTGCGTGAAGGCGTTGGGTGCACCAAAGAACGCGGCGCTCTCTCCCTCGCTCGCTCCGTAGGCCGTGCTCGGGTCGGCGATGCCGGGAAACTCGAGGCCGAGCGTCTTGACGCGCAGGACGAACGGCCACATCGGATTGCCCGCGTTGAGAGCGTTTTGGATGTACTTGTGCCCGCCGAGCATCAGCACCCACAGAAACGAAGCTGCGATGTCGAGGCCGCGCGAGAGACGTCGGTCACGCGGCTGTTGCCAGACCTCGTAGACCAGGCGCGCGAAGATCAGCGGCGAGAGCAGGCCCAGGTGAAACAGCCCGGTGTACTTGGAGCCCAAGAACAGCCCCCAGGCCGTGAATCCGAGCCAGCGATCGCGGCGCGTTGGCCACGAGAGCAAAAAGAAGACGGCCGCCGCGAAGAACGTGCTCCAGATGACGTCGACGTGCGTCGAGTGCGCTTGCAGAAAGACGGGCGGCAGCGCGACCCAGGTCGCACCGACGGCCACGCTGAGCGGGCGGCTCGCTCCCACGCGTCGCGCCCACGCCGCGATGACGAGGGCGCCGAGCAGCAAGAAGGGCAGCTGCGAGCTGTCATCGAGCCGGTTGTCGCGCTGGAAGATGCAGTTCCACAGGCCGAACAGCTCGCCGTTTTGGGGGTTGCCCTGGGTCCAAGCGTTGGGCGTGTCGAACCAACGGAGCGACTGCTCCTGGATCGCGATGTAGATCTTGGGGTCGTGGTACCAGATCGGATCCCAGGTCCACGAGCGCATGTACCAGACCATCTGCGCGCAGATGCCGGCGGCGATCGCGGCGGGGATCAGCACGAGCACGGCGACCTCACGCTGGGCGATGGTGTCGCGCACGAAGCGCATGGGCGCGCTTCTGAGGGACGTGCTGATGCTGGTCCACAGCGCGCGCGCACCGCTCAGCCTGCGCGCGCTGGCGTAGAGCAACACGCCGGAGAGACCCGTTGCCACCAGCGCGAGCGTGACGGGTTCGAGCACCGAGAGAACGCCACAGCCCGTGATCGAGACGATGATCAGCGCGCTCGTGATGAGACCGCCGGCGAGGAGGCGTTCGAACACACCGCGATCTGGGTAGATGGCAGAAGCAGCTGCATACCCCGCGACGACACACAGCGTGCTCTCGACCCACCAGACGATCCAACCCAGCATCCTGTGCGTACTCTTTCTCGCGCGAGCACTCAGCGCGCCCGCTGAGATAGACAAGGACCCCAGGCAGGGTCAAGCGCGGTGAGCGGCTTATTCTTCGGTCGCACGCTCGAGGGCAACGCGTGCAGCGTGGAATCGAGACGATCCGTGTGCCCCCTCCGCGCCGGATCGGTATAGTCGCGCGCTGCGCGATGATCGACACCTTCGACCCTCCACCCCGCCACGGCACGCCCGGCTCGGCCGGCTCGCTTACGCGCTTCCGTGAGTGGCTGCTGCGACGCGAGGCGTTGGCGCGTGCGCGTGCGGCTCCGCCATTGATCGAGCCCGCACGCTCACTCGTCGAGCGCGCACGCGAAGCGGCCAACGCCGGCGCTACCCTGCTCGAAGCGGCACGTTCTGACTCGCTCGTCCCAACCGGAGGCGGGACGGCGTCTCTTGCGCCCTCGGCCGCGGCCACAGCAGCGCTGAGACTCTACGGCGAGGCCGCCTATTGGGCGCTGCGGGCGCTCGTGGCGCACGCGACAGGCAGCGAACCGGCTACACGAGCCAAGCGGCACGACGCCGACGCCAGCACGCACACCGCGACAGACGAGCTGACGCGAGCCTTTGCCGAGGCTCCCGCTGAGCGTCTGCTCGAGGCGGCCGGCAGCACGGAGACGTTGGCCGCAGCACAGGCAGCGCTCTCGCGTAGTTTCGAGCAGGCGAGCACGCTGTCTGAGCAGGAACGTGAAGCGGAGTTGGTACAGGCACAGAGCTTCGTCGACGCGCTGCTGCGCACGCTCGACGCACGCAACGCGCTGGTGCCACGGCTCTTGGGCCAGCGCTACGGACGGCTCCTCGGGTCGATCGTCGGGTTCGTCCTCGCGCTGGTCTCTGCGCGCTACGGAGCGCAACAAGCGAGCCGCTACCTGCGCCCCGATCTGGCGCCGAGCGCGAGCTGGCGTGTGAGCACGACCGAGCTCGGCTTCGAGGCCAGCGGCCGCGGCTTTTTGCCACCCGAGGGCGGCCCCAACGTGTTCTTCCAGACGCTGATCGAAGACTCGCCCTGGATCGAGTTCGACCTTGGCGCGCCACGCGCGGTCCGCGGTGTCTCGGTCAACAATCGCCTGAACTGCTGCCAAGACTACGCAGTGCCGCTGGTGGTCGAGCTGAGCGACGATGCCAAACAATGGACCGAGGTAGCGCGCCGCGAACAGCGCTTCTACACCTGGACAGAGTGGTTTCCGGAGAGCCAAGCGCGCTACCTGAGGCTGCGCGTCGCGCGACGAACGTTGCTCCATCTCGGCTCGATCGAGATCCGCTGACGAAAACGCGCTGGCGGTAGCCGCTGCCTATCGGGCGCCGTTCTTTTCGACCACGATCAGCGCAAAGATGCCCGTACTCTCGTCCCCCTGCGTGACGGCCTTGTCGAGCTGCAACACGGCGCGCGCCAAGCGTCGCGGCACACGCGTATTGAGGCGGAGCCCGCCGCTCAAGAGATAAGGCCACTTGTGAAAGGGCTGACGGCGGACGATGCGCAGCGCGGGGAACTCCCGCGCGAAGCGCGCGTCGCTGTCGCGAAAGACGCTGGTGGGCAGCCGGGAGTTGGCGCCGGCCAGGCGCCCTTCTCCGATCACCTGCCAGTGTTCGGGATCTGGAGAGTAAGGTTCGTGGTGCAGCGCGCGATAAAACCACTGCCCTAGCGCCGTAAACCACGGCTCGACCATGACGATGCGGCCGCCCGGCCTCAGCACCTCGGAGGCGCCTCGCAAAAACCCCGTCACGTCCGGCAGGTGGTGGAACACGTTGAACATGGTGATGGCGTCGAGCGTGTTGGGCTCGAACGACGCGCTCAGCTGGCACGCGTCGACCACGCGCTCTACCCCTTGCGCGGGCACACAGTCGCTGGTGATCACGTGCGGCGCGAGCTCGGCGAAGAAGCCGCCACCAGAGCCGATCTCGAGCAGGCGAGGATAGGCGCTGGGCGGTGCTTCGTGCAGGATGCGCGCGTACACGTCCAGGTAGATCTCGTGCAAAAAGGCGTTTTGCCGGATCTTGCTCGCATCCGTGGCGATCTCTACCGCGCCGTCCGCGCTCTGTGCGGCGGCCGTCATCCGACGCTCCGCTCGAGCAGCCAGGTGAAGTAGAGACTGAGTGGTGGCACCCGCAGCGTTTGCTCGTCGCGCAGACCAAAGCCCGTCGCAGCGAACTGTGCCGCGACCGCCTTGGGCGTCGTGACGTGGTGGTCGTCGATGCCCTTGAAGCCGATCGCACGGAAGCCAAGCTCCATGACCTTGTTGACGGCGGGCATCCCGAGCAAGAACAGACCGCCCGGCTCGAGCACCCGTGCGACCTCGCGCAGCGCTCGCTCGTACTCGTGTAAGTGCTCGAACACCGAGTAACTCACGACGAGATCGAAGCTGCTGTCCGCGTAGGGCAGCTCGTAGACGCTGCCCTTGGTCAGGCTCGCCCGCTGCCCGCGCGAGGCCAGC
Source organism: Pseudomonadota bacterium (assembly GCA_041179425.1). Lineage (GTDB taxonomy): Bacteria > Myxococcota_A > Polyangia > Polyangiales > DASUME01 > DASUME01. The sequence continues at coordinate 1,211 of JBEGTL010000322.1, read as the reverse complement.
AGCGCGTGCACCGGCGCGGGGTCGGCGTCGAGGTCGATGCCCGACAACGAATCCACGGCATCAGCACAGGCCAGCAGCACCGCACCTGCCCCGTACCCCACCTCGAGCGCGTGCCGAAACCGGCGCTCTGGCAAGAGCCTCAGGCCCATGTTGATGCGCTCACGAAAGAGCCACCCAATCAGCGGCTTACGATAGTAGGCGATCGGGTCGGTGGGCCCATTTTGTTTGAGCTGGGCCAGGAGTGCGGGGGTGAGCTGCGGCATAAGGCGCGCAGAGCCTAGCATCACCCGCGAGGGCTATCCCTGCCAGGGTTCGGATGTAGCGCAATCGTCGCTCCTGCGATAGGTTCGCCGCGCCCTGAGGCGGGTGTTCACGCGCCCCTCTATTCGCCAAGACGAGGACCATGACGCTCCCGCCCACAAATTCCGGCTCCGCTTCCCCCAGCACCAACGGGGCCCCTCGCACGTTGCGTCCGCGGGCGCCTGCCCAGGCCGAAGAACGCGAGTGGCGTCACTGGTTTCGTGGACCGGCCAGCGAGCCGCGTTTTCCGTTCGCCCGCAGGTTCTTGCGCAACGACCTCGCCGAGGCGCTTCAGCGCACCGTGCCCAAAGACGCGCGCGTGCTCGAGGTGGGCTCCGGCACGGGCGACCTGTTGAACGCACTGCCCAACCGCTCGCGCACGGGCATCGACTACTCGCCGACCGCCGTTGCGGAGGCGCACAAGCGCTACCCCACCCTCGAGTTCGCCGAGGGCGATGCACTCTCCTTCCATCGCGACGAACGGTACGACGCCATCGTCGCGGACCGCCTGATTCACAGCGTGCCGGACGTCCAGCTGCTGCTCGAGAACTTGTCCGCGCACCTGGCTGAGCACGGTCGCATCTTCCTCACTTGCTACAACTACCTGTGGGAGTCGCCGCTGCGCTTGGGCGAGCGCGCCGGGCTCAGGCTGGCCACGCCGCCGAGCAACTGGTTGGGCGAGACCGACCTGCAGAACCTGTTCAGCATCGCGGGTCTCGAGGTGGTCAAGTACGAGGACCGCCTGCTCCTGCCAGCCTCGGTTCCGGTCGTGGCAGACCTGCTCAACCGCTACGTGGCCAAGCTGCCGCTGCTCAACAACCTCTCGCTCTATCGCCTCTACGTGCTGCGCAAGCGCGGCACCGCGGTGACCACGGCGCCGAAGGTCACGGTGGTCGTTCCCGCTCGCAACG
>JBEGTL010000321.1:0-9022 GCA_041179425.1 Pseudomonadota bacterium | reverse complement strand
CTTGGCAACTTGGCCGACCGCGTGCGCCACGGCTTCGTGGTCGACTTCATCCAGGTGGACCCCACGCTGTTCTCGTACCCAGTCTTCAACGTGGCCGACATCTGGATCGCCATCGGCTGGGGCCTGTTGTTCTTGGACGGACTCAAGAAGCCGGCCGCGCGCGCCGAGACGACCTGAGTGTCAGACCCAGGATAGCTTGACCATCAATCGGTCTTTGCCCCGGTCGTAGGACACCTGCTTGCAGTACGCGACCTTGACGCCGAGCAGCTGCGCGGACGAGCGGACGTTGCCGCACAGCGTGCCTCGAAAGTACGCGCAGCGTGGCAGCACGCTCTGGCGAAACTCGAGGGTGAGGTCTTTGGGACCGGCGTGTTCGATCTGCAGACTGCCGCCCTGAAACAGGCGCGACCAGAGCGGCGCAAAGCAGCGCGCGGCGACGTCGGGCGTGACGCCGACGTTGCGTGCCAGCTTGCCGGCGGTTGCCAGCAGCGTGCCCTGCACGCGTGCCCCGACCGCGGCGCCGATCTGAGCTTGCTGTGCATCGTCGACCTCCATACGACCGCACGCTTCGTAGTGCGCGAGTGCGACCTCGACCGGCAGCCAGGTGGGGGCGATGGCGTCCACAATCAGGTCGCGGTCGGCGGGTGCGATCAGCGAGCTCCACCGTTCGTAGAGTCCAAACTCTTTGAGCCCCTGGAGCGAGCCCTGTAGGAGCGTACTGCGCACCGCCGAGACGCGTGTGACGGGCTCGGTGTGAGCTATCAAGATCTGGGGCACTGGACTGCACTGATCGTATCGAAACGCGAGCCGCCTCCGCAAGCTGCGTTTCCGGCGCGCAAGGAGCACACCGAGCGCCCTGTGCGTTGTGCGACGCCTGTGGCGAGCGTCAGACGCTGCGGTTTGCCGCGTCGATGGTGTTGCTGAGCAGCATGGCGACGGTCATTAGACCTACGCCCCCGGGGACGGGCGTGATCCAGCTCGCACGTTCGTGTGCACTCACGAACTCGACGTCGCCGACGAGCTTGTTGTCGGCGCCGCGGTTGATGCCGACGTCGATGACGACTGCGCCTGGCTTGATCCAGCCGCCCTTGATCAACATGGGCACACCGACCGCGGCAATGACGATGTCACTCTCGCGCACGCGCTCGTCGAGCTCGAGTGTGCGCGAGTGCGCGATGGTGACCGTACAGCTCTGCTCGAGCAGCATCAGTGCGATGGGCTTGCCCACGAGGTTGCTGCGACCCACCACGATGGCGCGCTTGCCGGTCAATGAGACGCCCGTCTCGGCCAGCATGCGCATGCAGCCGCTGGGGGTGCAAGGGCGCAGGCCCTTGCCGCCGGTGGCCAACAGGCCGGCGTTGAACGGGTGCAGCCCATCGACGTCTTTTTGTGGATCGATGGCGTGCACGACGGCTTCGGCGTCGAGGCCCTTGGGCAGCGGCAGCTGGACCAACAGGCCGTCCACGGCAGGGTCGCTGCTGACGGCCGCGACCTTGTCGAGCAGCTCGCGCTGGCTGACGGTCGCCGGGAGTCGGTGCACGGCGCCGCGTAGACCTACCTGCGTACTCTGGCGTTCTTTGCTCGCCACGTAGGTGTGTGAAGCGGGGTCATCGCCCACCAACACCACCTCGAGGCCGGCTTTGCGCCCAGCTTTGTGCTCGAACGCTTTGGCGCGCGCTTCGACTTCGCTGCGCACGCGCGCGGAGATGATCTTTCCGTCGAGGATCTGTGCAGACATGTTCTTACTTCTGTCGGAGTCGAAACGTGCGGGCGCACTCGAAGCTCAGGTGAAAAACTTCTCGAGCAGACGGTCGAGCTCGTCGTAGCTGGTGAAGGCGATCTGGATGTTGCCCTTGCCATTGCGATCGGCGACCTGGACCTTGGCACCGAGCGACTTGGCCAGGCGCGTCTCGAGGTCGCGGACGTTGGCGCTCTTGCCGGCCGGCTTGTCGCCCGTCTTGTTTTTGTTTTGTTCGCCGACGAAGCGGGCGGCACGCTCGGTCTCGCGCACGCTCCAGCCCTTCTCGACGGCGTTGCGCGCGAGCTTGAGCATCGCGTTGGGCTCGATGGCCGCGAGCAGCGCGCGGCCGTGACCCTCGGTCAGCTGCCCAGTCTCGATGAGATCGAGCACCGCACTGGGCAGCTTGAGCAGGCGCAGCGCGTTGGCGACCGTGCTGCGGTCTTTGCCGACGCGGGTGGCGAGCGTCTCTTGGGTGTGCCGGTGCTCGTCGAGCAGCCGCTGAAACGCGCGTGCCGTCTCGATGGGGTTGAGGTCGGCACGCTGGATGTTCTCGACCAGCGCCGCCTCGAACGCCTGCGCGTCGGTCAGCTCGCGCACCACCACCGGGACGTCGAACAGTCCCGCTCGCTGCGCCGCACGCCAGCGTCGCTCGCCGGCGATGATGTCGAAGCCGCCACCGGGCTTCTTGCGCACCAGGATGGGCTCGAGCACGCCAAGCTCGCGGATGGACTGCGCCAGCTCTTCGAGCTTCTCGTCGTCGAACACGTGGCGCGGCTGGCCCGCTCCAGGCGTGAGCTCTTCGATGCGCGCCGAGGTGGTCTCGCGCGGCGGGAGCGGCTTGTCGGGGAGCACGGCCGTGCTGGCCGAGCCGGTGCCGGGACTCGTGGGCACGGGGCGGGGCGGCCCGCTCGGCAACAACGAGTCGAGACCGCGGCCCAGAGCTCTGCGTTTGGTTGGATCCTGCTGCATGGCTCCCTACTCGGTCAGGCTGCCGCTTCGGGCAGGCGATCGAGGATCTCGCGAGCGAGGCTCAAGTACCCCTGCGAGCCCTTCGAGCCCGCATCGTAGAGGATCACGGGCTTGCCGTGCGACGGAGCTTCGGCGAGCCGGATGTTGCGCGGGATGACCGTCTCGTAGACGTGGAAGTGTTCGCGCAGCTCGCTCGCGACCTGGTTGGCCAGGTTGCTGCGTGGGTCGTACATGGTGAGCAACACGCCGTGCACGTAGAGGCTCGGATTGAGGCCGCTGCGCACCCGCTCGATGGTGTTCATCAGGTGGCTGATGCCCTCGAGCGCGTAGTACTCGCACTGCATGGGGACCAGCACGCTGTGCGAGGCCGCCAGCGCATTGAGCGTGAGCAAGCCGAGCGAGGGCGGGCAGTCGATGAGGATGAAGTCGTAGTCGGCGCGCACCGACTCGATGGCGTCTTTGAGGCGCACCGCGCGGTCTTCGAGATCGACGAACTCGATCTCGACGGCCGACAGGTCGGCACTCGACGGCAAGATGGTGAGGAAGGGCAGGTCGGTTGCCTGTGCGGCGTCTTTGACCGTGCTGCGCCCGACCAGTACGTCGTACGTGCCCGGCTGGACTGCGCGCGGCGACAGCCCGACGCCGCTGGTGGCATTGCCCTGCGGGTCGATGTCGATGAGCAGCACGCGCTGCTCGGCGACGGCCAAGCTTGCTGCCAAATTGACGGCGGTCGTGGTCTTGCCCACGCCGCCTTTTTGATTGGTGATCGCTACGACGCTGGCCATGTGGGGGCCGCTCCCTCGTGGTGGCCGACCTTCGCATACGCGGACCGCACGCGCCAACTGCGCGCTTTTTTGGTGGCCGATCGGCTCGGTGGTAGCTTCTGCGCAGATGTAAGACAACGTGCTCCGCGGCGGGGGACCCGGGAGCCGAGAAACCCAATGTGCCCGTAGGCGTGACGGAGGTCGTGGACCATGTCGGCACCGAAGAACTACCGCAGCTTTGCCGAGTTTCAGCGCGAGGAGATCCGACCCGACCAGAAGCTTGGTTGGTCGATCGACGACCTCTGGAAGGACGCGGAGCTGCGCATCTCGGACTCCCAGTACGAAGAGCGGGATCCAGAAGAGCTCGACTTCGGTTAGCCCGTCACGATCTGAGTGCCCTCTTTTTGGCGTCTCGACTCCCGAGACGGTCTGGCCAACCCGAGCAAGTTGCCCCTTGCTCGGGTTCTTTTTCTTTCGGGCACCCGTGCTAGACGTTCTCGAACGCGAGCGCGCTCGGGACGCGGGCGCGTGTGCAGAGAGCGAAGCAGAGGGAGTCCGCGTGAGCCGCATCGAGATCATGAGTCCCAGGGATTTGGAGAAGATGCGCGCGGCGTGCTCGCTTGCCGCCGACACGCTGGTGATGGTCGGCGAGCACCTGCGGGCCGGCATGACCACCGACGACATCAACACGCTCGTGCACGAGTACACCCTCGCGCACGGCGCCCGGCCCTCGCCGCTCAACTACCACGGCTTCCCCAAGAGCGTGTGCACCAGCATCAACGAGGTGGTGTGCCACGGCATCCCCAACGGGCGTGTGCTGCTCGAGGGCGACATCATCAACGTCGACGTCACCTCGTTCTTGCCGGCCAAAGACGGCTTCCACGGCGACACCAGCGCCACGTTCTACGTCGGCGAGGTCAGCCCGGAGGCCAAGAAGGTGGTCGAGGTCGCGCGGCGGTCGCTCGAGCTGGGCATCGCCGAAGTGCGCGACAACGCCCGCCTCGGTGACATCGGCGCGGCCATCCAGGAGTACGCCGAGAGCCAAGGCTGCTCGGTGGTGCGCGACTACGTGGGGCACGGCATCGGCCGCCAGTTCCACACGGCCCCGCAGGTCCCGCACTACGGTACGCGGGGCGCGGGCAAGCGCGTCAAGGCAGGCATGGTGTTCACCATCGAGCCCATGATCAACCTCGGCAAGTACGCGTGCGAGGTGCTCGAGGACAACTGGACGGTGCTCACCGTCGACCGCAGCTTGTCTGCGCAGTTCGAGCACACGATCGTGGTCACGCAGTCCGGCTGCGAGGTGCTGACCGCACGCCGCGCGCCGCTCAAGTACAGCGAGGACAAGCCCTGGGCGTTGCTCGGCCCGCTGTCGACGGGCGCAGCGCTCAAGGCGCGCGAGGCCGGCTCGGTGTTCGGTTAGGCTCTGCGTACGACCCAGAAACGAAAAGGCCCGCTCGTGTCACCGAGCGGGCCTTTTTGTTGTGTACGTCGAGAGCTTAGTTCTTCGACTGGCGGAACGTGGTGATCGGGTTCGCCCAGGTTTTGCCGCTGCTGAGCAAGCTGAGCACGTTTCCGCTGCTGTCCTTGCAGCTCTTGGCGGTGTCGCTGCCCACCGCGTACGTGCACTTCTTGTCACCGCGCAGCGTGTTGTCGGAGAGGCTGAGCGAGAAGGCGCTCTCGCAGTAGCCGACACGTTTGTACGGGCACTTGCCGTCGCGTTCGTTGTAGCCCGTGCACGAGCGCTCCTCGAGCAACGTGATTTTCAGGCCGTTCTCCGCGAAGTCCTTGCCCACGCAGTAAAACGCCTGGGGCGGGTCGACGAAGATGTTTCCGTAGAACGACGCCTCTTGGTAGCGGTAGCTGTGGCTGGTGCCCAGCACGAAGGGCGCGGCCATCTCGATGTTGACGTGCTCGCCGTCGCCGTTGGTGAAGGCCATCAAGCAGGCGCTGATGCGCTCCTGGCAGGTGCCGTCGCACTCGCCGTCTTTCCAGCTCGGGGCGAGGCCCAGCTCACCGCTGAGCACGACCAGGCCGCCGGTGAAGTCTTTGATGCGCAGGGAGTCGCTGGCGGGTAGCGCGCAGCGGATGAGGTAGCTCGCGGCGGTGACGCCGTCCTCGCTGGACATCAGGCCCGTGGAGTTGTCGAGCAGGCCGTCGGGCTCGCCCGTGCAGTCGACCCCCGCGGTCTTGCCCGTGCAGTCGGTGTCCAGGCCGTTGCGCGTGCGCAGACCGTTGATGGTCCGGAGCCCGTTGAGCGTACGCAGACCGTTGCGCGTGCGCAGGCCGTTGGTGGTGGTGAGCCCGTTGGCGCTGATCAGTCCGTTGATGGAGCGGAGGCCGTTGATGGCGCGCAGGCCGTTGCTGCTCGCCACGGCCTCCTGACGGATCTGGTTGAGCGCGGGATCGTCCTCGCTGATGGACTCCGCCGCGCATCCGGTAAACAAAGTCAGGCCCAGGGCCACCACGGTGGTTCGAAGCTTCGTGATCATACCGAGTACTCCTTCGACAGCCCGGCCGACTCACGGAGTCCCGTAGGCTTTGCGCCACTCGGTTTCCCGAGCTTTGCCTTTTGTTGGAGAGGGGGGAGTCGCGCTCCCAACAAAGCAGGGTTCGTGCCGTCGTAAGCGGAGTTTGCTGCTGGTATGGGAACTCGCGAAACGTGCGGCTTTGCCGGGGTCCGAGGCCTTGCAGGGGCTGGCAACTGCGCTTGCGGTAGCCTGCGAAGCTACAGGCGTGACACCCGGCGCTACAGCACGCTGACGCGACGACGAAGCGCCTACTTCAGCGCTGCTGTCGTAGCCCCGCGCCGCGCATGCGCGGTCTCGCTACAGGCGAGAAACCGAGACGCCTTGGCTCGAACATGCCTTGGAGTCTGGGCATGACGTAGGCTCTGAGGGTGCACGAGCAGCTGGTACGCGCACTCATGGAGGTCCTCGGCAGCGGGCAGCGCGCCGCGCTCGCGACGGTGGTGCGCACCTCTGGCTCGACGCCCCAGGTGGCAGGCGCGCGCATGTTGTTGCGAGCCGACGGTTCGACGCTCGGCACGGTGGGAGGCGGGGCGATCGAGCAGGCCGTGCGCGATGCGCTCGAGAGCTGTCTCGAGGGCGCGCCGTCGTCGCTCTTGGTGCGCGAGCTGGGCCACGACCTCGCCATGTGCTGCGGCGGGCGGATGGAGATCTTCGTCGAGCCCATCGAGGCGACGCCGCGTCTGTGGTTGTACGGCGCGGGCCACGTCAACGAGGCGCTCGCGCCGCTCGCGACGCGGCTCGGCTTCGAGGTCATCGTGGTGGACGAGCGCGAAGAGCTCAACACCGAGGCCCGCTTCGCGAGCGCACGGAGAGAGCTGCTGGATGCGGCGTCACAGCTCAAGCGTTGTACGCTCGGCGAGCGTGACTGGGTGCTCATCGCGACGCACGACCACGCCCTCGACGAGCAGGTGCTCGAGCTCGCGTTACAAGCGCGTCCTCGCTACATCGGGCTGGTGGGCAGCAAACGTAAAGTGTTCCGTTTGATCGAGCGCATCGTCCGACGGCGCGGAGAGGCGGGCGCGCTGCCGCGGCTCGATCGGCTGTACGCGCCGGTGGGGCTGGCCCTCGCGGCGGTCGAGCCGGCGGAGATCGCGGTGAGCATCGCGGCCGAGCTGGTGGCGCTGCGCCGCGGTGCGGACGTCCCGCACCTGCGCGCCGTCCACGACCCGAGACTGCGTAAGGTGCTGACCGAACTGTCGGCGACGGGCGCTGCGCTCGCTCCGACGAAGGGAGACTGACTTGCTGCGAGGGATCAAGAGTACGCGCGTAGTCACGCCCGCCGGTGTGGGGCCCGGCACCGTCATCATTCGTGGCGAGCAGATCGCCGAGGTCACGTCTGGCGCGAGTGGGCTCGACGATGTGGTCGACGTGGGCAAGCTCGTCGTCTCGCCGGGCGTGGTCGACACGCATGTGCACCTCAACGAGCCGGGTCGCACCGACTGGGAAGGCTTCACCACCGGCACGCGCGCGGCGGCGGCGGGCGGCGTCACCACGCTCATCGACATGCCGCTCAACTGCATCCCCGTGACCACCGACCGGGAGGCGCTCGCAAGCAAGCTCGCGGCAAGCGAGCAGCAGCGCTACGTCGACGTGGGTTTCTGGGGCGGCGTCGTCCCGCACAACGTGTCTGCGCTGGTGGGTCTCGCAGAAGGGGGCGTGCTCGGCTGCAAGACGTTCCTCTCCCCGTCCGGCATCGACGAGTTCCCCAACACCACACGGGCAGACCTCGCGCGCGCGCTGCCCATCTTGCGCGACCACGGCCTGCCGCTGCTGGCGCACGCGGAGCTCGAGCTTGGGGCCACCGTGCACGAGACCAATCCGCACGCGTACCGGGGCTACCTCGAGTCGCGGCCGCGCAGCTGGGAAGACGAAGCGATCAAGCTGTTGGTCGAGCTGTGTCGCGAGACCCGCTGCGCCGTGCACATCGTCCACCTGTCGTCGGCGTCGTCGCTCGAGACCCTGCGCCGCGCCAAGGACGAAGGCCTGCCCATCAGCGCCGAGACCTGCCCGCACTACTTGTGCTTTGCCGCCGAGACCATCCCGGACGGCGCGACCGAGTACAAGTGCGCGCCGCCCATCCGCGAGAACGCCAATCGTGAGGCGCTCTGGCAGGGCCTGTTCGACGGTGTGATCGACACGGTAGTCACCGACCACAGCCCGTGCTCGCCCGCGCTCAAGCGCCGCGACCTGGGCGAGTTTGCCGAGGCGTGGGGGGGCATCGCCTCGCTCTCGCTCGGTCTGTCGGCCGTGTGGACCGAGGCGGTCCAACGCGGCGCGACGCTCGACCAGCTGGCGCGCTGGATGAGCGCAGGGCCGGCTCGTCTGGCAGGCCTAGGCAAAAAGAAAGGGGCGATCGTTCGCGGGTACGATGCAGACCTGGTGATCTGGGATCCGGAGGCGACCTTCGAGGTCACGCCCGAGCGCCTCTACTTCAAGCACAAGCTGTCGCCGTACCTGACCCGCGAGCTGAGCGGGCGCGTGCACCAGACCTTGCTGCGCGGGCACACGGTGTTCGATGGCGCTGCCCATCCAGCAGGTCCCATCGGCGGCACGCTGCTCTATCGCGGAGCGTGAGCGGGCATGAGTCAGAAAAAGAGTAAGATCAGCGCACACGTGCTCGACACCGCGCTCGGTAGACCCGCGGCCGACCTGAGTGTTCGACTCGACGTGCTCGAGGCAGACGGAACGTTTTGCTCGTTGGGCACCTCGCGCACGAACGGAGATGGCCGCGTCGCTGAGCTGCTGCCGACGTCCCCGCTAGAACCGAGGGTGTACCGCGTCGTGTTCGAGACGGAGGCTTACTTGTTGGCGACGCAGCAAGAAGTGTTTTACCCGAGGGTGGAGGTCTCGTTTCGGGTGAGGGAGGGAGAGGAGCACTACCATATCCCGTTGTTGCTCAGTCCTTTTGGGTACTCGACTTATCGGGGGAGCTGAGAAGTTGAGCACGTCAACGAGCACGTCAACGAGCACGTCAACGAGCACGTCAACGAGCACGTCAACGAGCACGAGAGACAACG
>JBEGTL010000320.1:0-9025 GCA_041179425.1 Pseudomonadota bacterium | reverse complement strand
TGATGGCCGAGCAGCTCGTGCTTTTGGGTGACCCGCTTGTTGCGGCGCAGCACGTCGATACCGCGGTTTTTGGCCGTCGCCATCAGCCATGCACCGGGGTTGTCGGGCACACCGGTCTCGGGCCAACGCTCGAGTGCGAGCACCAGCGCGTCTTGCGCGAGCTCCTCGGCCAGGCCCACGTCGCGCACGAGGCGCGCGAGCCCGGCGATCAGGCGGGCGGACTCGATGCGCCACACGGCCGCGATGGTGCGCTGGCTGTCGGGAGCCGTCACAACGCTCGAGCAGAGCACCAAACGCCCGCGCTGCAACGTCGCGGCGTCGCCCCGCGCCTCGGTGGGCGGCGGCGCGACCCGTGCCGGAGGTTAGGCGCTCTGCGCCTGCTCAGCCGCAAGCTCTTCGGGATTGAGCACGGCGGCCTCGCGCACTGGGCGCGTGAACGGCTCGGGGCGAGGGGCTGGGCGTACGTAGAGATGGTCGCTCCCCGCCCACGGGTCGCGCGCTTGCTGCTGGGCCGCGAGGCGGTCGGCGTCGCGGCGCCGGACGTCTTCTTCGACCTCGGCCACGCGCTCGGGACTGACCCCGAGCTCTTCGAGTGCGGCCCGACCAAACGTGAGGGCGCTCTCGAAGGTCTCCCGCTGCTGGAAGTGCGCGCCGAGCTCGAGCAGCTCGAGCGCGTGCACCCTGTCGAACGCGCGCACGTACAGCTGCGCGAGCGGGAAGGACTGCCTGCACAGCGTCACCATGTGGTTGGCGGATTCTTTTTTGTCGACACAGATACAGATCATGCGGGCGCGCTCTGCACCTGCGGCGCACCTGCGCGGTGCCCAGCACAAAGATGTCGTGCCGCATGGCCCACAGCCGCGACAGGTTGAGCTCGAGTCCGATGATGAACAAAAACAGCACGACGCCGAGCTCGGCGACTTGCATGACCTTGTGGCTGTCGGAAAAGAGGCCGAGCCCAAACGGTCCGATGACCAGACCCGCGGCCAGGTAGCCGAGGATGGAGCCGTGCTTGAGGCGCCGAAACAGGGGCACGGCGACCACCGCCGCCGCGAGAAAGACCAGGGCCTCGACGTAGACGGGTGCTTCTGCGTGCTCAGCCATGGGACGACCTCATGGGTCGTTCCGTAGCAGACCGAGCCGGCTCGCGGAACGAGCGGCGCGCTTCGCGCGAGGGCGTGCGCTGACGGCCGCTAGGTAAAGTGTGGTCTGGCGCGCTAGAGTTGGGTCATGAGCTTGGCTGCGATCGAGGCACAGCTGATCAAGCGGATGCAGGACGAGCAGCGACGCTGGCAAGACGTCGCGCAGCTGCTGATGCGGGTCAAGAGCGAAGCCCTGTGGGAGTCGCACGCGAGCTCGTTTACGGCCTGGGTCGAGGGCATGGCGCGGCGTGCCGATCTGCAGCCCTCCGTGTTCTGGCGCTGTCTCAACGCCGGGCGACTGTACCTCGAGCTGAGTGGTCGCGACGAGCTCGACCCGACGTCTCCCGTCTCCGCCGAGTCCCTCGAGCTGGCCGACAAGATCCGCCGTCACGCCCCCAAGGCCGTGGCCAGCGAGGTGCTCGAACGCACGCTGGAGGGAGAGCTGAGCCGGGCCGAGCTGCGTCGCGTGTGGGGCACCTATCGGGTGGCGGCGGGCGGCAGTACGGCGCGCGGGCGCTTGCCCGAGGACCCGGAGGCGCGCGAAGAAGCGGTGAGCGCGCGCAGTGCGGCCTGGGAGGCGCAGAAACGTAAGCCCGAGCATCGTGCCGACGTGCGCCGCGCCGAGCTGAATGCGGCGTTTCGGGAGGCGAGCTGGCTGGGCGCCTACGATCAGGCACACACCGACAGTCAGCCGCGCGGTCTGACCGGCAAGGTGGCCGCCGTGTTGGTGGTGCGGCGCAAGGCACAGCAACAAGATCGCCTGGAGCTGCACGGCCTGTGGACGGCGGTGTCGGTGCCCGAGCTGGTGGACTACGAGTTCAAGGCCCCCCAGGGCATCGACTTCATGTGGCTGGCGGTGAGTCCGGAGCTGGGCGTCGAAGCCGAGAACCGAGCACCGCGCATGCTCGGCATCTTGTCGTGGAAGCGCGATCGCACGCTGACGGTGGTGCGCGAGGCGCAGCGACGGCCGGTGCAGGCCGAGGGCCGCCTGTCGGTGCTGACGGGGTTGTTGCAGAGCGCGTATCTGTGGCCTGCGTAGCGGCCTGAACTCTAGCTAGCGAGAGTACGAGCCGCGCCGCCCGTGGAGCCCGCGACCTTGCCGAGGCTCACCAGGCCCTGCTCGAAGGCGGTGCCCACCAGCTTGTCCATGTCGACGATGAGCGAGAAGGCCTTGCCCACGAAATTGCGGTCGCCCGTCATCGTCCAGGTCACCTTCACGCCGCCCGACACCGGCTCGAACGTGAACTCGGCCTTGTTGTCGGCCTTCATCGGCTTGCTGAAGGACAGGTCGATGGCGATGCGCTTGCTCGGTGCACTGTCGGTAATGGTCATCGTGCCGGTGCCCGCCTTGGCGTTGCCGCTCCAGTGGTACACCGCGCCTACCCCCGCGGGCGCGCCCTCGTACGACACCTTCATGTTCGGATCGAGGTGCGCGTAGGGCGACCACTGATCCCACAGGTGGAAGTCGTTGACGTACTCGAACAGCGCGTCGGCGGGTGCCGCGAGCACCGCCGAGCGTGAGATACGAAAGCCGGCTGGCCGCGTGGCGACCGTGACGGCCACGGTGGCGGCGCCGATGGTGACTCCGATAGCGATGGGGACGAGCATGCCGAGCTCCTGAAGGAGAGTTGGGCGCATCATCCACCGCCGCTCGCCGCTCAGCAAACGCTCGTGGTGCGGGCACACGGTCCCGCCACGCCGGGGCGCGCGATTCGCTACGGGTGCAGCAGCAACGCGGGCCCCTGCTCCAGCAGGTAGGCTCGAAACGCGGCGAGCTTGGGCGAGGGGGTGGTGGTTGGCGGATGCACCAGGTACGCCGCCACGCTCGCGAGCCGATGCTCGTGCAGCACGCGCACCAGGCGCCCGGACGCGACCTCGGGCCGCGCCACGAACCAGGGTAAGGGCCCGACGCCCGCACCCGCGGCGATCGCCTCGCGCAGAAAAAAGAAGTCGTTGGCCGTGCTGCGACCGCGCACGCTGAGCTTGAACGCCCCCTTGGGCCCCTCGAAGGTGAGCTGGGCCTTGCCGTCGCGCGCGTTGAACAGCACGTGCTCGTGACCTGCCAGGTCCTCGGGGCGCCTGGGGGGCTCGCGCTGCGCCAGGTACGAGGCGCCGGCGTAGAGACCCAGATGCAGCCGCGCGAGTCGTTGGGCGACCAGTGACGACGAGCGCAGGCCGCGCCCATTGGAGACGCGGATGGCGAGGTCGAAGCCTTCGCGCACCAGGTCGCTGATGCGCATGTCGAGGTCGACCTCGACTCTCACGCGCGGGTAGCGCTGCGTGAAGCCGGCGAGCAGGGGCGCCAGCACGATGGTGCCGATGTCGGGGGGTGCGGTGATCCGCAGCGTACCGTAGGGCTCGCTCGCGTCGCGCAGCAGGCTGCTCGAGAGGTCGCGCAGGGCGGCGATGTGTGGGGCGGCGAGGTTCGCGAGCAGGCGTCCTGCCTCGGTGAGCGACGGACCGCGGGCCATACGCCGCACGAGCGTGGTGCCGAGGTCTTGCTCGACCCGCGTGATGGCGCGCCCCACCGTGGACTTGGGGACACCGAGCCGCCTGGCCGCGGCTGCAATGGAGCCCGAGGAGGCCACCTCGCTGAACACCGCGAGCTCGTCGAAACGAACACGCTTGAGTTGCTCAGGCTGGATACTCATCGCGCGATGGTTGCATTTGTGCAACCTCGGGTCACGCCTTTCGAGCCTGCCGCGCGCGCCGCCGGGGCGCCATGCTGAGCTCACGCTGACCGCGCCGAGAATGCGCCTGGCCAGACGAGAAAGAGAGCCAACCATGATCGTCGTCACCGGAGCCTCCGGCAAGCTTGGGCACCACGTCGTCGAACAACTGCTGCAGAAGGTACCCGCAAGTCAGGTCGCGGTCGCCGTGCGCAATCCCGACAACGCGCAGGCGTTCGCGGCGTTGGGCGTGCAAGTACGACAGGCGGACTACGCCGAACCGAGCTCGCTCGGCCGTGCGCTCGAGGGCGCGGACAAGCTGCTGCTGATCTCTTCCAATGCGCTCGGCCAGCGTGTCGCGCATCACACGGCCGTGATCGGCGCGGCCAAACACGTCGGGGTCGGGCTGCTCGCCTACACCAGCATCTTGCGCGCGGACAGCTCGCCCATCTCGCTGGCGCGCGAGCACCTCGCGACCGAGCTCGCCCTGCGTGCGTCGGGCCTGCCGTTCGTGCTGCTGCGCAATGGCTGGTACACCGAGAACCACACCGAACAGCTCGGCTCTGCGCTGCAGCAGGGGGCGTTCGTGGGCAGCGCGAAGCAGGGCCGCATCGCATCGGCGGCGCGCGCAGACTACGCGGCCGCCGCGGTCTCCGTGCTGACCGGCGAGGGACACGTCAACAAGACGTACGAGCTCGCCGGTGACAGCTCCTTCACGATGGCCGAGCTTGCGGCCGAGGTGTCGCGACAGACGGGCAAGACCCTCCCGTACAACGACCTGCCGCGTGACCAGTACAAAGGCATCTTGCTGAGCGTGGGTCTCCCCGAGGTCCTCGCCGAGATGCTGACCGACGCGGACGAGTCGATCGCGAAGGGTGCGCTCGAGGACAGCTCGGGTGTGCTCAGTCGACTGATCGGTCGGCCCACGACCACGCTCGCCGCGTCAGTCGCCGCCGCACTGCGCACCGTCCGCTGAAGAGACCGCGGCGCGCTGCTTTTTGCGGCGCGCGTAGATGGACAGCAGCGCGACCAGCACGCCCACGGCCAGACCCGCGAGCAGCAGCTCTTCGACGCGTCCGCGCCGGTCGAGCAGGGCGGCCAGGCTGGCCCCCACGCCGTAGCCGAGGTAGCCAAAGCTCAGCGCCCACAGCGCGGCCCCCACGGCGTTGAGGCCCAAAAACCGGCTGGGCGCGTAGCGGCTCGCGCCGAGCAGCACCGGCGTCACGCTGCGCAGGCCGTACAAGAACCGAAACCCGAGCACGAATACCGTGCCGTAGCGGTGCAGCCAGCCCTCGACCACGGCGGTTCGCCTCTGGATCTTGGGGCGCTGCGCGATGAACGGCTGTCCGTAGCGACGGCCCAGCAGAAACCAGAGCTGGTCGCCGGCCAAGCTCCCGACGAAGGCCGAGCCGATCACCCACCAGAGCGAGAGCAGGCCGCGGTGGGCCATCGCGCCGGCGGCGATCAGGATGGTCTCGCCCTCGAAGAAGGTGCCGAGGCCGACTGCGAGGTAGCCCCAGCGCAGGATCAATGTTTCCACGGCGATCTCTCCTGCTAGGCAGTCACGTTGCGACCCAAAATAGGTTCGTGGTATGGGGGGCCCCTATGGCAAGTCCGCAAGATTCACCCACCCGCAAAAAGCAGAAGATCCGTGCCCGGCGCAAGCTCGCCGAGTGGCGCAAGAAGCAAGAGGCAACCAGCGCCGCCGAGCCGGCCGCGCCCACCAAGTAAAAGCCGCTGCCCGGCACCCGCTGCGCTGCCGTCGTCCTCGGGGACGGCAGCGCGCTCGGCAGCGTTTCCTGTCGTCTTCGCTCGCGCGCCCGCTTCGACCGCAGGCCCCGTTTCAGTGGGGAAGCTTCCCCCAGCGGGCCTGCACGCGTGGATGTGCGAACAAGCTTACGCAGCTTGCTGTTCCGTGCACGGCCCACGAGCTGATACTCTGCAACCAGCTTCCGAACTCTGTGCGTCTGTTGACGGTAAGGTGTTCGAGACCCTCCATGCTGGATGCGTTCGTTGGCTCGCTCGACCTTCACGCCATGACTGGCTCTGGTGCCCGCCCCACCGCGCAGGCGTCGCCTGTGGTCCAACAGTTCGAAGAGCTCGCGCGCGGACAGCCCGACGCGCTGGCCGTCTGCTGTCGCACGTTCAGCATCACGTACGGAGAGCTCGAGCAGCACAGTAACCGGCTTGCTCACCACCTGATCGCGCTCGGAGTGGGTCCGGGCGACCGGGTCGCGGTGTGCGTGCAGCCGTCCATCGACATCATCGTGGCGTTGCTCGCCGTGTGGAAAGCGCGCGCGGTCTACGTCCCGATCGACCCGACGTTTCCCGAAGCGTTGATCAGCGGCATCCTGCACGAGACACGGCCTTCGGTGCTGCTGACTCAGGCTCTGCTCGCGGACTACGCGGGGCTGGCCACCTTGCCGCGCGTCTGTATGGATCAGCCGCTGCCTGACGCCGAGCAGCTGCCCCACACTGCGCCCGCACTGGATGGGTCGCGTCACGACGTCGCGTATATTCTCTACACCTCTGGTACCACGGGCCAGCCCAAGGGCGTGGTCGCCACCCACCACAACCTCGACCACCACATCCGCAGCGCGCGCGAACGCTACGGGTTCTCGCGCGACGACCGGTTCTGTTCCATCGCGCGCTACACGTTCAGCATCAGCATGTTCGAGCTGGTGAGTCCGCTGTGTTGTGGGGGCAGCCTGCGCGTGCTCGAGCGCGACGAGATCATCGACCCTGCGCGGCTCGTCGAGCGTCTGCGCGCGGTCACGGTGCTGCACGCAGGCCCGAGCCTGCTGGCGGGGCTGTTCCGTTTCCTCCGCGACCGGCCCGAGGCGCCGCTGCTCGACAACGTGCGCCACGCGTCGTCGGGCGGCGATGTGGTGCCCAACAAGGTGCTCGAGGAGATGAAGCGGGTGTTTGCGCGCGCGGAGATCTTCGTCATCTACGGCTGCACGGAGATCAGCTGCATGGGCTGTACGTACCCTGCGCTGCGTGAGCAGACCGAGACCCTGCACCTGGTGGGGCAACCGTTTTGCGGAGTCAGTGTCTGTCTGCTTGCTGCCGACGGGCAGGTGGTTCGCGAGGACGGAGTCGATGGGGAGATCTGTGTCGCGGGCGACGGACTCGCGCTGGGCTACCTCGACAAGCCCGCGCTGACCGACGAAAAGTTTTTCGCCCTCGACGGCCAACGCTTCTACCGGACGGGCGACCTCGGCCTTCGGCGCGGCGAGCTCGGGTTCGAGATCCTCGGGCGGCGCGACTACCAGGTGCAGATCCGCGGCATGCGGGTAGAGCTCTTGGGCATCGAACAAAAAGTGGTAGCGCTCGGTCTCGCCGACCAGTGCGTCGTCACGCTGGTGCGCGAAGATGACGGCGACGACCGTTTGGTCGCCTGCCTCGTGCGGCCGCGCAGCGAGCAGCTGATCGAGGTCCGCAGAGAGCTCTCGCTGCACCTGCCCGACTACATGCTCCCGCATCGGCTGTTGGTGCTCGACGCACTCCCCGTCAACCGCAACGGCAAGCTCGACCGTGTTCGGGTACACGAGCTGGCAGAGGGGCGCCTGACCGAGGGCACAGCCCGCATCGAGCCCAGCACACCCACCGCGGCGAGCGCTGGCCCGACCAGTGAGATCCTCGAAGAGCGCATCGCGCAGCTGTTTGCAGTGGTGATCGGGGTCGACAAGGTCGACTTCGACGACGACTTCTTCGACGCGGGCGGGCACTCGCTGCTGGCGGTCAAGCTGATGCAAGAGCTGGCCAAGGGCGTGGGCTTGTTCGTGTCGCCGGCGGCCCTGTTCGAGCACCGCACGCCGCGCGCGCTGGCGCAACACGTGCAGGCTGCCTATCCCGAAGAGCCGCGGCCGATTGCGCTCAACGCGCGCAGCGAAGGGCCGGCGCTGTTCTTCGTCACTGGCATCAACCTGTACCGGGAGCTCGCGCGCCAGCTCGACGACCGCTACGCCGTCTACGGCGTGTACGCACGGCGCGAGCTGACGTTGCTCGGAGACAGCGAGCAGTCGCTGAGCATCCCCGAGCTGGCCAGTGACTACGTGCAGATCATCCGCCGCCAGCAAGCCCACGGGCCGTACCATGTGGGTGGTTTCTCGTTCGGCGGCATCCTCGCGTACGAGGTCGCGCAGCAGCTCCGCGCGGCCGGAGAACGAGTCGAGGGTCTGGTGCTCATCGACGCGCTCATCCCAGACCTGAGTGTTCGCGCCAGGCTGCACAAGCTGCGGCGCGTGCTGCGCGCGCCGCGGTACAGCTGGTCGCGTCTCCAAAAGGTGCTGCGTGTGCGCTACCCGTGGCTCCGTCCCGGCACGAAGCCCGACAAGGTTCGTTATCAGTTTGCGCTCGAGCTCGACGACGAGCGGCTCGAGGCGCTCGACGACCTGCGCCGCGGCGCGTACGCCCGCGCAGCCGCGGCCTACGCGCCGTTTGCCAAGCCGTACCAGGGCCCCATCTCGCTCATCGTCGCGCAGCAGCGCCTGGACCGGGACCCGCTGTGCGAGCCGCACTGTGGCTTCGCGCGCCTGGCGCCCCAGCTCGAGCTCGTGTGCGTCGCGTCCGATCACCACGGTCTGCTCGAGCCGCCGATGGTCCACACGGTGGCCCAGGCGATTCGTTAGCGATCAAGACGCGGGGTCGACCTCAGGTACGAAGGCGAGGCCGATGAACGCGAGCTCTACGTCTGCCTTCTTGGGTTTGACGAGCTTGCTCTCGAAGACCTCGTCGACCGGCGGCGCGCTGAGCGTGGCCACCGCACTCGTGAGCTCCGCCTCGAGCGCTTCGCGTGCCGCGGTCGCTTCGGCGAGCTGTTCTTCGACGCGTCCCACGTCCGCGGACTCTTTGCCGACGCGCGAAGCGCTGCGCACGGCCTTGCCGGCGCGCTGGATGTCGGTCTTGCTGACGCCGCTCTTTCCAAAGAAGGCGCCGAAGATGGCGCTGCCCACGCTGACCATGCCCTCGAGCTTGGCCGCACTGGCCTCTCGGTCTTCGCGGGCCCGCTGCGCCGCGAGCTTTTGTTCGCGCTCACGCAAGGTGTGCAGCTTGGTGTCGTACTTGGCTTGCAGGGCAGCGACCTTACTGTCTCGGGTCTCTCGTGCCGCGAGCACCACGCGTGCACGAAAGTCGCGCTCGCTCTCGCCGGGCGTGGACTCGAGCTTGGTGCTCGGACTCTTGAAGCGCGTAAGGGCTGCGCGCTCGACA
>JBEGTL010000319.1:0-9026 GCA_041179425.1 Pseudomonadota bacterium | reverse complement strand
GCCAGGGTTTTTGCTCTCGAGCTTGCCGCACACCTCGGCGCCCCCGGGCGGACTGAGCTTGCGTAGCCGGACGAGCGGCGTCTTGCCGATCAGCTCGAACACGCCGTCGTAGATCGGCAAGCTACGCCCTTTCGTCGTCTCGGGCGCGATCGCCGTGCGGCTGATCGCGCGCGGCTTCGCGCTCTTCAATCCGCGCGTTGCGCGCGTTCTCGCGCTCTTCGTCGGCGCGCCGCCGGGCCTCGTCACGGGCGTCGTAGGCGCGGATGATGCGCTGCACGAGCGGGTGACGCACCACGTCGGCATCGCTGAAGCGACACATGGAGATGCCGTCGACGTTGTCGAGCAAGTTGATGGCGTCGCGTAGGCCGCTCTTTCTGCCGTCGGGCAGATCGATCTGGGTCACGTCGCCGGTGATGACCGCCTTGGAGTCGTAGCCAAGGCGCGTCAAAAACATCTTCATCTGATCGGCAGTGGTGTTCTGCGCCTCGTCCAAGATGACGAAGCTGTTGTTCAGCGTGCGGCCGCGCATGAACGCCAGCGGAGCCACCTCGATGGTGCCGCGCGCGAGCAAGTCTTGCGCGCGCTCCATGTCGATCATGTCGTGCAGCGCGTCGTACAGCGGGCGCAGGTAGGGGTTGACCTTCTCGGCCAGATCGCCCGGCAAAAAGCCGAGTTTTTCGCCGGCCTCGACCGCGGGACGGGTGAGGATGATGCGCTTGTACTTGCGCGACAGCAGCGCCGACACGGCCGCCGCCATGGCCAGGTACGTCTTGCCCGTGCCTGCAGGCCCGATGCCGAACACGATGTCGTGCGCTTGAATGGCCCGGATGTACTGCTGCTGCGCGACGCCCTTGGGCGACACACCGCGCTTGCCGGTGCCCACCTGCAGCACGTCGTCGAGCATCTCGGTGAGCTTGATGTCCGGGTGCTTGCGCAACGTCTCGATGCTGCGCTCTACCTCGCGTGCACCGAGCTGTGAGCCGCGCCGCACCAGTTCCAGCAGCTCACTCAGCGCGCGCTCTGCGAGCGCAACGGAGGGAGGGGTGCCGACGAGTCGAATCGTGTTTCCTCTGAGTCCCACACCAACATCGAAGGCGCGCTCGAGCGGCTTCAGGTTGGCTCCATTCGGTCCGGTTAGCGCGATGAGAAGTCCACTGTCTGGAACCTCGATCTCGGTAGTGATGCGGACGGGAGTTCGGGTAGCTTCCGACTCGACTGTTGGCATGCGGCTCCTGGGTTGGCTGCCTCGTGGTCGTCTCTCCTCGAACGCTACCACGCGATTGCGCCGCGTCCGCTCCAATGCGGTGAACCTCGTGTGTTCACCTGCAACGGGCGGCGCTGGGTGTGCGCGGGCAGCGCCGGCGAGCGGGCCGTGCAGGGCCTGATTTTGCCGGCAAAACCCGCGTTTGACGCGCCGGTCGTCGCGGCCCGGAAAAAGCCGGGAAACGTGCGCTGACGCAGCTCCGGGCGCACCCGGAGCCGGCGCGGGCGACGATCGTTCAGCCGATTGTCACGCCGATCGCGTTACGCAGTGCCAGGTACTTCGGCGAGACAGCGTACTGATACAGCGCCTTGAGCCGGTCGCGCTCGCTGGCGAAGCTGCTCTCCTGAGGGCTGGCGCGCACCACCGCCACGGCGGCGTCGAGGCTGTTGGCGAGCACGAAGGCCACGCGGTCGGCGGCCAGATCGACCGCCAGCGCCCAGCTCTTCATGTCGAGCTCGGGCTGCTCGCGCAGGAGGCGCTCGACCAGGCTGGTGAGGGCCTGCTGCTGGGGCGCGTGCAGGGTGTTTTGCAGCGCCGCGTGGTTTTTCTCGACTTGCCCGCGCATGGGCTCGGGCACCGGGAAGCGCGGGTTGGCCAGCCGGATGGCCGCCAACAACCAGCTGCGCAGACCGCTGCCCGTCGGCACCAGCTGACGCATGTAGTGGCCCTGCCGGAAGTAGCTGAGCTGGCGACCGGCGATGAATGCGAGCGCTTGATCGGGTGCCGTGCGCAGCGCGCCCTGACCGAGCCCGAGCGCGGGCGGGTTGGTGAACAGGAACGACACGCCGCCCGCGTCGCGCGGCCGGTAGAACACCGGCGGCAGCGGCACCAACATGACGCCGCTGGCGTAGTGGAACATCTGCGCGATCACGGCCTCGTCGCGCTCGCAGTCGACGACGGCGTTGCGCGAGATGCCGAACGCCTCGGGCTCCTGCGCCAGGTTCTGCACGGCGGCCGGCTGGATCAGCGACAGGATGGCGGTGAGCGACTCGTCTTGCTCGGGCAAGAGCACGTGCTCCTGCCACAGCTCCTCGGTGATGCACTCGCGCGCGGTGGCGGGTGCCTGCACGCGGTGACGCTTAAAAAAGGCCTCTTCTTCGGGCTCGGCCATGTTCAAGCTGCGTAGGGCCTGACACACCGTCCACGCTTCGTCGGGGCGCTGCAGCTGCGTGTACAGCTTGCGCAGCGCGCGGTACGACTCGACGCGGTAGGGGTTCTGGTTGAGCAGTCGGTCGTGCGCGGCGACGGCGCGGTCGGCGAAGCGACTCGGCTGCCGTCCGTACAGCTCGACCAGCTGCTCGACACGATTGCGGTCCTCGGGGGCAAGCTCGCTGGCCGTCTCGAAGGCCTCGACGGCCGGGTCGAGGCGGTGCAGGCGCTCGAGGCAGATGCTGCCCAGCGTGTCCCACAGCGCGGCCAGCTGCTCGCTGTCGACGGAGTCACCACGGCGCTCGATCTGCGCCTTGTACGCGGTGGCCAGGCGATCCCAGGCGCCGGCCTTGGTGAGGCAGTCGGTGAGGCCGCGGAACGCCGAGTCGAGCGTGGGGTCGAAGCCGATGGCGGTCTCGTAGTACTCGATGGCGCTCTCGAAGTCGCCGAGCTCGGTGTTGGCGATGCCCGCCGCCGTGTACAGGTACTTGGCGCACACGCGCGGCTCGTCGACGACGTTGGCCATGCGCACCAGCACGTCGACCAGGCGCGACCAGTCTTTGCTCTCCGAGTAGACCGCCATCAGCTTGCTGAGCAAGTTGCGGTCGTCGGCGTTGAGCTCGAGCGCGGACACGTAAAAACGCGCCGCCTGATTGCGGTCTTTGAGCTGCAGGTACACGTCGCCGATGCGCACCAGGAGCGCGAAGCGCGGCTCGCCTTCGGCCAGCTCGAGCTGACGGCGCAGCGTGCGCGACAGCGCCTCCCAGTTGGCCTGCTTTTCTAGGATGGTCCCGAGTGCCTCGAGCGGCGCGCGTGCCGTGCCGTCGAGGTCGCTGGCCGCGCTGTACGCGGAGGCCGCACGGTCGAGCTCGCCCAGCTGCTCGCGCGCGTTGCCCAGCTTGAACAGCAGCGCACCGCGATCTTGGTTGGTGAGCAGCGTGCCGCTGCGGTCGAGCAGCGAGCCAATCAAGTTGGCGGCGTCGTCGAACTTGCCGTTGGCGAACGCGATGTCGGCCAGCCGCTCGTTGATGGTGCGGTCGTTGGGGAACAGACCGCGCGCACTACCGAACGCGCGCTCGGCCTTGGAGAGCTCGCCTAGCTCGCGGTACGCGTCGCCCGCGCCGGTGAGCAGCTGCCGCGCCACGTCGGTGGGCAGGTCTTTGGCGTGCTCGATCAGCGGCTCGAGCAGCTCGACGGCCTCTTCCCAGTTCTTGTCAGCCAGCGCCAGCTGACCGAGTCCGATCAGCGCCTCACGGTTTTCGCCGTCGAGCTCGTACGCACGCTGGTAGGCGTCGGCCGCCAGCGCGCGGTCTTTGAGCTTCTCGAGCCGCACCTTACCGAGTGCGATGAGTCGCGTCGCGCGCTCTCGCGGCTCGGTGGCCAGCTCGACCCGGCGCAGCAAGAGGTCGGCCTCGCCGCGCACGTCGCCACGCTTTTCGTAGAGGCGCGCGAGCGCCTCCAGGGCGGCCGAATGTCCACCCACGGCTTCGAGCGACAAGCGGTAGCGCTCGATGGCGCCGTCGTTGTCGTCGTTGGCCTCGAGCATCTGCCCCGCGCGGACCCACAGGTCTGCCTTGCGCTGCGGGTCCTGCTCGGTGTCTGCCAGCAGCTCGAGGGCGTCGAGGGCCGCCATGGTGTCGCCCGCCATGGCGCGAATGCGCGCCGTCAGCGTGAGCGCCTCGCTGTGATCGGGCGCGAGCGCGAGCACCCGCTCGCACACGAATGCGGCGCGCTCGGGCGAGCCGATGTCGGCGATGAGCACGCGCGCGGCCAACATCAGCAGCTCGACCTTGCGCGGACCGTCGTCGACGCCCTTGGCGTGGCGATCGTAGGTCTGCGCCAGGTCGTCGAAGCGGTGAAGCGTGCGGTACAGACGCGCGAGCGCGGTGTTGGCGACCTCGTGTGCCGGGGCCATCTCGATGATCTGCTCGAACGACTCGGCCGCGCGTGCAGGCTCGAGCGCTTCGGACAGCGAGCCGATTTGCTCGAGCAACGCGATGCGCTGCTGCGGCGTGGTCGCGAACTCGCGCTCGCGCTCGAGCGTCTGCAGCAGCTCTTTGTGTTGGCCACGCTTGGCGTAGATGCGCGCCAGGCCCTTGTAGGCAGACAGGTGTTTGTCGTCGGCCGCGATGGAGCTCTGGAAGTGCTCGACCGCGCGGTCGAGCAAGTTCTCGTCGTCCTCGTACAGCTCGGCCAGCTCGCACAGCGCCTCGGCGCGCGCGGAGCCGCGCAGGTCTTTGGCTTTCTGCTCGAGCAGCTCGAGCAGCTTGTCGAGGTTGCCCGCGTCGGCGTAGATGCCCTCGAGCGCCTGCACGGCGACGGGGTGGGTGGGGTCTTCGCTCAGCACCTCGGCGAACACCCGCTCGGCCAGCGCGACGTCGTCGAGCTTGTTGTGCGCGATGGCGGCCGCCTCGGCCTTGAGGTCGCGCTTCTTGCTCACGTTGGTGGTGACGTCGGCGCGCGACAGCAGCAGCTGCACCAGCTCGTCCCAGGCCTCCGCGGTGCGGTACAGCGAGCTGAGCGCGTCGAGCGCAGGCTCGTGCGCAGGGTCGATGCGCAGCGCGTCGTTGAGGAACGGCAGCGCCGCATCGAGCCGCGCGAGGCGCGTTGCGTACCAGTCGGCGACCGTGACATTCAGACTGAGTGCGTTGGCCGGCCGCTCGCTGCTCTCGGCGATGGCGTCTTTGAGGACGGCGATCACCTCCTCGAGCTCGGCCGGCTCTTTGGCCAGGCGATCGATCGCACGCTTGGCGCGGTCGTCGGTGGGCTCTTCGCTCAGCGCCTGGCCCCATGCGACCAGTGCACTCTCGGGCTGCTTGAGCTCTTCTTCGTAGAGTTGTGCGACCTCGCGCAGGATGGTGGCGCGCTCGGCCGGGCTCGTCTCGTTCTCCAAGCGGTCGAGCAGCAGGCTGATCAACGTCTCGTGATCGCCGCTGGTGCGGTACAGCTCCTCGATCGCGTTGTGTGCCTGCGCGTCACTGGCGTCGAGGTCGAGCACCGCGCGGTACATCCGCTCGGCCGCCTCGCGGTCGTTGAGTTCGTCGGCCAAGATGCGCGCGCTGCGGAACAGCAGGTGTTTTTTGACCTCCGGGTCTTGGTTCTGCTCGGCCGAGTCGAGGAAGGCTTCGATGGCCTCTTGCCAGTCGCTGGTGGGTGCCACGAGCGCCTCGAGCTCGGCAGCTCGACCCTGATCGCTGGGGGCTTCTTGCAGGGCACCGACCAAGCGGCCGAGCTCGACCTGCGACAGCGCCGCGCCCGGCGGCAAGCTGACGCGCGCCACCGACTCGATGGCCTCGGCCAGCAGACGTGCACTCTGAAAGCGCTCGCTCGGCTCTTTGTTGAGCGCGCGCATGATGATCTCGTCGAGCTCGGGCGTGATGCTGCCACGCAGGTAGCGCTCCGACGGAGGCTGCGGCTCTTCGTAGAGGTGCGCGACCACCTGCTCTACGGGCGTGGCCGACTCGTAGACGTACTCGCCGGTGAGCGCGCGGTAGAGGATGCAGCCCACCGCGTAGACCTCGCTCAGCGGGGTGGCAGCCTGGCCCCGGGCGACTTCGGGCGCGAGGTTGTTGGGATCGCCCACCAGGCGCAACACGCCCGGCAGCGGCTGCTCCGGGTGCTCCAGCAAGCGCGCAGTCGCCAGCTCGGTGAGCACGCCGTACGCCTGCGAGCGCTCGCCGCGCTGGCCTGCCTCGGGCTTGACGATGAGCACGTGCTCCGCGCTGAGGTAGCCGTGCAACAGGTTGCGCTCGTGGAGTGCAGCGAGCCCTCGCAGCAGCGTGCGCGCGATGGGCCGCAGCTCGTTGAAGGGGATGGGACCAGTGCGCGCGAGGCGCACCGCGAGCGTGACGCCCTGTACCGCCTCACTGGCCACGAACACGCGACCATCGGGCAACGTGCCGGCGTCGTAGATGCCGACCAAGCCGGTATCGCGCACGTCTTTGAGCGCGCGTGCGCCGGTGAGCAGGCGCCAAGCAGCGAGCCTGTCGCGCGTGCGCTCCTTGCGAAACACCTTGAGGTGCGCGCGCTCGGTGTGGCCGTTGGACGGTGCCGGGCGCTCGGCGAGGTAGTGGCTGGCGAGCGTGCCGCGCTCGAGCAGCTTGAGGATCTTGAAGCCGCGCACCTCGGTGCCTACGGCGAGCTCGTCGTCGGTGGTGGGCAGCTGCTCGATCGACTGATCTTGTTCGCTGGCCGACAGACGGATGGCCTCGGCGAGCACGATGAGCCCATCGTGAGACTCGCAATGCCGGACGAGCGCGCGCGCAAACGTACCCTTGGTGCCGGTACCGCCTACTTCTGCGGGTTCGACCCCAAGCAATTCGCTGCTCAAGGCCATCATGCCTTCGAGCTCGAACAGACGTTCGAGCTGACCTTGCAAGAACTCACCAGCACTCATGGGAACCTCTACTATTCGCTCGCTCGCCCGAGGGCTCGCTTCGACTATCCGCTCGCTCGCCCGAGGGCTCGCTTCGACTATCTGCTCGCTCGCCCGAGGGCTCGCTTCGACCTACGCCACGCGAGACACGCCGGGGGGCGCTTTCGACGCAAACATCGTGACTTCGTTCGTGCGTACAACCGCGCCTTCGACGCGCGCGGCTAACGTACCTCGCGCGCAGGCATCTTACACAAGCGTCCATTGGGCGTGAATAGTCCCTAGCGCTCGTCAAGTTTGCCGCAAACCGACCTTTTTCCACACGTTGGAGGCAATTGCCACCTTGGCGGACGGGTTGCTGGGCGCGCGCTCACAAAGCGACAAAAAGGTGCGCGCAGAGCCGCTTGGGGCGAGCGAGATTTTAGCTCTGGCCGACGGCAGGGGGCGGGACTGTCACCGGCGGATTGCGCGTCATGCGGAGGTACATCTGTGCAGTTCTGCTCTGGGGGTCGATCTCGAGCGCGCGCTGCCAGCAGCGTGTGGCGCCGGCCGCATCGCCGAGCGAGAAGCGCACGACCCCGAGCGCAATCTGCGCGGGCACGTAGAGCGGCTTGACCTTGAGTGCCTCTTCGAGCTCGTACGCGGCCGCTTCGAGGTCGCCCGCCTCGCGGTACAGGTTGGCCAGCCGCAGCCTCAGGTCTGCGAAGTGCGGGCACAGCAAAACGGCCTTGCGCAGCTCGTGCATGGCTTCGCTGACCATGCCCGCATCCATGTACGCCTGCGAGACGTCGGCGTGCAGGTTGGCGATCTTGCCCTTTACGTAGGGCGTCACGCCGCCCGGCGCGCGTGCACCCTGCGCGAGCGTGTTGCGGTAGATGCGCTTGGCATCTTCGTAGCGGCCGAGGTCGTTGTAGCTGACCGCCAGGTTGAGCGCGGCCTCGGTGTAAGAAGGGTTGATGGAGAGCGCCTCTTCGAAGGCGGCCTGCGCGTCTTCGAAGCGCCCTCGATCGTGGTAGATGACGCCGAGCATGTTGAACACGTCGGCGGCCGACACGTTGCGCTCGAGCACCTGCTGAAAGTAGTGCTCGGCCTTGTCGAACTCGCCCCGAGTGTAGTGCTCCCGGCCCAGGGTCAGGAGCTGCTTCGTCCGGTCGTCCATGCCGGCAGCGTAAACCTGAGTCTGACGCCGCCGCAACTTCAGCAAGGTGGGTCAGCCACCCGTTTCGGCCAGGTAGCGCTCGGCTTGGACCGCGCTGCCTGACTCTGGGTAGCGCGCGATGAGCTCGCGGAAGGTGGCGTGGGCCGCCTCGCGCTCCTTCATGAACAGCTGTGTGCGGCCCATCAGCAAGAGCGCCTGCGGCTCGAAGCCGCTGCCCTCGTAGCTGCGCAGGAGATCTTTGAGCCGACCGATGGCGGCCACCGGCTTCTCGCGCGTGAGGTAGAAGTCGGCCACGTACAGCTCGTGCTGGGCGAGCAGGGCCAAGGTCTTCTGCTCCATCACCCCGGCCTCCTTGGCGTTCTTGTCGTCCGGGAAGTCGAGCAAGTAGCGGCGCAGGTCTTTGAGCGCGTCGCGTGCCGCGCGCAGGTCGCGCTCGTAGGCAGGCGGCGACAAGAACCAGTCGGTGGGGATCTGCTCGAACTGCGACTCGGCCGCCTTGTAGCGGGCGTACGGCACGCCCTCGTGCGAGGCGCGCACCCGTGCGAAGCGCTGGTAGATCTCGATCGCCTCGGCGTGTTTGTCCTGCATCGCGAGGCAGTCGGCTTCGCGCAGCTCGGACAGCGAGGCGTAGCTGCTGTACGGGTAGTTGGCGCGAATGTCGCGGAACAGCGGCTCGGCGGTGAGGCAGTCCTTGTTCTCGAACGAAGCCATGGCTCGCTCGTAGGCCAGGCGCGCGTCGTCGGCGTACGAGCCGGTCTTGCGAACGGGAGCGCACGCAAAGGCGAGCGAGGCGAGGAGGAGGATGGCGAAAGGGCGCACGGCCGGGGCGTAGCACACGGGAGGGGCAGGGGTGGGACAGTCACGCGGGGGGGAGGGTGTGGCCTGGGGCGGAAACGGCCGTCGCCGTGGCCGTCGCCGTCGCCGTGGCCGTCGCCGTCGCCGTCGCCGTGGCCGTGGCCGTCGCCGTCGCCGTCGCCGTCGCCGTCGCCGTCGCCGTCGCCGTCAACGCCCACGCCCACGCCCACGCCCACGCCCACGCCCACGCCCACGCCCACGCCCACGCCCACGCCCACGCCCACGCC
>JBEGTL010000318.1:0-9033 GCA_041179425.1 Pseudomonadota bacterium | reverse complement strand
GTGGTGAGCGAGAGCATGTCCACTTTGCTGCGCTGGTCGGCGACGGCGGACTGTTTGACGCCCAGCTCGCCCACCTGCTCGTCTAGCCGATGTTGGTCGCGCAGCGAGAGCACGCCGGTGACGATGCTCGCCGCGAGCAGACTCCCGCCGACGATGACGCCGGTGAGCGCGAGCTTGTGCTGAACGGACCACGGCCGACTCAATGACTCCGGCTGCTCGCTGCTGCCGGCCGCGGCGACGCTCGGCGACGCGACCAACACGAGCTCGACTTCGGCGAGGTCGCCACCGGCAACGTCGATGATCTGCGCGCCCACGCTACCGTCTGCCGCGCGAGCAGACACACGATGACTGCCGACGTTGGTGCGCACCAGCGCAGGGAGCGGAGCGACACCGACCTTGATGTCGTCGACAAACACCTCGGCGCCGTGCCGATTGACTGTGATGTTGATGCGCGCCACGCGACCACTCAGCGAGACCAGCGTCTCCTCGACCTGTGTGCGCCGGTCGAGTGCGATCTCGCTGCCACCCTGCACCAGGTACGCCTCGTAGTTCTCCGCGGCACCGAGGTAGTCCTGGAGCTGATGTTTGGCGCGTCCCAGGTTGTAGAGCAGCCGGTAGTCCGGCGCGAGATCGTACGCGCGCTGAAACTCTACGATGGCCGCCCGGTAGGCTTGCTCTTTGAAGAGCGTGACGCCGCGCTCGAAGTGTTCGGCGGCGACGTCGTCGGTGTGGGTTTGTTTTGTGTCTTGGGCCAGCGCGCTGCGTGGCGCCGAGGTGGTGAGGAAGAGGAGAAACAACACCGAACAAACACGAGACATACGAAGCCTCTCTGTTCCCGCTACTTTTGTTTTCGGTAGGGGTTGGCCTGATAGATGTCGTCGGCGCCCGCCGCGGGAGTGACGACATCGATGTCGGCACCGGGCACCACCGCACGCGGCGCCGACTTCGTGGGAGCAGGAGCAGGTTCGTTCGCAGGCGCTTCGCGACGCGGCGCTGCGGCCGGTGCTTCGGCGGCGCGAGCGGGTACAGCTGCTGCGCTGGGGCTCGCTTGTCGTGCCGCACTGGAGCGGCTGAGCGCCAGGGCAAGCGTCTGGTCGCGCTCGAACTTCACGAACTGTTTGAGCGTCCGGTACCCGTCTGCCTGCGCCTCGACCAGGTGAAGGGACGGGTCTTTACGAAACTGGCCCGAGAACGGGTGCTGGACGCTCACTCCGTCCACCATCAGACGCGCGCTCGGCGGCGCAACGTTGATCTCGAGCAGCACCAGCTGGGCCGCAGGGTCGACGCGCGGCGCCACGCTGTCGGGTGCACGTGCGGCCCGGTCGGGGAGAGAGTCTGCTGCCCCCATCGCTGCTGGGTTGTCGACCTGTTGTTGCGGCGCAACGACAGTCGCGGCGTGGTCGGGGGGCGCGCTACGTGGCCAGAGCAACGCGAGTGCAGCACCCGCGGCCATGGTGCCCACCATCAGCAGGGCCGTGTCACGCGTGCGCGGGGCCGCGGCAACCGAGCGCATACGAGCCGCCGAGGGGATCGACGATGCTGCACGCGCGAAGCCCGCACGCAGCGAACTCGACCGCTCGCCCGGAGCTTCTGGCAAGAACGAGATGAGACCTTCGTCGCTGTCGCGCTCGATGTGCGGGAGGTCGCCCGTCTCGTCGTCGAGCTCGATGAGCGCGCTGGCTGCCCGCGAGAGCGTAGACTCGGTCGCCGGCGGCGCATTCTTGATCGCCGACAGCTGCGTGTTGATGATCTCGGTCATCTTCGTGCGCTCGGCCTCGAACACCGGCGTGAGGATGGCCGACAGACTCTGCGGACTCGGCCGCTCACCCATGGAGACGATGTACGCATCGAGCGCGTCGGCGAACGTAGCTGCGTCGGCAAACCGTTCGCCAGGGTCGAGCGCGATCGCACACTCGACGATGCTCACCAGCTCCTCGGGCAGCGTGGGACGAAGATCACGCAGCTTGCGCTCGCCACCACTCAGCCTCGACTGCACCTTGAGCGCGTCCGACACCTTGCGGCCTCCGCCGAAGCGGTGACCAGAGAGTGCCTCCCACAGCACCGCGCCGAGCGCAAAGATGTCGGCGCGGCCATCGATGGCTTCGCCGCGCAGCTGCTCGGGAGCGATGTAGTCGAGCTTGCCCTTGATCACACCCACACGCGTGACGTGCTCGGGGTCGTCGGTGGTGGCGACCCCAAAGTCGAGCAGCTTCACCTGACCGTCGTACGTGGCGATGATGTTGTGCGGACTGACGTCGCGGTGGACGATGCCGATGGAGCCGCCCTCGTACGATCGGAGCGTGTGTGAGTAGTGAAGCGCACGCGCGACGTCGGACACGATGCGCAAGTGTTCGGCGATGGACACCTCGTGTTTGCGCAGGCGCGACAGCACGGCGCTGTAGGGCTGGCCGTCGAGGTACTCCATGGCGATGAAGTAGTGGCCCTTGACCTCGCCTACCTCATGCGTCTGTACGATGTTGGGGTGACTGAGACGCGCGGCGAGGCGCGCCTCTTTCCAGAACATCTGCACGCTCTCGGCCGACGCACCAAACAGGTGCTCCAGGTCTTCACGCAAGATCTTGATCACGAGCAGCTTGTTGAAGCCTGCCGGACCCGCCATCAGCGCGAGGTAAACCTTGGCCATTCCGCCTGCGCCGAGCGACGCAATGAGCCGGTATTTGCCGAAGGACTTGAGCTCACGCGCCTCTTGCACCGTACCCCCTCGGCTCGATTCTGAGCCAGACGGGTACGCTACGAAGGATCGCGGTTGATGTCCACGTTCGCCGAACCGTCGATCGTGATTGCGTAGTGACTGCGCAGCACGATCACGAGCGAAACATGGTCACTCGCGCGTGCGCGATGCAATCACACACCGACTGCGCCCTGCCAAGCTGCTTGCGTGCTCTGACGTGTTGCTTCCGCAGGCACGCGTTTCGTCACGCGGCGCTCACGTCCGTCACCTTGCTGCCCGAGCCTCGCGCGTCGTAGCCGAGCTCCGACAGCTCGCGCTGAAACGACGTGGTGGTGAGCACCTCGAGCAGACGCGCGATGCGTGCGTCGTGCTCGAGATCGGAAGGCACGGCGAGGTCGAAGCGCTCTTCGACGAGCGGCACGAAGTCGAGCCCGAACGCGATGGCTGCAGCACGAATGGAAAAGCCCACGTCGGCGGCGCCGAGCTGCACCGCCTGCGCCACGGCCATGTGGCTGTAGGTGGCCACCGAACGGTCGACCAGCTGCGCGATGTCGAGGCCCTCGTCGCGCATGAGGCGCGCCAACAACACGCGCGCACCGGAGCCTTCTTCGCGGAGTGCAACCCTGAGCTTGGGCCGCTCGAGCGCGCGCACGTCGCGCAGACGAAGCGGATTTTTGGGAGACGTCACCAGACCCGCCTCCCACTTGGCAAACGCGTACAGGGCGCCTCGCTCGGTGGGCAAGTGGCGTGCGACCTGACGTGCGAGCCGCTGCGGCGCGTCGTGGGGCAGATGGACTCCCGCCAGATGGGTGTGGCCGTGCGAGAGCCCGCGCAGCGCCACCGTATTGGCCTGCATGAGCCAGCGAAACCGACCCGGACCGTGCGCACCGTCGAGCCGATCGGTCAACACACTCAGACCGGGTGCGCAGCCGCCGAGGAAGACCGTGTCTTGCAGATCGGCTTCGGGGCGTGCGAGCTCGATGGATGCACGTCCACCGTGGACGCTGCGCACGAAGCCGTCTGCCGCGTAGTGGCTCGGCGCGTGCTGCTCGGCCGAGAGCGGATGCGCCACCCAGCGGCCGCGTACCGTCCCGAGCAACACGCGTGTGCCCACACGTCGTACGGCGCTACCCAGCGCAGCGTCTCGCTCTTCGCGCAGCTCGGCGCCGAACAGCCCCTCGACGTCGCTGCCGAGCACGCGCGCAAGCTTGAGTGCGATGGCCACGCTCGGCGTCGCACGCGCGGTCTCGATGGCGTTGAGGCTCTGCCGCGACACCTCTACAGCGGCCGCCACGTACTTCTGCGACAAGCCGAGCTCTTCACGTCGCGCACGTACGCGGTTTTCGGTCACGTTTCGCGTTCTGCAGGCAGAACGTGCGAAGGTCAAGCAAACCTGACATCCCGTGCGAAAACCTTCCCGGCGCGACGTGCCGCGCGTAGGGAGCCGCATGCAACGTCTCTCGCGCTTGCCGGCACGGCTACTGCGAGTCGAGGTAAGCGTGACCGAGCGAACAAAGATCGCCTTGCTGTGCGCTTTTGTCGTGTGCACCGGGAGCGCGTGCAAAGACGACGGCGACTGCCCGAGCCCCACGATCGACGCGAGTACGAGCGCAGACAGCGGCATCAGCACGAGCGCCGACGCCGGACTCGCTGTCGATGCCGGTGCACCGGACTGCTACACGGCGCCCAAGTCTTATGTCGAGCTCATCAACGCCTGCACGGACGCCGAGAAGGTCGTCAAGAACCCAAGCTTGCCCTTGCTCGGTCCAGATGGCGGGCTACCGCCGCTTCCCTGAGCTGATCGCAGCCGTGTTCGCGCTCTTTCTGGCGCTACCCAGCTCGCTTGCGCGTGCCGAGGAGCTGGACCCGACCGAAGTTGGCGACGGCGATAGGTCGCCCGTGCACGTGGCGGGCCTGCTGCAGGTCGACTCGGTGCTGGTCGACCGCACCTCCGTCGATGAGCTCGACCCGGCGACGCGCGAGCCGCTCAACCAAGAGCGTTTCGTGTTGCAGCGAGCGTGGTTGCGCGCAGATGCCGGCTATCACTACGTGCGTGGTCTGATCGTCGCCGAGGGCTCCACCCTGCGTGGGCCCGCCCTGCGGCTGTTGGCTGCGGAGCTGAGCGTGTTTTACCCCGACGTGAGAGCGCGGCCCCTGGTCGAGCTGACGGCCGGCCTGTTCTTGATCCCGTTCGGCATCGAGACGCGAGAGGGTGTGCCCGAGCGTCTGTTCCTGGAGGCCAGCACGTGGGTCAGTGCGTTGTTCCCCGGTCGGCGCGACCTGGGTGCGCGTCTGCGCGGCGAGTGGTTGTTCCTGCGCTACGCGCTGGCGGTGATGAACGGCAACCCGATCGCGAGCGCGAGCTTGCCGCTGCGCGACCCCAACCGGGCCAAAGATGTGCTCGGTCGCGTCGGTGTCGAAGACGACCTGTTTTCGTGGCTGCGCATCGCAGCTGGCGTGTCCGCACTGATCGGTCGCGGCTTTCATCCGGGCGTGGCGCCCACCAAAGACAGCTTCACGCTGCGCGACGTAAACGAAGACGGTATCGTGCAGCCGAGTGAGATCCAGTTCGTGGCGGGCGAGCCCGGCGAGCCGTCCAAAAACTTCGCGCACGACGCGCTGGCGGGCGACCTTACCTTTGCCTATCAGCTGCCGATCGTGGGCCCCGGTCGTGTGTACGGCGAGGTCGCGTGGGCCAAAAACCTCGACCGCGCTCTGTTCGTGTCCGATCCGGTGAGCAGCGGGCGCGACCTGCGCCAGCTGGGTGCCATGGTGGGACTGCGCCAGGCGATGACCAAGCACGCCGAGCTGGGCGTGCGCTACGACCGGTACGATCCCGATCGCGACTCGAACAGCCGGCGAGGCGCGAACGTCGTGCCCTACGACGCTACGTTCAGCACGCTGGGTGTGGCCGTAGCGTGGTGCTCGCTGCCCCACCTGCGCGTCACGTTGCAGTACGACCACCGCAACAACCCGCTCGGGCGCACCACCAGCGGCGCCAGCACCACGCTGGCGGCGGACAGTCTGATCGTACGCGCCCAGCTGGAGCTCTGAGGGTGGCGCGCGATGACCGGGGTGGGAGCAACGTAGCCGTGCAGTCGCTTCACTTCGTGTCGCCGTCGACCTCTGGCAACGCCCCCGGCTTCGGGGAGAGCTCGCGCAGCGGGACGTTTGACCGGGCGAGCGGCTCGCCACGTTTGTGATACGCGAGCCGCTGCGCCGGGTAGATGCTGCGGTGCCCCGACAGCACGTACGCGAGCACGCAGACGATCGCCGCGTGCGGGAACAGCGCGCCGCCGAGCAGCTCCACCGCCATCACCGACAGCGCGAGCGGCGTGTTGGACGCGCACGCGAAGGTGGCCGCAAGGCCGACCCCGGCGGCGAGATCGAGCGGCAAGCCGAGCACCCGCGCGAGCACGTTGCCGAGCGCGGCCCCGATGAAGAACAGCGGCGTCACCTCACCGCCGACGAATCCCGCGCCGAGCGTGACGGCGGTAAACACGAGCTTGGCCGCGAACGCGAGCGAGGGCAGCGCCGGGTCCGAGAACGCGCGCAAGATGGTGGGCACACCGAGCCCCAGGTAGTCGTCGCTCCCCACGGTCCACCACAGCAGCACGACCAGCAGACCGCCCACGAACATGCGCCAAGCAAGCGACGGGAGGTAGCGCTCTCCCTGCTGCTTGAGGAAGTGGGTGAGCTCGATGAACGCGACCGTCACCAGCGCGATGGCCGCGGCGAACAGCGTCCACTTGCCGAGCACCAGCAGGCTCAGCTCGAGCGCGGCCGGCGAAGGGTAGAGCGTGTGCTCGATGCGGAGGGCACGCGTAGTCATGTCTCCCACCACGGCAGCGATCAGCGCAGGCAAGAGGGCGCGGTACTCGATGCGACCCAGCACCACGAACTCGAGCGCAAAGATCGCGCCCGCGATGGGCGTGCCAAACACGGAGCCAAACCCGCCCGCCACACCTGCCACGAGCAGGTCGCGGCGCAGCGATGCTTCGACGCGCAGGCGATGGGCGAGCGCATCGGCGAGGCTCGCGCCCATCTGCACCGCCGTGCCTTCGCGCCCCGCGCTGCCGCCGAACAAGTGCGTGAGCACGGTGCCCAGCAAGACCATGGGCGCCATGCGCAGCGGCAGCGCGGGCGCGTCGTGCGGGATGATGTGGATGGTGTCGATGATGAGGTTGTTGCCACCACGAATCGGCTCGCCGAACCGCTCGTAGAGAGCGCCCAGCGCGAGGCCCAACAAGGGCAGCGCAAACACCAGCGCGGGGAACGCGACACGGGTCTGGGTGGCCAGCTCGAGCAGGACCAGAAAGAGCGCCGAGGCACAGCCCGTCACGATGCCGACCAGTGCCGCGAGCAGCATCCACACCGCGACGTTGCGGGCGCGCGCCACGCCTACTCGGGTGTGCCGCAGGCGAGCCACTGACCAAACTTCACGCGATCTGCGTCGCTGGGCTTGGGCGTGCCGTTGCCGAAGGGCATGGTCTTCATCACGACCACCTGCTCTTTGAGCTCGGCTGCCTTGGCCACGATCTGCGCGCGCGTGTCGAACACGTCGTCGACAGGTGCCCCCAGGCGCGCCGTGCCCGTCACCGTGGCTGCATGGCAGCTCGCGCAGTAGCTGCTGACGAACGACCTGCCAAAGTTCGTGTACGTGAGCGTGGTGTCCGCACAACCGTCGCTGGGCGCGTCGTCGGGCTCGTCGTCTCCACACCCGCCCAAGACGATGAGTAGCCCTGCGCCGACACCAGAAAGAACTCGCCACACGAACCGATGCTGCATGAACTTCTCCTCCCAGGCAGGGTAGCCCAAGCCGCGGATGTGGTGGATGTTGTGTGCGCACGAGGGCAGCGAGCTGGCTCACCAATGCAACGCGAGGCCGCGTAATCGTCGCCCTCCGCGCGCGTCAGCACCGAAAAGGCCGCACACTTGAGGCGGCCCGGGTCCCTCACGATGACGATCGCCAAAAGCTCTGTTTCGACTCCCCCCATCCCCGCTGGCGACCAGCTCGACCTGCCCATCTTGGGCATGACGTGCGTCAACTGCGCGCGCCGCGTCGAGCGCGCGCTCAGCAGCCTGCCCGGCGTGCATCAGGCCCACGTCAACTTCGCCACCTCGAGCGCCCAGGTCCGCTACGACGGCGCCACGCTCCAGCGCGCGGCGGTCGTGCGCGCGGTCGAAGACGCCGGCTACCGCGTGCCCGAGCCTTTGCCCGTCTCGGCCGTCCCAGGCGCACCCGCCCCCGTAGAAGCCGCCGAGCGCGACGAACAGCGCTCGATTCGCCGCGACTTCGTGCTGGCCCTGTGCCTCACCCTGCCCGGCTTCGTGCTGGCGATGTCGCACGGCTCGGTCTCCGCGTTCGAGCAGCCGTGGGCACGCTGGGCAGAGTTCGCGCTCGCCACGCCCGTCGTGTTTGGGCCGGGCCGACGTTTCTTCCGGCTCGCGCTCGTGGCGCTGCAGAACCGCACCAGCGACATGAACACGCTGGTCAGCCTGGGCGTGTTGTCGGGCTGGCTGTACTCGACCACCGCGCTCATCGCGCCCCAGCTGTTTCCGCACGGAGCGCACGGGCAGCAGCCTCACGTGTACTTCGAGGCGGGCAGCGCCATCGTGATGTTCGTGCTGCTCGGCAGGCTGCTCGAGGCGCGCGCGCGCAGGCAGCTGGTCGACGCCGTGCGCGGACTCGTCGCGTTGGTGCCCAAGACGGCGCACCGGCTCGCGAGCGGCGACGCCTCGCTCGCGCGTCCCACGGCGGGCGTCAACAGCGGTGATGCCGTCGAGGTCGCGGTCTCCTCGCTGCTCGCAGGCGACCTGGTGTTGGTTCGGCCGGGCGAGCGCATCCCGCTCGACGGGCAGGTCGTCTCCGGCAGCTCGGCGGTCGACGAGTCGTTGCTCACGGGCGAGAGCCTGCCCGTCGACAAGGCGAGCGGTGCGAGCGTGTTCGCCGGCACGCAGAACCTGAGCGGCGCGCTGGTCTTCCGTGTGCACGAGACCGAGGCGCACACGGCCTTGGCCGCGATCGTCGCAGCGGTGAAGCAGGCGCAGGGCTCGCGCGCCCCCATCGCGCGTCTGGCCGACGTGGTGAGCGGCTGGTTCGTGCCGGTGGTGCTCGCGATAGCGTGCCTGACGCTCGGCGTGTGGCTCGCGGTCGATGCGAGCAGCGACGGAATCACCATCGCCATCGAGCGCTTCGTGGCGGTGTTGGTGATCGCCTGCCCTTGTGCGCTGGGCCTCGCCACGCCGGCTGCCGTCGCGGTGGCCACCGGTCGCGGCGCACAGCTGGGCGTGTTGTTCAAGGGCGGCGCGGTGCTCGAGGCGGCCAGTCGTATCGACAG
>JBEGTL010000317.1:0-9034 GCA_041179425.1 Pseudomonadota bacterium | reverse complement strand
ATTGTAGACCCGCAGGTGGCGCTGCGTCACGTAGCCCTTCTACGCCGGCCTTGACAAACCGGACGCGACCCTGAAAATCCTTGCGCAGAGGTGCGCAGGGGCGCCTCTCCGCCGAAAGACGTCGCGTCTCCCTGAGGGTCTCGTACCTGTCTCATCACCATTGCGATTCTCCGGGCCCGTCAGAGCGGAACACGGCCCAACCAAGGAGGAGCCAATGGATTCCGTCATCGATCACCTCAAGGCCGAGGTGCGACGTCTTCAACGCGCCAGCCGACAACGAGAGCCCGGCGCGCTCGCGCGAGCACGCAAGCTGCCCGAGCTACGCGCGTTGTCGGACACAGACCTCGTGTCGACACTCCAGCGCCGCCACTGCCTCACTGCGGTGGCCCGCGAGCTCGGCTTTCAAGGCTGGCCTCACGTGCTTACCGTGCTGCAGCGTGCGGACGCAGACGACTTCGGGACGCTGCTCTACCCGCCCGGCTGCTCGGCACACTGGAACGTGTGGTCGGCTGCCTACGAGGAGGCGCGCGCGATCCGCAGCGAGCACGGTGGCTTCTTACTCCCGTACAAACATCAGTACGTGATCGTGGACCAGTACTTCATCGAGACGCTGGGCCTCGACCCCGGGGCGCTCGATTGGGCTCGCATCGGGCGCGACTGGGTGCGTCCGCTCGATGCGGACGCGCGGCACCGCTTGTGCGTCGAAGCGGGTACGTGTGCGCCTGCAAAACCAGCGGGCGCGTTGAAGCGTGCGGCGACTCCGCGTGCGAGCGAATCGTCGGCGACGAACGCAGCACGCCGGTAGTTGTACGCGCCAGAATGCGCGCTGCGACGCCGAGCACGCACGAGGGAGTTTACTCCGCATGCCGTGAGTCCGTATCCTGGCGAGGCAGTTTCGTTCGACTCCTTTTGCCGGACTCGCATGCCCACCTCCAGTTTTGTCAAAGCCTCGCTCGTCGCCCTCACACTCGCCCTCGTCGCTTGCGGCGGCGGTGGGAGATCCAAAGATGACGCAGGCGGGATCGGCCCGGACCAGGATGGTCATGTCGATACGCCCGCAGATTCGGGGGGGCTGACCGACGCCACGGTGCGTGACAGTAAGGTCGATCTCCCAGCGGACAGTGGTGGCGGGGGCGATGCGGGCGGTGGCTGTAAGACCGTCTGCGCAGCAGACGACTGTGGTGCCGTGCCCGACGGCTGCAACGGCCTGATCACCTGCTCTACGTGCGGGCAAGGCCTCATCTGCGGACAGAGCGCGCCCAACAAGTGTGGCGCACCGCCGCCGGTAGTCTGTACACCCGCACTTGCCGCCGACGTGTGTGCAGGCAAGTGTGGTGCGGTCAGCGACGGCTGCAGCGGCGTCATCTTGTGCAGCAACGAAGCTGGGGGCGTCAGCTGCGGTTCCAACCAGGCCTGCAAGTCGTCGGTCTGCACCGACCTCGGCTCCACCTGCACGCCCCTCACGTGCGCGCAGAAGGGCCACTCGTGCGGCGACGACGGCGACGGCTGCGGCGGCACCATCACCTGTGGTGCGTGCTCTGGCGGCGAGACGTGCACGTTCGCGAGCA
The DNA here is from genome assembly GCA_041179425.1 of Pseudomonadota bacterium. Lineage (GTDB taxonomy): Bacteria > Myxococcota_A > Polyangia > Polyangiales > DASUME01 > DASUME01. The sequence continues at coordinate 7,466 of JBEGTL010000317.1, read as the reverse complement.
CGGGCAATCTGTGCAAGGCGGTGGTCGTACCGGTCTGCGATCCCACGCCCATCGCCAATGCCTGCGCGGGGACCTGCGGTAAGGTCGGCGACGGCTGTGGTCGCGAGCTGGACTGCGAGTCGAGTCCGTTGACTGGCTGTCCGAGCGGACAGAGCTGCGGCGGCGGCGGCACGCCCGGCGTGTGTGGCGGTGGCCAGACCTGCACGCCCCTCGCGGGCAGTGTGGTGTGCGCGGGCAAGTGTGGATCGCAGTCTGACGGTTGCGGAAACGCCATCGTCTGCAACGCGAGCAACGGCGGTCAGGTGTGTGACACGGCGGCCGGGGAGAGCTGTGGCGGCGGCGCCACCGCAAACGTATGCGGAAAACCCGCGTGCGAGCCCAAGACCATGGCCGAGCTGTGCCCGATGGTCAGTGGCAACAAGAGCTGCGGACGTCAGCCCGATGGCTGCGGCAACCTGGTCGACTGCGGCAACTGCGCGACCGACCAGCAGTGTGGTCTCACGACGGCCAGCGTGTGCGGCACCATTCCCAGCTGCCAGCCCACCCCGGTCGCCACTGCGTGCGCCGGCAAGTGCGGCATCGTTCCCGACGGCTGTGGAAGCAGCTACACGTGCGACAGCAGCAATGGTGGCGTGGCCTGCACGGGCAACGAGTACTGCGGCGCCAACGCGCAGGCCAACCAGTGCGGTGCGCCGCCCGTCAGCTGCGTGCCCAAGACGTGCGTGCAGCTCGGACACAGCTGTGGTCTCGCGTCTGACGGTTGTGGCCACGTGCTCAACTGCTGGCCCAGCTGTCCGAGCAACGATCCTTCCTGCAATGCGAGCTGCAGCACCAATGCAGCCTGCCTCGCCAACCAGACCACGGGCGCGCAGAGCTGCGTGGCTGGCGGCCCCACTTGCAGCGGCAGCTTGTGCACCGCGGTGCCGGCGAGCTGTGCAGCGGGCACCTCGACCAAGATCACGGGCAAGGTCGTGACGCCCGGACGCCTCGTCAACAGCGTCACCTACAACCAGCTGCCGGTGCCCAACGCGCTGGTCTACATCCCGGCCGAGCCCAACACCGCGCTGCCCGACTTGTTCGAGGGCGTGCAGGCGGGCAACACCGCGTCGTGTGGTCGCTGTGACGACGAGAAGCTGGTGGCCGACGGTCAGTCGGTGCTCGCTGCCGCAGTCACCAACTACAAGGGCGAGTACACGCTCGAGGGGCGCATCCCCGTGGGCGTCGCGTTCAAGCTGGTCATCAAGGTCGGCAAGTGGCGCCGCGTGGTGCAGATCAACGCCAACGTCGCGACCGCGTGTCAGACCGTCGCGCTGACCACCGAGCAGTCTCGCCTGCCCAGCTCCACCACCGACGGTCTCGCGGGCACACACCTGCCCAAGATCGCGGTCTCGACAGGTGACGTCGACGCCATGGAGTGCGTGCTGCTCGGCATGGGCTTCGGCCAGACCGAGTTCACCGCGCCCGCGGGCTCGGGGCGCGTACACATGTATCGCGCCAACGGTCAGACCATGGCCGGCACCACGTGCACCGGCACCTATCAGGCCACCAATCCCACGCGCACCGTCCAGTGCTCGGCCAGCAGCAACGCGGGCTGCACCAGCAACCGTAGCGGCTGCTCGTTCAGCAACGCCGACACCAACCTGTACGCCTCGCAGAATGCGATCAACGCGTACGACTTGGTGGTCTTCGACTGCGAAGGTGGCGGGCACTACAAGCGCGCGGCCACGCCGCTGAGCCGCGTGCTCGACTACTCCAACAACGGTGGTCGCGTGTTCGCGAGTCACTGGAGCTACGAGTGGCTCGACAACAACGGCACGCTCGACACTGCGTCCGCTTGGAACAGTCCGGGCGGCGACAACGACACCAGCGCGACGGCTTTTGTCTCGCTGCCCTCCGGCCCCACGATCCGTGCAGCCGCCAACCCGGTCAAGAGTCTGCTCTACCGCGACTGGCTCACGTACCAAGGCGCGCTCACGGGCACAGCGGCCGGCCAGACCACCACGCCGGCCACACCACAGCTCGCGATCACCGACCCGCGCGACGTGGCGGGCAGCACGGCCGGCACCTCCACCGACGAGTGGATGTACCGCGTCAAGAGCAACACCTCGCGCATTCAGCAGCTGTCCTTCAACACGCCCTATGCGGCGAGTGAAGCCAACATCTGCGGACGTGTGGCCTTCACGGCCTTCCACGTCGCAGCGACCACCGGCGGCGCCACGCTGAGCGCACACGCAGCGGCCTTCCCCGCGATGTGCACCGGCACCTCGCTGACGCCGCAAGAGAAGACGCTCGCGTTCATGCTCTTCGACCTCGCGACCTGCGTCTCTGCAGGCGACCCGCCCGCGCCCCCGGCGTGCGTGCCCAAGACCTCCGCGAACGTGTGCCCCGGCGTGAACGACGCCTGCGGCTACATCTCCGACGGCTGCGGTGGCGTGGTGGACTGCGCGGGCTGCGCAGCGGGCTTTTACTGCGACGGCAACACCTGCCGTCCGCAACAGTGCACGCCGTCGACCTGCACCTCGCTCGGCTACAACTGCGGCAATCATGCCGACGGCTGCGGCGGCATCGCGCGCAACTCGCAGGGTGTCGAAGGCTGCGGCGTGTGCACCGGCGGCCAGACCTGCGGACTCACCAGCCCCGGCATCTGCGGCGGCTGCGTGCAGATCGCGCGCGCCACGGCCTGCCCCGCCAACTCGTGTGGCTCGGTCAGTGATGGCTGCGGCGGCACCTACGACTGCGGCGCGTGCGTCGCGCCCAACACCTGCGGCGGTGGCGGTGCCAACCGTTGTGGTCCCGGCACCTGCTCGGCCATCAGCATGGCCACGGCGTGCGCCAGCAAGAACTGCGGAGTCGTCGCAGACGGCTGCGGCGGCACGTACACCTGCGGCACGTGTGTCGCACCCGACACCTGCGGCGGTGCCGGCGCACCCAACGTCTGCGGACACCCCACGTGCACACCCAAGACGCAGGCGGCTGCGTGCATGGGCCTGTCGTGCGGCTTCGTCAGCGATGGCTGCGGCGGCTCCATCAACTGCGGCACCTGCCCCAACGGCGGCGTGTGCGGCGGCAACGGCGCCAACAAGTGCGGCTCGACCTGCACACCCACCACCTGCGACGCGCAGAACGCCAACTGCGGCAACATCGCCGACCAGTGCGGTGCGCTACTCAGCTGCGGCAGCTGCCCCGTCGGTCAGGTCTGCGGCGCGACCACTCCCAATCGCTGCGGTCCCGGCGTGAGCTGCTCGCCCACCACGTGCACCGCGGCCAACGCGGAGTGCGGCCTGATCGGCGACGGCTGCGGCGCAGTGCTCGACTGCGGCGTGTGCGTGAGTCCCAAGACGTGCGGCGGCGCCGGGGTGAGCAATCACTGCGGCACCGGCACCGGCGGCTGCAACAAGCTGACGTGCAGCGGCCAAGCCGTGCAGTGCGGCGCAGCCAGCGACGGCTGCGGCGGTCTGCTCGACTGCGGCGGCTGCCCGTCCGGGTCGTACTGCCAGGCCGGCATCTGCAACCAGATCGCGATCTGAGTACAGACGCTGCGGATCACCCCGTGTAGTGCTGGTACAGAGCGCTGTACTTGCCGCCGGCGGCGAGCAGCGTGTCGTGTGTGCCGCGCTCCACGATCTGCCCCGCCTCCAGCACGAGCACCTGGTCGGCGTGGCGGATCGTCGACAGGCGATGCGCCACGACGAAGCTGGTGCGGCCCCTGAGCAACAGGCTCAGGGCCGTCTGCAGACGGCGTTCTGTCTCTGGATCGAGGGCGCTGGTGGCTTCGTCTAGCAACAGGATGCGCGGGTTGGCCAGCATGGCGCGGGTGAAGCAGACCAGCTGGCGCTGTCCGAGCGACAGGCCAATGCCTCGCTCGCCGAGGGGGTCTCCCAACCAGCGGGGAACGCCTCGATGGCGCGCTCCACGTCGAGTGCGCATGCGGCTTGCCGGATCTCCGCATCGGTGGCGTCTGGTCTGCCTGCGCGCACGTCGTCGCGCACGTTGCCGGTGAACAAGAGGTTGGTCTGTAAGACGGTGCCGACCTGACTGCGCAGAGAGCTCGCGGTGACGCTGCGGATGTCGACGCCGTCGATCTGTAAGTTACCCGCGGTTGAGCAGCGAGCCGCTCGCGTGACGGTCGTAGAACGTAAAGCTCAGCCGCTGCAGCTTCTCGTACACCTCTGCCCGCAGCGTGGGCACGATGCGCCCTTGCACCAGGTCGGCCACGCTCACGGCGTACACGAAGCTGAGCACGGTGCGCACCAGCGCCATCACCACGACGGCACAGGCCACGGCAAACACAGCGTGCAACGCGGACCAGTCAGCAGGCGGCGTAAGCCCCCACGGCCAGCGCGGTGAGGGTGCCTCTGGCCGCAGCGCATGGTGCACCACGTCGAGCGCCACCCCGCTCAGCCCAAGCCCCAGCACGCTCAGAGCGAGCAAGCAGAGCTGCACCCCAAGCACCAGCAAACAGCGCAACCGATGATGCCAAGCGACGAGCAAAAGGCGCCCAAGCAGTCGGGCATTGCTCAGCGCAGGAGACGACAACGACACCCGCCGCAATAGAGGACAAACCTCTCCCCGGCAAGACGAATCCTGCCCAGCCACCTCTCCCGATCCGTCTCCCTCTCCCTCTCCTTCTCCCTCCTTCCTTTAAACCCCCAAAAAGAGCGACTGAGGCCCTGAAACCGAACCGGTGGAGGGTGGGGTGTCGATACGGCCAAAAAAAGTCCACCCGTAACCAGATCCAATAGTTGAACTCCACCCCAGCCCAACACCGAGTCCGCTCACTCCGCGATGATCGCGGAGTCCACAGGCCACCAAAACGCCCGGGTCCAGCCCTACAGAACGAGACCAGCCCCCCGCTACCCGCTTTTTTTGGTCGTATCGACACCCCGCCCGCAACCGAACAATCAACGTGTCAAAGGCCCACCTGCAGACGCCGCATCAACCCCGCGAGCAAACCAAATCTCCGAGGCATTATTACGACTGTCGTTCCAGCTAACGACGATGTCGCGACCCTGAACCCCGATGCCCTTGAAGTCGCCGAGAAAGTCCCGTGTCGGACCGCGCTTGTCGGAGACCTCCACGTTGGCCTCGAAGCCCTTGCTGAAGTCCACCATCCGCGCGTAGTACGTCGACAGCTGCCCCCCGTTACGCATGTCGGTCCAGACCACGTGCACGGCGCCGTGCTTGTCGACGGCCACCCACGGCTGAAACTGGCGCGAGGCAGCGGTGTTGTCGTTGACGCGCTTGGGTGCGCTGAACGTCTTGCCGCTGTCTTCCGACACGATAGCCCACACGTCGTCGTCGTTTTGTGCGCCCGGCGCAGACTGTCGCGACGCCCAGGTGATGGCGACGACCTTGCCCGTCGGATCGGACGCGTTGGCCACGATGGGATGGCTGCGCGGCGAGCATGGGTCGAAGCACGACGTGCCCTGACTACTCACGTCTTGCGCGCTGCTGAGTGTCTTGCCGAAGTCTGTGCTCTTGCGGTAGTGCACGCGCGAGTTGTTGAAGTCGTACGCCATGTGCACGATGCCGTCGGACGTGGTGGAGATGCCGGTGCCGTGGTTGAGGTTGCCGATGGAGATGGGCTCGCCCCAGGTCGTGCCGTGATCGGTCGAGCGCATGAACCCACCGGGCGAACCGAGCCAGGTCACGTACACGGTGCCGTCACCGGTCGCGCCAATCCACGGCTTGTCGAGCGTCTGCCGGATCCGCTTCCACGGGGTCCACGTGCCGCCCGAGTCGGTCGACGCCGAAAAGATGATGTAGTTGGTGCCCAGGCCACCGCTCGCGTAGTCCTGACAAGCGATGTACAGGTTGCCTGCGTCGTCGATGGCCACGGCGGGGTCGCCGGCAAACGCACGACCCCCAGCGGCAGCCATCGTCGCGGCGAAGAAGTTTTTGCTCCACGTCTCGCCGCCGTCGCGCGAGATGGAGTAGCCGCAGCGTCCGCCCACGCGTTGATCGATGAAGCCGGCCAACAACAGACCATCGCGACCGGCCGCCAACACGACCTCGGTCTGCAGACCCTTTGCACCGTCGTCGTCGATCTGAACGTTCTTGCCAAACTTGACGGGTGCGCCGTTGAGCGTGCCGTCATCGACCGCCGCCGCATCCCTTCCACTGTCGCTCACGCCGTCCTGCGGACCGGCATCTACCGTACTGCTTGCGGCATCAGCGACCGCTCGTCCGGCATCGCGCCGCCCGGCGTCGGTCGGCCCGGTGGGAGTCGTTGTCGAGCCGCCGGCATCGCGCCGGGGCGTTTTCCCCGCGTCGCGCTCGCCATCCGCGGGCTCGTCGGACACATCGTCGTCAGCGTCGTCGACGCGGTGTGCTGCGCATGCAGACAAACTCAACAGGACCATCGTTAGGGCAGCAGCAATACGCATTCGGGTCTCCGCGTCACGAGGCGCGCACGATGATGGGGGAGGGGGCTGGGCTTGGGGCTAGCTCCGTATCGCACGCAAGGCAGCTCTACCTCTAACGAGAAAGCCGACCGTGAGAAGTCAGGTTTTTTTAGCGAAAGCGCGAGCGGACTCTGCGCGGACGCCAGCGTTGCTTTGTGCCTCGGCCCAGTCTAGCGTCGCCGCCACTCTTTCCACGCTGCTGGGAGCGCGATGTCTTTGGTCCCCAAGTCTGTCTGCTCGTACGCGTCCCCGCTGTGCAGAGCGCCCAACACCAAGCGCGCACGCAACGCCTACCTCCTTACAACGGTGCTCGCCGCCGTGGCGTGCTCGAGCCCCAAACAACAGACGCCGCTCCCTCCTCCAGCCCAGTCTGCCCAGCGCACAGCGCCCGAGAGTCTGCTCGCGTCCAGCGACGCTGCCGTTGTGCACCAATCAACGACCACCGCAGCGCCCGCAGCGCTCGATCCTTCTCCCGAGCGCCCAGACCCCACGCCACCCGATCCACGCCTGCTCGCCCCGCCGGACGTCCACGAGCCGCCCCCCGATGCCGTCAAGACCAAGAGCGGACTCCGCTATAAGATCCTGAGTAAGGGTCACGGCCACGAACGCCCGCGCTTGCGCGACGTGGTCGAGGTCGAGTTCACGGCCTGGACCAGTGAAGGCCACATGTTCAACACCACGATAGGCCGCAACAAGGCCTCCGAGCTCCCGGTAGCCCACGTCATCCCAGGCTGGCGAGAGTCGTTACTAGCCATGCACCCAGGCGAAACCCGCCGCCTATGGGTCCCCCAAAACCTAGCCATGAAGGGCCTGGCAGGGATGCCCACGGGCCCGCTCGTCTTCGATCTCAAGCTACTTGAGATAGAGGGCAAAGAGGACGGGGACCGAGACCGAGAACACGAAGAACACGAAACCCGAGCCCACTAAGCACAACCGCGCCCGTCGTCTCGTCCCGTCCCGTCCCGTTTTCGTTCCTTCCGTTAAAAACCCAAAACAAAAACGGGTTGGTAAAACCGAACCGGGGGCGGGCGGGGTGTCGATACGGCCAAAAAAAGTCCACCG
>JBEGTL010000316.1:0-9046 GCA_041179425.1 Pseudomonadota bacterium | reverse complement strand
AAGGTCAGTGTGCCGGCCATCGCGCTCAGCGCGTACGGAACCATCGTCGTGTTCACAGCTTCGTCCCTTCTTTGCTCGCGTGCGGATGTACCGCGCACGAGGATCTCCCCGCAAAACCACAGACAGGGCAATGACCATTCAATCCAGCATCGTGAGCATCGTGCAGCACGAGGATCTCAACTTCCTGCTGACCAACCGTATCCCGCGCCGCTTGGTGACCCAGTTCATGGGTTGGTTTGCCAAGCGCGAGGAGCCGCTGGTGCGCGACTTGTCGCTCGCTGTGTGGCAGTTCTTTGCCGACCTCGAGCTCGAGGACGCCAAGACCACCGACTTCAAGAGCATGCACGATTGCTTCATTCGTGAGCTCAAGCCCGGTGCGCGACCCATCGCGAGCGCCGCCGACGTGCTGGTCGCACCGTGCGACGCCATCTTGGGGGGCTCGGGCCGCGTCGACGGAGACAAGCTGATCCAGGCCAAGCAGTTCTCGTACACATTGCTCGACCTGCTGCGCGACCCGCACCTGGTACGTCTGTATCGCAACGGCACGTACGCGACCTTGCGCCTGACGTCGTCGATGTACCACCGCTTTCACGCGCCGCACGACTGCACCATCGACCGCGTCACCTACGTGTCCGGGGACACCTGGAACACCAACCCCATCGCGCTCGCCCGCGTGGAGAAGCTGTTCTGCAAGAACGAGCGCGCCATCGTCAAGACGACGCTGACGGGCAGCGGCCACACGGTGACGTTGGTACCGGTGGCCGCCATCTTGATCGCCAGCATCCGCCTGCACTTCTTGGACGTGATGCTGCATCTGCGCCATCGCGGTCCGCACGTGTTCCCGTGCGCCGAGACGGTGCAAAAGGGGCAAGAGTTGGGCTGGTTTCAACACGGCTCGACGATCATCGTCTTTGCCCCCGAGGGGTTCACGCTGAGCCCCGGGTTGACGCCCGGTGCACGCCTACGTATGGGCGAGCCGCTCATGCAGCTGCCAGTCGAAGCGAAGTAAGGAATAGCGACCCGGGCGCCGTCGCGCCCGTGCAGATACTCAGATGGCGCTCGCCTCCACATCGCCAGCAAGGTCGGACACCGACGAGGACGCGGGCAGGCGCTGGATCACCGGCACCAAGTGCGCTCGAAAGATGTTCATGCAGGCGCTGTACGTGTAGAGCTCTGTGCTCTGTCGCGCGCTCTCGCCCGAGCACCGGATGGCGCGCAGGCAGGCCGCGCGCAGGTCGTCTCCGATCGAGCCGTTGACGCCTTCGTGGATCAGGTCGACCGGGCCGGGCGCCGGCACCGAGGCCACGGGCACGCCGGAGGCGAGTGCCTCCAGCAAGACGTTGCCAAAGGTCTCGCTGCGCGACGGGAACACAAAACAATCGGCGCTCGCGAAGTGATCGGCGAGGTCGTCGCCGAAGCGCCAGCCACGGAACACGGCCTCTGGGAAACGAGTCTGCAGCTCGCTGCGCGATGGGCCATCACCCACCACCACCTTGGTTCCCGGCAGCTCGAGACTCAAGAAGTCTTCGATACTCTTTTCCGGTGCCACACGGCCGACGTACAGCCAGATCGGGCGCGGCAGGTCGAACACGTCGAGCTTCCTCTTGGTGGGCGAAAAGCGCGCTGCATCGATGCCGCGCGGCCAGTGCACGAGCCGCTGGCCGATGCGCAGCGCATCGAGCTCCTGAATCAAAGAGCGCGTGCCGACCAGCGTGTGCTCTGCCACGCGATGAAACCAGCGCTCGGCCTGGTACCCCCACGACAGGGGTAGTCCGAAGCGTGCGTTGATGAACTCAGGGAAACGTGTGTGGAAGCTGCTGGTGAAGCGCAAACCCTTGCGGCGCATGTACCAGTTGGTCCACAGACCGAGCGGACCTTCGGTGGAGATGTGCACGGCATCGGGCTTGAACGCGCGAATGCGGGGAATGGCCCTCCACGGGTCGTAGGCAATGCGGTAGTCAGGGTCGGACGGGAGCGGCACCGTGCGGTGCGCATCCGGCGAGACCACGAGGACCTCGGTGCCTTGGCTCTCCAGATCTTTCACGAGGCGGGCGAGGGTGTTGACCACGCCGTTCGTCTGGGGATGCCAGGCGTCCGTGACCAGCGCCAGCCGTCTCAAGGTTTACGCTCCTCGTACGGAGCGCGGCGAGATGAAGACGCTTGAGTGACGATCATCATGGCGACGACTGTCGTCTGCACATCTCACAAGCGTCTTACCGTTGTGCGAACTCTCGGTGTCTTCGCCGCGCATGCGATGTCACGGAGCAGGTGGCACGTGTGCTTTGTGCGCGGCAGCGACGAGTGGTGCGAGCGCCTTGGCCACGCGCGCAGCGAGGACGCGGTGTCCTTCTGCGGTGGGGTGCAATCCGTCTGGCAGGTTCATCGCAGCGATGCCCGCGACACCCTCCATGAACCACGGCACGAGCGCGACGTGCAGCTCCTCGGCCAAGCGTGGGTAGAGCGCGTAGAACGCGTCGGTGTATTCGCTGCCATAGTTGCTGGGCAAGCGCATGCCCAACAGTAAGGTCGTCGCACCATTGTCTCGGAGCTGCAGCAAGATGGCGCGCAGGTTGTCTTCTACGGACGCGAGCAGCACGCCGCGCAGTCCGTCGTTGGCGCCGAGCTCGACCACGACGATGGCCGGCTTCTGCTTCAGGATCCATGGCAAGCGAGCCAGTCCGCCTGCGCTGGTGTCGCCGCTGACGCCGGCATTGGCCAGCCGGAACGGCAGGCCCTGTGCGCGCAGCGTGCGCTCGACCACCGCAGGGTAGGCCTCCTCGGCGTCGAGGTGCAGTCCCGCCGAGATGCTGTCGCCCAGGAACACGACCTTGGGCTCGTACGCGATAGCCGCGTGCGAAGTCGCCGTCGCGGGACTGTCCGAAGCGCTACGCTCTGGCAACGCGTGCGGGACCGAGCTCGGCTTTTCTTCGCACGACGCGCTGCCCAGCAGCACCACCAGCAGTCCCACATACCAAAGACTCGAGGGCGTCGACTTGAGCATCCCAAGCCGCGAACAAACTGTAAGCATGAAGTCGAGCTCCGCGGGCGGCGCGGCAGGGGCGCCGAGCCTTGAATGTCGCGGTGTGACGCGGCGACTCGCGTCTGGCAACACCGTGCTGACGGTGCTCGACCGGGTCGACCTGGCCATCATGCCGCGAGAGTTCGTGGCGGTGGTGGGTCCGTCGGGCAGTGGCAAGTCCACGTTGCTCGGCTTGCTGGCTGGGCTCGACCGCGCTTCTGAGGGGAGCGTGTTGCTCGAAGGCACCGCCCTCGAGACGCTCTCCGAAGACGCCCTCGCGCGCCTACGCCGAGCGCGTCTGGGCTTCGTTTTTCAAGACTTTCAGCTGCTCGGCAACCTGACTGCGCGCGAAAACGTGTTGGTGCCGCTGGAGCTCAACCGCTTCCCCGACGCTCGCGCGCGCTGCGACGAGCTGCTCGCACGGGTCGGCCTCCGCGACCGCGCCCACCACTACCCGGCCCAGCTCTCCGGCGGCGAGCAGCAGCGCGTGGCGCTCGCGCGTGCGTTTGCACCACGTCCGGGCATCCTGCTGGCCGACGAGCCGACCGGCAACCTCGACGCGCGCACCGGCGCCGACGTGCTCTCGCTGCTGGTCGAGCTGAGGGAGCGCGACGGCAGCACGTTGGTGGTGGTCACACACGACGAACGTGTCGCCGCGCGCGCCGATCGGCAGGTCCGGTTCGAGGCGGGTCGTATCGTCTCCGCACTCGCCAACGCGTCGCCTGCGCACGACGCTCAGGTGTCGGTGCCCGGTGCGACCGGCTCGGGCGAGGGGCAGGGCGCGTGAACTTCTCGTTGTACCTGCGTTTGTTGTGGCGGGAGTCGCGTGGTGCCCTCGGTCGCCTGTTGCTGCTCAGCGCTTCGGTCGCCGTGGGCGTGACCGCCGTGGTCGGCGTCGACGCGCTGGTGTCGGCCATCGAGCTCGGCATCCGCCATCGCTCGCGCGAGATGTTGGGAGGTGACCTCGCCATCGAGTCGCGCCGTCCACTGCCCGATCTGACACCTTACTTACCGGACGACATGAAGGGCGCACCGCGCGTCGACCTGACGGTGTTGTCCACCATGGTGCGCACCGAGGCGGGACAGAGCTCACTGTCCGAGCTCAAGGCTGTCGACCAGACGCACGCGCGTTTTCCGCTCGCCGGCGAGCTCTTGCTCCGACCGCGACAGCCCCTGGCCGCGTTGCTCGACGACGACAGCGCGCTGGTGGCGCCCGAGCTGCAGGCCAAGCTGTCGCTCGAGCTAGGCGATGCGCTCTACGTGGGTGGACAAAAGCTGCGCGTGACCGGTGTCATCGAGAGCGAGCCCGATCCCATTGCATTCGCGTTCTCGTTCGGGCCACGCGTGATCGTCACGCACGACATGCTCGCGCGCACCCAGCTGCTCGCCTTCGGCAATCGCACCAAACACCGCGCGGTGTTCAGCCTGGAGCACGTGTCCGAGGCGCGGCTCGGTGCGCTGAAAAAGGAGCTCGAGCGCACGCTGCCGGGCGGAGGCGCCTACGTCAGCGTCGAGACGCACAGCGAGGCGCAGCCGGCGCTGCGCAGCACGCTCGACCGGGTGCAGCGCTACGTGGGGCTGGTCGCACTGCTCTCGCTCTTGCTGGCCAGCGTGGGCGTCGCGCAGAGCGTCTCCGGGTGGCTCGCGCAGGTCACACGTCAGACTGCGATCTTACGTTGTCTCGGTTTGTTGCCGCGTGAGGTGTTCGTCTTGTACCTGGGCCACGTGCTGCTGTTCAGTCTGCTCGGCAGCGTGGTGGGAGGGGTGCTCGGGCTGAGCTTGCCGTGGTTGCTCGCGCGCGCACAACCTGAGATGTTGGCCGCACAAGTCGGGCTCATCGTCCCGCCGCTCTCCATCGTGCGCGGGCTCGCGCTCGGCGTGGTGGTACCCACGCTGTGCAGCCTGGGTCCACTCACCGCGGTGTGGCGAGCCTCGCCGGCGAGCGTGCTGCGCAGCGAGGCGGCGCCGCTGCCGGTGCCGCGCACGGTGTTGCTCGTTGCGCGCACGCTGATGGTGGTGGGTGTGTTTGGTGCGTCGTGGCTCGAGAGCAGCGACCTGCGCACCGCGGTGTTCTTTGCGCTCGGCAGCGCGTCGCTCGCGGGGTTGTTGTGGTTGTCGGCGCGCGCTCTCGCTCGACTGATCGGACGTCTGCCCAGGCCCACGGGGTCGCTGCTCGTGTGGCATGGTCTGAGTGCAGTCGCGAGACCGGGTGCAGGCACCACGGGCAGCATCGTCGCGCTCGGTCTCGGCACGCTGGTGGTGCTCACCATCGCGCTGCTCGAGACCATGCTCGATCGGGCGATCGACACGGCGCTGCCCGAGCGCGCACCGAGTGCCTTCTTGCTCGACATCCAGCCAGCGCAGTGGCCGGCCATCGAGCAGCTCGCACGCGAGCTCGGGGCCACTCACATCGACAGCTCGCCCGTGGTGATGGCACGCCTGGCCGCCATCGATGGAACGAGCGTGCAAGAGCTGATGAAGCGACGGCCCGGTCAGTCCAACGAGCGCACGCGCGGCCAGTGGTCACTCACGCGCGAGCAGCGCATCAGCTGGATGAAGCAGCTGCCTACGGACAACCAAATCGTCGCGGGCAAGCTGTGGGCAGATGCGTCGCCCAACGAGGTGAGCGTGGAGGCAGGCTTCGCGAAGGACCTCGACGTGCACGTGGGCAGCACGCTCCGTTTCGACGTGCAGGGGGTGGAGCTCGACTTCAAGGTCACCAGCCTGCGCACGGTGCAGTGGCGCAGCTTTGCCAGCAACTTTTTTTTGGTGGCGGAGCCCGGCTCGCTCGACGACGCACCGCACTTTCGGTTCGGCGCGGTGCGCTTGTCGTCAGAGGGCGAAGACCGCCTGCAGCGCGAGCTCGCCGTACGCTATCCCAACGTCACGGTGCTGCGCGTCCGCAACCTGCTGTCGCGCCTGCAGAGTGTACTGCACCAGGCTGCGCTGGCGGTGCGCATCCTCGGCGCCTTCGCCATCGTCACCGGCCTGGTCATCCTGATCGGCGCCATTGCAGGCAGTCAGCTGCGTCGCACGCGCGAGGCCGCGCTGTGGAAGACGCTCGGGCTCACGCGTGCGCAGGTGCTCGCCATGTTCGCGGTGGAGTACGCGCTGCTCGGCGCGGTGGCCGGAGCGATCGGAGCCATCGGCGCGTACTCGGTCACGGCGCTCTTGGCGCGGCAGCTGCTCGAGCTCGACGCGCTCCCGTCGTGGCCGCTCTCCGTTGCGGCGGTGTTGATCACCATCGGTCTGTCCGTGGTGTGCGGGCTTTTGGCGAGCACCAAGGCGCTGCTGGTGAAGCCGCTCGATGTGCTGCGCAACCGCGGCTGAGCGCCCGCGGCAGCCTCGACTCTGCTCAGTCTGCCCCGGCGCGCAGTGCGTCGGCTTCGGCGCGCAACGAGTCGTCGCCCACCGCCTTTTGCAGCAGGTGGTCGTAGATGGACAGCGCGCGCTCGCGATGCCCCTGCGTGGCGAGCAGCTTGGCCATCGTGCGCGTGCGGATGGGCTCCTTGCAGAGCGCCACCTGCATGGGCTTGGGCATGACGACGGTGGCCGCCGTGGAGCTCGGCATCGCAACGGGCTTGGGGCTCGTGGCGGGCGTCGCGGTGGAGGCTACGAGCGGCTCGAGCTGGACGGGCACCATCTCGCGTGTGTCTTCGTCGTCTTCGTCGTCTTCGTCTTCGTCGTCATCGACGTCGTCGATGTCATCGTCGTCTTCCGCGATGGTCTCGGCGATGGCGAGTGCGATGGCATCGCCGCGAGGCGCGAGGACCTCGATGGCGCGGGCCTCGTGTGCCATCCACTCGTCGGGCTCGACGCTCTCTTCGAAGTAGGTCTCCAGCGTCGAAGCGCGCGACTCGTCGCTGCGCTCGCGAATGGCCGACGTCTCCTGCTCGGCGATCTCTTGCGCCGCGCGCAGCTCCATCCAGTCGTCCTGCTCGGCCGACGGCGGCGCAGCCTCGACAGGCGCGGGAGGCGGCTGCGAAGCGATGAGGGCGCGATCGCGCTCGATGATCTCACGCAAGCGCAGCCCGTGCATGGCAGCGGCGGGCGTGGACGTGGGCACGGCGCTCTGCGCGCGTCGGCCACTGAGGGCACCGAGAGAGCTGACCAGCACGCCGCCCACCGCCTGACTGAGCTGCGCGCGCGCACGGGAAAACCCGCTGCGGCGATCGCTGCGCGCGTCCGGCTTGGGCTGGAGGTCGTCGTCTTGCTGAAAAGTGAGCTTCATGGCGGCACCCGTTCCCCACCCCGACGCTAGCCGGACACGCCAGGACCTGCCAAGAATTTGCAACTTTTGGCTACGTCTTTTTGGCGCGCTTGTCGGCCGCCGAGAGCAGCTTTTCGTACGCGCGGTGCACCTGACGGAAGCTGTCCGCGTCGCCACCCTGATCGGGGTGCGTCTCGAGCGCACGCTTTTTGTACGCGCGCTTGATTTGTGCGCTGGTTGCGCCGGGTTCGAGCTCGAGCAGCGTCCAGGGCGAGCTGACCTGCGGTCGGTCGCGCGGTCGGGTAAGTGCGCGCTGCTCCGCGGTGGGCGGCGGCACGGGGGACGCCTCGCCGCGCAGCACCTTGTTCCACGCGCGTGCCCAGTGCGGCTCGATCAGCGTGAGGTGCCGCCCGGCTTGGCGCTCCGCGTCGGCGATCGCTTCTTCGAGCGAGCGAGCGCCTCCGTGCGAGGCGTCCGGCTTCTGAAACGGCGCGTAGCGGGGCGACGTAGTCCACCAGGCCGCCCAAAAGAAGCGTCGCCGCTGGGTGGGCGTGATGGAACAAACTGCGCTCGACAACGAGGGCACGACTCACTCGGTCGCGGGCGCGATGGAGGCGCCGAGCAACGAGCGGGGGGGTGCGCCGTCGGCATCGCGCGCTTCGTGATGAGCGTCGACCTCCGGCTGCAGCGCCGCTAGCTCGGCTTCGGCCCACTGTTTGAATGTCGCATCGGTGGTCACCGCGTGTAAGAAGCGCAGGACGCGCTGGCGATCTTCGACGCTGCGGCTGGCGTCGAGCGCGCTGCCGACCAGCTGAAGGCGCAGCGCAGCATCGTGCGCGCGCGCGGCGGCTTGCAGCTCACGCTCGGCAGCAAGGCGTGCGACCTCGAGCGCGGTGTCGCGTGCGATCAGGCCGTGCGCACACACCGCCAGGAGGCCAAGCGCAGCGGCGAGGAGGAGCGAACCGCGAGAACGAAGCTCGGGCATTACGAGGCAGCCACCCAACTCGCGAGCGCCCGGGAGAACTCGACCAGATTGTCCACACCCACGGTGGCAGCCGCGTGCAGCAGGTCGCTGCGCAGCTGCGCGTAGCCATGGGCCACTGCGTTCCGAAAGCCGACGGCCTTGCGCAGCTGAGCCGCAAGTGCGGACGAGATCACATCACGCTTGGCGAGCTCGTCGAACGCGTCGCCGGCGCTTGCCGCGGGGCCCCAATCTTGGTCGGCGATCAGGTGCGCGGCGAGGTCGCTCGCGCACTGGACGGCCACCATGAGGTTGAAGGAGACGAGCTCGGCGGCGGTCTCGTCGCTGGCGTAGTGAGCGGCGTCGCCGAGGCGCAGCTGCTGTACTCGGCGCACGCGTTTGTCGAGCTCGGCGAGCTTGGCCAGGAGCACGTTCTGATCGATCACGAGCCCACTCCCCGCTCGGCAACCCGCCTCAGAAAGACCCGCATCATGCGGTCGTAGGCGGGCCCGTCGAGCTCCACGACCGACCGCGCTCGAGACAAGAACTCGGCCGCCGCACCGGCGTCTCGCTCGTAGATCCGCCGCCCGTCTCGCAACACGCTGCGGAGGAGCGGAATGGTCGTTTGTAGTCCGAGCTCGACGACGTCGACCTCGCAGCGAAGCACCGTGCTCAACGTCGCAGACAAGGAGAGCGTGTCGATACCGCGTCCGATGACGGCGATGTCAACGTCGGAATCAGGCCGAGCCTTACCTCGCGCCACGGAGCCAAACACGAATGCCGCGCACACTCCCGGGTCGCTCGAGAGAGCAGGGTGGCAGAGAGCGGGCAGCTCGTGGACCTCCAACATGACGTC
>JBEGTL010000315.1:0-9160 GCA_041179425.1 Pseudomonadota bacterium | reverse complement strand
CGACGTGCCGCCGCCCGAGGTGATCGCCGCCGAGTTCGTCAAGCTGGGCAAGCCCTTCGACCCCACCAAGCTGCCGCAGCGCAAGGTGCCTCCGGTCGTCAAGCGCAGGCCCGACGGCGTGGTGGTCTCCAAAGACGCGCAAGAAAAGCCCAAGCCCGAAGAAGACAAAAAAGAGAAGCCCAAGGAGTCGCAGGACTCGTTGCTCGACAACCTGGTCGATCGCACCAAGGACTTCGCCGAGGACGTCGTCACCGAAGAAGAGGGAGACCCGGATGGCATCGCCGAGGGCACGGCCAAGATCGCCAAGCTCGGCGACCTCTACCTGGGCAAGCTGTCGGTCTTCTTCCGCAAGGGCTGGACCGTGCCCAACGTCGTCCAGGACAAAGAGAAGTACACGACCATCGTGGCCGTGAAGACGTCCGACGACGGCCACGTCGAGTCGGTCGAGCTCCAGACCCCGAGCGGGGACCCACTGTTCGATCAGAGCGCCGTCGACGCCGTCACTGCGCTCATTCAGGCCAACGCGCAGATCCCGGAGCCGCCGCCCGAGATCGCGCAAAACTACTACGGCAAGACATTGCCGGTACGATTCCGAGGCAGCGACGCTCGCTGACGGGCACCCGCTCGCCGACTCGCGTCCTCGCTCGCGCGCGCCACAACGCGCCTTTTTTTTCTTCGCTCGCGCGCGGAGGCACCGCGCGCTTCGACCTGCCGGAGCCACACGATGAAGATGAAGATGACGACGCGTGCCCTGCTTGTTCTCGCCCTGGTCTGTCTCGCGTTCGTGCTGGTCGATCCACAGACCGGACGTGGACAGACGCAGAAAGAAGAAGCGCCGCTCCCCTCGAGCACCCCCATCATCGACGTCAGCGCCCCCGAGCAGGCGCTCTACCGCATCGCCGTGCCTGACCTGCTCGGTACCGCAGGCTTGGGTGCCCAGGGCTCGGGTGTGCTGCGCAACGACTTCGCGCTGGTCTCTCTGTTCAAGGTACTCGACCCGGCCTCGTTCGTGGCCGATCTCAAGACCGAAGGCCTGAGCATCACGCCTACGAGCTGGCAGAGCGTCGGCGCGCAAGGCGTCATCAAGGGCGACGTTCGGCAGACGGGCAGCGCCATCGCTGTGACCATGCAGTTCTTCGAGATCGCGCGCGGCACTGCGCCCACGCTCAAGCGCACGTACAACGGCAACGTCAGCGAGCTGCGCACGTACATGCACAGCTTCGCCAACGAGGTGGTCAAGCTGCTCACGGGCGAGACGGGCGTGTTTGGGACGCGGCTCGTGTTCGCACGCCGGCAGGGTCCCGGGCGCAAAGACGTGTACGTAGCGGACTTCGATGGCGCCAACCTCGCGCGCGCCTCCCTGGGGCGCGGGGTCTCCATGCTGCCCACGTTCGGCGCAGGTGGCGTGTGGTACTCCGTGTTGACGCCCGACGGCATGTTCATCACGCGCGCCGGCAACAACGACAAGCCCATCGTCAAGGGCGCGGGTCTGCACATGGGCGTCAGCTTCTGCGGCGCGCGCATGGTGTTCAGCTCCACGCGCGACGGCAACTCCGAGATCTACAGCGCCAACGCCGACGGCAGCGACATCCGTCGTCTGACCAACGACCCGGGCATCGACGTGAGCCCATCGTGCTCTGCCTCGGGCACCATCGCCTTCGTCAGCAATCGCCACGGAAGCCCGCAGATCTGGACCATGGACGCCAACGGAGGCGGGCAAAAGCGCGTCACTTACAAGGGCGAGTACAACCAGACCCCGGCTTGGTGCCCCGACCCCAAAAAGCAGCTGATCGCCTTTACGGGTCGCGACACCAACATGGACGTCTTCACCATCAACCTCGCCAATGGCGAGTACACGCGCATCACGCAGGCCCAGGGAACCAACAAAGACCCTGCGTTCTCGCCGGATTGTCGGATGATCGCGTTCGCGTCGTCGCGAGGGGGCATCTACCTGTCCAACCCGCAGGGCCTGAATCAGATTCGGGTGGTGTCGGGGGCGGCAGAGACCGTCAGGTGGTCGCGCTAGGTTGCTCTAGGCAGACCGAACGCGAACGCGTTGCCAAGTCAGGGCGCTGTGTAGTTGATCGCCGCCACACAACGAGCCTGCGCCTGCTGCGCGATGGGCTCAGTGGGTCCTGCCAACACCAGCGAGCCCGTCCTGACGTCGTAAAACCAGCTGCGCGCCGTGGGGCACTCCGCACTCGCGGTACCGCACTCGGTCACCGTCCACAACGTCTCGCAGCTGGGCACGTCGGACCGGCAGAACCTGCCTCCGTTGGGCCCCACGCCTGCGCCACAGGTGCAGGCGCCAGACTCCGAGGGCAGCACTGCTCCGCTCTCTACTGCGCAGCTCCCGCCCGGTACGGTGGCCGCGCAGCCCGCGGCGAGCGTGCGGACGTCGTCTATCTCGGGCGCCTCGAAGTTGGTCAGCCCGTTGACGACCAGTGCCGCGCAGGCCGTGCTCACGGCCTGAAGGGTGGTGGCTCGGATCGGAGGCGACCAAGCGCGACCGTACTTGGTGTCGATGTCGAGTCCGCTCGCGAAGTGGATGGAGTCGACACTGCGACGCGTGCCGCAGCCAAAGCGCCGATCGTTGACATCGCAAGGGATGGCACCGTCGCCACCCGCATCACGCGGCGCCGCATCAGCCGCGGCATCGGTCACGCCCCCACCGCCGTCGCTGATGCCCGTTCCGACGCTGCCGTCGCCGGCGTCGACCGCGCTCGCGTCACCCGCACCCGCGTCCGGCGTTGCGACCACCGAGCTGTCGAACGTCCCGGAGTCGATGATGCCTCCACCCGTCGAACCGGTGGGGGTGTTGGTCGGCGTCCCCGTTCCTCCCGCGTCGCTGGCGTGCGGCGGGAACCTGAACGGCTCGCCGTTGCACGCAGACGTGAGCGTCAGGGCTAGGACCAGCACACCAGGGGCGGGAAAAACAGACTTGGACATGGGCGGGAATCTCCGATCGGGGGGCGTCGCGCAGAGTCTCAGAGGCAAGGCCTGACAGCAAGCGTCTCTCACACCGATCTGAAGAAGAGGGTAAAACAGCGAGCGCAAAAGTGCAGTGCTGCTCTCTCCGCTCTGACGCCTTGCCTCGTACCGGCTCGGCGCAGTGCAAACCGCTGGTCCGCGCGAACCAAAACCTGACTATCAGGTAGGTGTCCGACGGTTGCGACGCAGCGTCGTGTTCGTGTGCGCTCGAGGGCCCGCTTTCTAAGTCTGCCCGAAAGCGGGCAGGCTTCTAGACTTCGCGTCCATGACTCTCCACAGTCCGGACGAGTGAATCCTCTCCTGGACGAGGTGGCTCTCCGTCTTTCGTTGCTGCTCGGGTTGACTCCCGAGCGTGCTGCGCGTGCCGTCGCAGAAGTGCTCGACGGCATGCGGTTCGACGTCGATGACTACATTCGCACTCGGCATGCCCAGCTGCAGGCCGAGAACGTGACCAATGCCGAGATCTACGAGCGCATCGCGGGCGAGCTTCCCGCGCTGCGCTTTTTGGGACCCAAGCTGAGCGCGCGTCAGATCCGGCGGCGCATCTACGGCTGAGGTCTCGTCCCCTGGGACGGGCCGAAGCGGGCGCCCGGCGAGCCGAACAAGGAGCTGAGTATGTGCGGAATCATGGGCTACATCGGACCTGACTCGGCGTGGGACGTCGTCCTCGGAGGCCTGCGACGGCTCACCTACCGGGGCTACGACTCGGCCGGCGTCGTCACCATCGACGACGGCCGTCTGTCGCTGGCGCGCAAGGTCGGCCCGCTGCGCGTCCTCGAGCAGGCACACCCTCAGGGCCTCGCCGGACACGTCGCCATCGGACACACGCGCTGGGCGACCCACGGCGGCGTGACCGAGGCCAACTGCCACCCTCACCTCGACTCGCGCGAGCGCGTGGCCCTCGTCCACAACGGGGTCATCGACAACGTCGACGCGCTGCGCAGCGAGCTGACCGCGGACGGGGTGTCGTTTCGCTCCGAGACTGACAGCGAGGTGCTCGCCGAGCTGATCGGTCGCGCGCTCGAGCGTGGGCAGTCGCTGCGGGACGCGGTGATCGCCAGCCTCAAGCGCTGCGAAGGGACAGCCGGCATCATCGTCATCGATCGACTGTCGCCCACCCAGATGGTCGCCGCGCGCATCGGCAGCCCAGTCATCGTCGGCATCGGCGACCAAGCGGTGTGGGTCGCCTCCGATGCGCTGGCACTGCGTCCGTACACCGACCGGATGGTGGTGCTCGACGACGGCGAGGTCGCCGACCTGAGTGTTGGCTCGCTACACACGGTCGACCTCGAGCTGCGTTCGCGCGACAAACGTATCGAGAAGATCTTACACCAGCCCGAGGACGCAGACCGGGGAAGCTACGCGCACTTCATGCACAAGGAGATCCACGAGCAGCCGAGCGCTCTCGATCGTTCGTTGCGTGGGCGGCTCGACGCCGTGCTCGGCACAGCACGCCTGGGCGGTCTGCAAGATCGCGAGGCGCGTCTGTTCGAGCTCAAACGAGTCGTCTTTTTTGCCTCGGGCGGCAGTCTGTACAGCGCGCAGGTCGGCGCCTACCTGATGAACCGCTACGCGCGCCTGCCGGCGATCGCCGAAGACGGAGCCGAGCTGCTCTCGCAAAACCCCATCGTCGAGCGCGACACCCTGTACGTCGCCATCTCGCAGAGCGGCGAGACGGCCGACACACTGTCCACACTGCACGAGCTCTACGTGCGCGGTGCACTCGTGGCCGGCATCACCAACGTCGCTGGCAGCTCGCTCTCGCGCGCTACCGACTTTGGCATCTACGTGCACGCGGGGCCCGAGATCAGCGTCGCCTCGACCAAGGCCCTCACCGCGCAGATCCTGGCCACCGAGCTGCTCGCGCTGCGCTTTGCCCGCATGCGCGATCTGAGTGCGAGCGAGGGGCGCGCGTGGGTCAGCGCGCTCGAGCGCGTGCCGCAACAAGTGCGCCTTATGCTCGAGCAAGAAGACCAGATCCGCGCGCTCGCGCAGCGCTTCGTGGGCGCCAAGTTCACCATGTTCGTCGGCCGCGGCCTGAGTGTCCCTGTCGCTGCCGAGGGCGCGCTCAAGCTCAAAGAGATCGCCTACCAGCCCGCCGAGGGCTTGTCCGGTGCAGCGATGAAACACGGGCCCTTGGCGCTGATCGAGCGCGGCACGCCAGTGTGGACGGTGGTGCCGCCCGACGAGACGCGTGAGCGCATGGTGGGCAACCTGCGCGAGCTCGCGGCGCGTGGCGCGACCATCTTGGCCATCGCAGACGCAAACGACCGAGAGGTCGCCGCGCTCGCCGAGCATGTGGTGCCGCTGCCCCCGCATCACGCCGCGGTGTCACCCTTACTGTCGGTCATCCCGCTGCAGCTCTACGCGTACCACACGGCCCTCGCGCTGGGGCTCGACATCGATCAGCCGCGCAACCTGGCCAAATCGGTAACAGTGACCTGAGCTGCGCGCGCGCGGCGCTTCGCCGTCGGGACAGACACAGAGGTCGTGCGTGAGCTCGCGGAGCCGCCGGGTTTTCTTGCGCCCGACGTTCGTGGGTCCACGGATATGTCATGGCCCGGCCACTCATGACACGACCACCGGACTCAGGAGCTTCATGAAACCCCTCCGTTTTCCCGCCAGAAGCCAAGTTTCTGCGCTCACCGCACTCTGTGCATCGCTGCTGTTCGCGCTCCCCGGCTGTGGCGACGACGACGTCAAACCCACGCCGACGCCCGAAGTCGACGCCAGCACCGGCAATGCTCAGACCCCCGGCAACATCGACGCGAGCGGCGGTAGCACGGGCAACAACGGCAACACGGGCAATAACGGGAACAACGGCGGACCAGGCAAGCCCACCCTCGACGCCACCACGCCCGGGTCCACAGGGGATGCTGCTTCTCCGGCCGACGCGGGCAACGTGAGCTCCGATGGCAGCGTCGCGACCGACGACGCGGGTCCCCTGCAGTCGCTCGACGCGAGCACCGACGCGGCCGCCGCCGTCACCGATGGCGGTGGCCGGCGCTGCGGCACGCGCGGTGGCGTGCGCTGCGCCCCGGCCCAGTTCTGCAACTACGAGCCGGACACCCAGTGTGGCGCCACCGATCGCGGCGGCCTGTGCGAGTCGCGGCCCGAGGTCTGCACGCAGCAGTATCAGCCGGTCTGTGGCTGCAACGACCGCACGTACTCCAACGCTAGCGCGGCCAAGGCGGCCGGCATCTCGGTGAAGTCCAAGGGCGAGTGCGCGCGGCCCGGCAGGCCCGACGCGGGCACGGGTCCCGGCAGGCCCGACGCGAGCATTGGCCCCAGCGCGGGCAAGATGTGCGGCGGTATCGCAGGCATCCGCTGCGGAGACGGCACCTTCTGCAACTACGAGCCGCCCACCGGCTACGGGTGCGGACCCGTCGCTGACGCCGCAGGCACGTGCAAAGTCTTGCCACGCGGCTGCGCGAGGAACTACCAACCCCTCTGCGGTTGCGACGGAAAGACGTACAGCAACGAGTGCGTAGCTTACTCCAGCAGCGCTTCGATCGCGCGGGAGGGCCCCTGCGACGCAAGCGGAAACGACGAGATCGACGAGCTCGAATGCAAGGCGCAAGACGGCGAAGTCGTGCTCGGCATCGGCCCGGCTCCGCGCTGCGCGACCGGGACGCACAGCATCGGACCGATCCGCTTCAGCAACGGCCAGCTCCCCATCGAGGGCGCCATCTGCTGCGTGCCCTGAAGCACTTGGAGCACCGTCCTTTGCTCAAAAGTTGCCGAGAAACTGGCCGGCAACTGTGGGCATCCCCGTCGGGACCTGGCACGACTTCATCGGCCACCCGACCATCGCCGACTCCGTGCTTGACCGGCTCGTGCACAACGCCCACAAGCTCACGATGAAAGGCCCCTCACGCCGAAAGGAGAAAGCTCCCAACCACTGAGCGATCGAACTCGTCGCTCCGCTCCGACCTGGTAATCACAATGGAGACGTCGAGGCGCCCACGATGCCGTGGAAATGACCGATCATGATGCCTGGAATGCGCATACCGCTTGGTCTTCACTGGCACAACGCCTTGTCCACTGCTCTCCCACGTCCTATCCCGCTGTTGGATGGGCGACCACGATCCATTCGAGTGGTTCTCCTTGGGCGCGTTCGGCTCATTGCCAGGCGCGCCCGGACGGGGCACCTTCCGCCGGCATCCAGCGCTTCACGGAGCCAACGCAGGGCTGCCACATCCCGACTCTCCGGCCGCGAGGCAGATGGAACCCCGGGAACTCGAGCGCCTCTACGCCCAGGCGTCCTTCGAGAAGTACCTAGACAGCTTCTTTCTCGCGAACAGCTTGCGCGACATGGAGGCCCTCGTTCGTCGACTCTTGGGCGCGGATTCGTTCGGGCTCGGAGTCTGCGTTGGTCTGGTGAGCCAGCCAGCCGATGAGTTTGCAGGACTTGTCTCGCTGGCGAAGACCTTTCACCTGGCCGACATCTACGATCGGGTCTACGGAAAACTCTCGTGGTCGAGCTTCGTCGGCAGTCCCCTCGCAGGTTCAGCCATCGCTGTCCGCGCCGCATTGTACTTGGTACAAGACAGCTTCGTGGTGCGAAATACCCTCACGAATGCGCATCGCGAGCGCACGCAGATCTTGGCAGAGGTCGCAGCGGCTATGGCCGATCCCGGGACGTTCTTCGAGGGCCTTCCAGGAAAGCTCAAGGACCGATACACGGCCAAGTGGCAGCGCTACTCCGCTGTCAAGCAGCACGCAGACCTCACGAGTCAGTTCAAAGCGGGGCAAACTCTTGGCGAGCTGCTGATGGAGGTCTTGTTGACCATTGCCTCGTTGGTCGCCATGGGCGCTGCGCTGGGCAGAATCGCTACGAAGGCGCCGCAACTACTCAGGCTCGCAAAGAGATTTGGGCCGCGAGCAGCTCCTGGAGGAAGGATTGGGCCACCAACCATCGCCGAACCTGCCGGCGAAGCTGCGGCAGAAGTAAGAGCAGCGCGCCCACCAGAACGGGCGCCATCTTCTTCCGACTCCACTCAGCCTCCGAAGCAGCAGCCGTCTCCTAGAGCCAAAGCGTCCCCTGCAGATGACGGAGTGCGTCAGATTGATGATTCCGCGTCTCCGGCGACTCCCGTCGGCCGTCGCGGAAGCCGGACAAGATTTCCAAACCCGAGCGAGCCCGCTCCGAGAAACGCTCCTTCCTCGATTGGCGGTCGAAGTTACTCGGGGCATGCTCTAGATCGCATGCAGGAACGCGGTTTCACGCCATCGGCGGTTGAGAATGCGATCGGGAGTGGAGGCAGCGAGCCCGGAGCCGTGCCAGGAACTCTTCAGCACGTCGACAGCGTCAATAACTGCAACGTCATTACAGACGCTACTTCAGGTCGCGTTATCACGGTGTTCTGATGGACGACTACGATCGGCGGCAGATAGAGGACATGCTTGGGCAGTTGCACGCGTACGAAGTGGGTCGAGTCGATCTTTCCTGGCTAATCTCCAGCCTCGAAGCGCTACTTGAGTCCCTAGAGAATACTCCGACGCATTGGCGTGATGAGCTGCGGCGTCACTGGGCCGTTTTGGAGCAGGTCTACTCTGTTGCAGTTGCCAGGGCGCAGCCCATCGAGAGCCCGGACAATAGGGCACTACTGATGCCGGCGTTGAAAGCGATGCGCGTGATGCTCGGCAGTGCCCTCTCCGAGTAGGTCGCTCCATCACTCGCCGCTCGAACGTTGAAGTCGGAGATGAGTACGACCGACTTTCAAGGTCACTCTGCGCAGCAACCCGATCATGTGTATCTCATTGTCAGAATCTACTGCAGCGACGATCTCACCTAGTGAATCAGTGAATCGCGAATATGCGTACCAAGCGCGACGTACAGTCGTCACCGACACAACTGGGTGACCAGTCTCGTTGTCGACGTTGCGGCGCATGACGCGTCGAGTAGCGAAACTGTATAGTACCCACCGTCGCACAGGAATCCCCTGTTCGACAGGTCTGGCTGAGAGGCTGAGACCGACGCATAGCGCGGGCAAGCATCGGCGCTGGGGCAGAGCGAGACAGCCAGATTCGCCGCCTCGTCTATGACCACGATCCTGTCACCAACTCTCTGTCGGAGGTATGGTCAAGAGTTGTGGATCAGAAATCTGATCAAGCGGCGACCTTTGTCTGATGAACATGCTTCTTGGTCTTACTCTTGACCATGTCC
>JBEGTL010000314.1:0-9167 GCA_041179425.1 Pseudomonadota bacterium | reverse complement strand
TGTACGCAGCCTGCTTTTGCCGCGCTCGACCTCAATGGAGACGGCGCAGTCGACCTGGTGTTGCTGACCGGCAGTACCGCCACCGATCACAAACTTTTTGTGTTTTGGAACGATCGTTCCGGTAACTTTGGGACGCCGCAGTTGGTGAGCGCGGCGAGCCACTCGCCGGTTGCTTTCTCGGTGCTGAGGCCCACTACGCTGCGGCCTCATACGAACCTGGCGTACGCCACCGACAAGGAGATCTACCTCGTCGCGCCCGGGGCCCCGTCCGAGCTCGCCGCACCGCAGTTCAAGCTTTCGCTCACGCGCGGCACGGGGCTGGTGGCGGCCGACGTCGACGGCGACGGTCTCGAAGACTTGGCTGTGGTCGACGCTGGCGACCTCAAGATCTTTCGCGCCGGGCTGAGGGCGCTGTGATGACCTTTTGTTCGCGAACGTTCGCCGCGACGTTGCTGCTGGTGTCGTGCGCGCTGACGGCCGAGGCGCAGTCGACGGTCGACCTCGAGCGCGCCAAGGCGTCGTTCCGCGCCGGCGCGGCTGCCTACGCGGCGGGCGAATACCCGGCCGCCATCCAAGCGCTCGCGCAGGCGTACGAGCTCACGCCGCTGCCGGCCATCGCGTTCTCGCTCGGGCAAGCCGAGCGCCGTCAGTTCTTCGCCGATCGCGACCCGCACCACCTCGATCGCGCCATCGAGCTATTCCGCCGCTACGTCGCGCAAGAGCCCACCGGCACGCGCCGCGCCGACGCTCTCGACGCGCTCGCCCAGCTGGAGCCTCTCGCGGCCTCGGCCGGCGTCCCACTCGTCGTTGGCGACCGCGTGGGGGCGGAGCGGACCGCGGCGCCCACACGCATCATGGTCGTCTCCGAGGCCGCACAGGCGCGCGCCGCGCTCGACGATAGCCCACCGGCGCCGGTCCCGGTGGTGCGCGAGGTGCAGCCGGGTCCGCATCGCGTGGTGGTCGAGGCGCCCGGCTACTTCCCCGCCGAGCGTGTGATCACGGCCGTCGCTTCCGAGCTGATCCTCAGCGAGGTGTTGCTGCGCGAGCGTCCGAGCCGCTTGCGGATCGCGACCTCGGTCGACGCGGAGCTGTACCTGGACGGCAGCTTCGTGAGCCGTGGTGGCAGCGGCGTGGTGCTGGAGCAACCGAGCGGTCGACACACGCTCACGGTCGCGGAGAGCGGTCGGCGCACGGAGCACCACACCCTGATGCTGCGGCGAGGAGAGACCGAACAGCTCGAAGTCTTGCTGCGCCCCTCGCGGCAGCGGCTCGTCTCGCGTGGCTTGTTCATCGGCGGCGCGACGACCGCGATCGGGGCGCTCGTGCTTGCGCAGCTCACGCTCCACGAGGACCGTGCGGCCAGTCGTTTCCTCTCGGAGCGAAGGCGTGGCCGGGCCGAGGCAGGAGATCTGAAGGGCTACGACGAGTCCCGTCGCAAGCGCGACAGCTTTCGGATGGCGAGTGGCCTCGGTCTGGCGCTGGCGGGCGCACTGTTTTGTTCGGCCATCCTCACGTACGTGTTCGATCAGCCCAACCCGACGGCCATTCAGCGCTCTTGGTCGCCGGGCCGAGAGGTCGACACGCGGGAGAGCCGGGTTGGTCCCGTGCTGCGTGTCGAACCGAGCGTCGGCGTGCGGAGCGCGAGCGTGCAGCTGACCTCCATGTTCTGACGATGGGCGAGCCTCGCGGGCCTCGGAGCGACCGCGCGCAGTCAGTCGTCAGCGGACGTCACGTGCACCACGCTCGTGGCGAGGTCGTGCGCGTCGATGGCCGTCTGCACCTGCGCCGAGGTCGAGGTGGCGGTCAACATCGGCAAGGTGTCGACGTCGAGCGCGTACAGCGTGAGCTCGTACGAGTTGGTGCCGGTGGGGCCACAGGGGCCCGTATAGACGCGCGTGCTTCTGTAGTTGGGGCCCTGCTTGATGGGCGCGATGTCTGCGGGTGCTGCGCCGGTGGGCAGGCCCATCGGCAGCTCCAGCTTGTCGGCCGGGATGTCGTAGATCTGCCAGTGCACGTAGCCTTTGGAGATGCCGGTGGTGACATCGATGAGCGTGAGGGCGTAGCTGCGTGTCCCGCTCGGGCCGGCCGTCCACGACACGGCGGGCGAAGGACTCATGCAGCGAGAGGTCGAGGGGATGGCCTTGCCGTCCTGATAGGTGGGGCTCGAGAGCGTGAAAGCGCCGCCTGCCGTCGGTGTGCTGCCGGCGTCGTCACTCGTGGTGGCGGTGGCCGCGTCTTTCTGTCCCGCACCTGCGTCTGACACCGCGGGTTGTTTCGGTGGCGCGCCGGCGTCGACCACGCCAGTCGACGCGTCGTCGCGCTCCTGCTCGGGATCGTCGACCACGACCGTGCTCTTGCCCGCGTCTTTGCGCGCGCCTGCGTCTACCGCTTTGCCGGCATCTTTGGAGGTCTGGACAGGGTCGTTCTCTTCCTCTTGCGGCGTGGTCGGTTCCGAGCAGCCCGCGAAGGCGAGGAACAGGGCCGTGGGGAGCATTCGTTTCGGGAGCATGGAGACCTCGGAGAGATGGGGTCGGGCGCTCGCACGGAGCGCCCGATGCGCGTGACTACTTGCGCGGCTTGAGAGACTTCATCAGCAGCTCTTCGAGCTCGCGGTCCGAGTCTGACAAGGCCTTGGCGGGCGCCTTTTTGGAGGGCCCCACGAGGTCGAGCATGTCGTCCATGGAGGCGGGCTTTTTGGCGGGCGCTGCCGCAGCAGGGGGCGTGCTGGTCGACATCGCAGAGCGGCTGCTCGAGCTGCTCGTCGGCGTCGCCGAGCGGGTCGAAGAGCTACTCGGAGTGGTCGAGCGAGTCGAGACGCTGCTGGTGGGAGTCGGCGAACGCGTCGAGGAACTGCTGGCGCTAGAGGCGCTGCTCGTGGAGCTGCTCGAGCGCGTGGGGCTCTCCTCGCGCGACGGGACGCTCGTCGACGTGCGTGCGCTGCTCGACGAGGACTTGGACGAGCTCGTCGGCGTCGACTTCGCTGCACTGGACTCGTCCGCGCGCGAGCGAGCTTCGGAGCGTGCCTTGCGGTCGTCGACCGCGGTCTGTTTGGCGAGCTTGGCTTGCTCGCGCCGCTCGTGCCGCGCAGCGACCCGCTGCTCGTGCGCAAGACGCCGCTGCTCGCTCTTCGTGTCTTCGTCCGTCGCCGACGTCTCGCGACCCGTGTCGGTGGTTGCGTCGTGGCGAGCGTGCGAGCGGTGGTGATGCTCCTCGTTGCTGCTCGCGGTGCGCGGCGGAGTGGACTCGGGCAGCGCCGCGGGAACCGGGCTGGGTGTGGGTGCTACCGCTGCAGGCAGCTGCTCGATGACGGGCGTGCCAGGGCTCACCTGCTGCGAAGCTGGGACGATGGCTGCACTGGTCGTCGGTTGTTCGACACGGAGCAGGCCGATGCCGAAGTACACGCCGACGGCCGTCGCGACCACCCCGGCGGCGATGGGGAGCGTGCGCCAGAGGGACCGTCGTTTTTGGCGCGGAGCCAGCAGGTCGTCGTCTGCCCACGGCTGCATGGAGGGCAGCGGCGCCGAAAAAGGGATCGCCGCACTGGCCACGTCCGGGAAGTCGCCGTGATAGGCCTGCGCCTGCACATCGTGGCCCTCGCCGTAGACCTGGATCGACGGCAGCTGCATCGCCGCTGGCGGCGGCGGCGGGAGGGTCGGGACCTTGGCGGCGGGACGCGTGGTCGCGCGCGCAGCGGCCTGGCCGGGAGGAGGCGGCGGACGCAGCGTGATCGGGCGCGCCTCGTCGACATGCTCGTAGGCCGCGTGGGGCGACGGCGAGCCGTACGCATGGGTCTGGCGCATACGGCCTGAGCCTGCCGCCGGCTGAGGTGGGCGCGGGGGCTGTACCTGCACGTCCGCCGGGGAGAGCTGATACTCGCGTGTGCGACCTCGCGCCGGTGCGGGCGTCTGCACCGTCGCTCTTCGCGCTTGTGGCGGCACGGGCGGCGGCACGCGACGCGCGTCGGTTCGCTCGCTGCCAGCCCGTGCCTCGCGCCATGCTTGTGCTTCGCGCTCTTCTTCTCGCGCGCGCTCGGCCTGTGCTTCGCGCCACGCTTGTGCTTCGCGCTCTTCTTGCCGTGCCCGCTCGGCTTGTTCTTCGCGCTGGTCCTCGGCTTCTTGTGCGAGCGCCTGCTCCTCGGCGAGCTCGCGTACGCGCGCCGCTTCGCGCTCGAGAGCCTCGGCGTGACGCAGCGCTTCTTCGATCGCGCGCGCCGCGTCCAGCTTGCGTGTCCGTTTGCGCGCCGCCTCGGCTCGCTCGCGTGCCGCTTCGCGCTGCGCCGCCTCGGCTCGCTCGCGTGCCGCTTCGCGCTGCAGCTGCTCACCGCGCTTGCGCAGGGCCTCCCGCTCGCGCGCCGCTTCGCGCTGCTCGGCTTCTTTCTGTTCTTCGAGCGCTCTACGCTGGGCAGCCTCGCGTTGCTCCGCTGCTCGCTGCTGCTCGACCGCTCTGCGCTGCGCTGCCTCGCGCCGCTCGGTGGCCTCGCGCTCGGCTGCGGCTTTGCGCTGCGCCGCCGCTTGGCGTCGCTCGGCAGCTTCGCGCCGCTCGACCGCTTCGCGCTGCTCTGCCGCCCGTCGTTTCTCGGCGGCCTGGCGCTCGCGCTGCTCTTCACGCTTTTGTGAGGCCTGCCACTCTCGCTCGGCTTCACGCTGCTCGGCTTCGCGGTCGACCGCGTCACGCCGCTCACGAGTCACGCGCGGGGCATGCGGAGCCGACGTGCGCGCTGCGTCTGGTTTGGGCCGCTGCACGGTCTTGGTCTGCGTCGGCTTGCGCGACGGCGCCGCGTTGGCCGGCTGCGCGCTGTGGCTCAGCGAGCTGACCGACACCTGTGCGGCGTGCTCCTTCGAGAGGGCTCGATAGGGAGCGGTCGGCATCTCGGAGCTCTGCGAGGGCTCCTGCGGAACGTACGAACTGCGTTTGACCACTTTTGCCCCGCGTTGCTGTCGCTCGTCCGGCTGCGCACTCGCCGGTCGTGGTTTGCGTTTACGACGCTCAGTCTGTCGCTGCGCCTCGTACTGCCGCACGAGCTCGTAGCGTCGCTGCGCTTCGGCCTGTTGTTGTGTCTCGCGGCGTGGTGCCGTGCGCGGCGGCACCAAAGCCAGCTGACGTTGCGCCTCTTCTTGCTGTCGCTCGTACAGGAGCTGCGCCTCGAGCTGCTCGAGCTCGTAGCGCCGCTGCGCGTAGTCACGCTGCTGCTCGAAACGCAGGGCGTCGAACTGCTCGCGCCTCTGCGACTCTGACTCTTCTTGCTGCCCCTGGTACCGCTCTGGCATCTCGCGCGTTTCCCCGGCCTGCTGGCTTAGATCCTGGTGCCGTGTCTGCTCGTGGCGCAGCGCCATGCGCTGTGGTGCCGGGTGCCGACGACCCGCAGGGCGGGAAAGGCCGGGGGGGCCATCGCCTTGCTGATTGGGGACCATACGCGATCTCCCCAGGACATTTCGACAGCCTCGCGCGCCTCGTAGTAACGATCGTTCCGCGTCCCCCGGCGGCGCGTCGGAAAAAGCAAAATCTCCGCCCTGGCCGGATGTGTACGCTACCTTCCGACGCCATTTCGATATCCCTAGATATCGTCCCTGCTGGAGCTGCCCCGCGACGGCTTGGCTCGGGCCGCGGCTGCCCGCTCTGCGGCTCGGGCCGAGGCGCGTACGCGGGCCGCGAGCGAACAGCAGGGCCGGGTCCGACCCCCCATGAGGGACAGGTTTGGCGACCCCGACGGCGTCCGAGCGCGGAGGGCGCTACGGTCTTACGTGGATGCAGCAAAGCTCGATGGCGATTTCGCCGCTGCGCTTGGGGCCAAACCCGAAGTGTGCTGCCCGCCCATGTTCACGATGAACAACGACGTTTCAGCAACTGCACAAGCCGTTCCTGTCCAGCCGGAGGAGAGTCTCGAGTCGTTGTACGAAGACGCGCCCTGCGGTTACTTCTCGACGCTGCCAGACGCGCGGCTCGAGCTTCGAGTTTTCGCTCTCGCTGCGCATGCCCTGACCCCAGCGCAAACGAAACGCGAGGCCATGTCTCTCCGTGATCTGCTCTCTCAGTCCTCCGAGACAATCATCATTTTGTAGGCCGCGATGCAGTCGTCATCCTGCTGACAGAGCTCGGTAAGCACGGTGCGTAGGTGTCCCTTGGCGCGGCGCACGCGGCTGTAGACCGTGTTCTCGGGGATCTCGAGCACACGCGCGATATCGGCGGCCGAAAGGCCCTCCCAATAGGTGAGCTCGAGCGCGATCTGCTGGTCGAGCGGTACGGCTTGCAGCGCGCGTAGGAGCAGCAGCTGCTCTTCGCGCTCGGCCACCATGCCCGTGGGCGACGCTCCGAGGTCGCGTACGGATCGGGTGGTGAAGTCGAGGTCCTGGGTGCGCGCGCGCCGACGGTAATAGGTGTAGAGCTGGTAGCGCGCGAGACCGAGCAAGAACGCGCGGAAGCTCGACTCGGCGCGAAACGTGTCTTTGCACTCCACGCACGCCACGAAGGTCTGCTGTGTGAGATCTTCGCTCTGCCCGATGGCCTTGGTGGCGAAGAACCGGTGCAGCACGTGGAAGTGACGCTTGACCAGCTCGCTGCCGGCGCGGTTGTCTCCGGCCCGCCAGCGCGTGAGCAGCGAGAGGTCGTAACCATCGTCTTGCACTACGTCCACCATGAGGCTCCTCCATCGTTCGTGGGTTCGAGCTCGGGAGAGCGGTGCGGCGCGAGCAGCTCCGCAAAGCCTGGGGCCGACCAGGCCACCCAGCGCGCAGGCTCGGTGATGCCTTCTTCGCGGAGCACGGAGGCGGCAGCGCGGCAGGCCTCGCGCCCGGAGGCCGTATCGAGAAGCGCCCCGTGGCAGTAGCGTGCGCTTGCAGCCAGCAGCTTGTGCTCGGAGCGGCCGCAGTGTGCGCTCGCGGCCTCGAGCTCGCGTAGGGCGTCGAGGCGACGATCGGAGAGCGCGGCGACGGCCGCCCGCACCAGCAAAAGCGCGCCGTGCGTGCGCTGCACGCCGCGTTGCGAGAGGAACGTTGCCGCCCACGAGATGCGGCGCAACAAACGTGTGCGTCGTCGCCCTCTGGGCAGCACGCTGGCCGCGGCGAGACTCGCGCGCGTGTGCAGCAGCAGGGCCTCTTCCATCAGCACCAAGTAGCCCGAGCGAGCGAACGCGCGCCACTGGTGCTGCAGCAGCTCGAGTGCGCGTTCGCCCGGCCCCCAGTAGAGCGCGGCCTCGACGCAGCTGTGCAGGTGCGCCCACTGCAGCAGCATGTAGTGAGGGTGACGCGCGGCCAGCCGTGCGTGCTGCGCCAACAGTGCGTCGGTGCGGGCGCGATCGTGCGCGGCCAGCAGCGCCGTCGTGTGGGCGGGGTGGACGTGGATCCAAAAGCGCGTCAGCTCACTCTGGGAGCGCGACTCGCGCGCAAAGGCCGACCAGCGCTGTCCGAGCTCATTCAGCGAACCCAGCTCGAGCAACGCGAGGCCGAGGATGGACATGATGCTGTCGAGCTGATCGCGCCGCCGCGGCGACTCGCGCAGGCGTGACTCGCAGCGGTCGGCGTGCTCGAGCGCGGCACGCGGTTGACCCGCCATCAAGTAGGTCAAGGCAAGCTGGCGTTGGATGTCGCTGAGCCCGACCTCGTCTCCCAACGACTCGGCGACGCGAGATGCCTCAACCAGCTCTGCCAAGCCTCGCGAAAAGCCGCCCGAGCCGAGCAGAGCGCACCGCAACAAGCCGCGCAGGCCGTCGGCTCGCGCACGATAGCGCGGGTCGCTCACCTGCTCGCCTTCTTCGACGCACAGGAAGGCGTTGTGCAGGGCGAGCAGCATGTCGTGTCCCTCGATGCCCCGCCCCGCGCCGCTCAAGAGGTCGAGGCGCGCCAGGCGAAGGGCGTCATCCGTCGGACGAGGCGTCGAGCTCTGTGCACGGGGCCGTCGCGGGATCATGCGCCACAACACGCTGCCCCACAGCTGCGCGCGCGAGCGTGGGAAGGGCAGACCGAGCATGGCGTAGCCACGACGCAGTCGGCACTCTCCCTCCTCGTACAACCCTTCGACCATCAGCAGCTGGGCTGCCTGCTGCTCGAACTGCGCGGCCACCAACGGATCGGGCAAGAGCTCGGCTGCACGTTGGCAGACGGTCACCGCCGTGAACCAACGACCTGAGTGTTCGAGCGCGCGCGCCAGCTCACGGTGTAGGGTCGCAAGCTCGTGCGGTGCAAAGGTCCCGAGCGCGAGCGCACGCTCGTAGAGATCGCTGGCGTTGCCGAACGCGTACACGAAGAGTGCTGCGTCTGCCGCGCGCCAGGCGTGTCGTGCGGCGATGCGAGGCAGCCGCGCGCCCACGAACTGCTCGACCAGCGCCTCCGCCAGCACACCTTCGGTCTGTTCGAGCACACGACCGAGACGAAGGTGCAGCATCGCGCGGGTGGCGGTGTCCATGCGCGCGAGGACGGCTTCGCGCACCGAGACGTGATCGGGCTCGAGGAGCTGTTCGTCGCCGCGCGGGACCAAGTGGACGAGGAAGCCGTCGCGTAGGCGCGACACGCCGGTGTCGAAGGCGTCGCGCAAGTCGGCCGCCCGCTCGATCACGTGCCGCGTGGTGGGGCGGCCGGCCAGCACGACCAGCTGCAAGATCGTTCGTTCTGGGGTGGAGAGCTCATCGAGTCGCACGCCGAGCAACGCATCGAGATCGGGCGTCCGATCGGTCATCCCGGCCTGAGGGTGTTTGTTGACCCAGCGCGAGAGTGCCTGCAGCAGCAGCGGGCTGCCGCGCGCGTCGCGGACGATGCGCTGCACTCGTGTGTCGGTCGATGGAGCTTCGAGCAGACGGCACGTGAGCTGCTCTGCATGGGTACCCGAGAGGCCCGTCAGGGTGAGGTCGACGCACGAGCCATCGGCGTGCGCAGCGCGGCGTTCTGCGTCGGACAGGGACAGCGCGCGATGCAGCGAGCCCGTGGTGGCGATGCGTTCGCTAGCGACCAAGAGCAAGGCAGGTGCGTCGTCGTCGCGCAAGAGAGAGCGCAACAAGACCTCACTGTCCACGTCGGCCCAGTGGACGTCGTCGATACACAGGACCACCGGCTGAAGCGCGGCGAGCTTACGGAGCAGGGCTTTGAGGGCGTGCAGGGCGCGCTCGCGCCGCGCCGCCGACAGCTCGTGATCGACACGCGCTGCCGGGTCGCTGAACGCAGGGACGCTGGCCAGCACGG
>JBEGTL010000313.1:0-9200 GCA_041179425.1 Pseudomonadota bacterium | reverse complement strand
TGCCCGCTTCGGGATTGGACTTGCGCAGCTCTTCGAGCTTGGCCGGGTCGATGGTGGGGCCGCGCCCGGGAGACAAGATGGCCGACAGCTCGAGCAGCATACGCGAAGGCCCCTGACGCGCGGTCTTGAGGCCCTTCACCACTTCTTCGAGCTGTTTGGACTGCTCGAGCTGCTTTTGCAGCTCTTCGAGGTTGCCGCTCTGATCTTTGACCTTGGCGATCTGACGCTCGACCTCGGCGTTTTGCGCGAGGGCCTGATCGCGGTCCGAGAGCAGACTGAAGTACACGAACGCGAGCGCGACGCACCACACGACCGACGCACCGAGGTACGTGTAGCCCCACACCTTCGCGCCGGCGCTCTGCGTGGTACCCGTGCGCTTGGCCGGTAGCAGGTTGATGCGAATCATGAGTTGCGCTCCCGGTCCTTGCGCAGCGCGAGGCCGAACGCCACGGCCGCGGCGGGTCCATGTTGCTCGAGGTCGAGCGCGCCCACGGTCTTGCCGTCGAGGCCCGCAGCGCGCAGCGGATCGATCACGTCGACCTGTGCGCGGCTGCGACTCGAGATGGCGTCCTTGAGCGTCTCCATGCGCGCGGCTCCACCCGAGAGCATCACGCGCGAGATCTCGCGGTCACCGCTGGTGGCCAGGTAGAAGTCGAGCGAGCGCTGGATCTCGCCGGCCAGGCTCTCCACCACCGACTGCATGATCCGCGTGACCTCGTGCGGCACGATGCCGCCGCCCGAGCCGCACTTGTACGCCTCGGCCTCGTCTTGCCCGATGCTGAGCTGACGCTGGATCTCTTCGGTGATGGCGTTGCCGCCATTGGCGATGTCGCGCGTGAAGGCGGTGCTGCCGTCCGCGATGATGTTGATGGTCGTGAGTGACGCACCGACATGGAGCAACACGGTGGTGTTGCCGCGCTCGGGTGCGCCGTAGCCGACCTCGAAGCAGTTCTGCACGGTGAAGGCGTCGAGGTCGATCACCTTGGGCTTGAGCCGCGCCTCGAGGGCCAGGTTCATCAAGTCCTGGATCTCCTCCTTTTTGGCCGCGACCAAAAGGACGTCCATCTGCCCCTCGTCTTCGCGACGGCGCAGGACCTGATAGTCGAGCTCCACGTCGGCGACGTCGAACGGGATGTGCTGCTCGGCCTCCCACGCGATCTGCTCGCGCAGCTCCTCGGCCGTCATCAAAGGCATGGTGACCTTCTTGATGATCACGCTGTGCCCGCTGATGCGCAGCGCAACGTCTTTACGACGCTGGCGATGGAACAGCTTCTCGAGGCCCTCGACGACGGCCCCAGAGTTCATGATGTGGCCGTCTACGATGCTCTGAGGTGGTAGCGGGTGATACGCGAATCGCGTCAGCGACCGCGCGCCCTTACGTCCCTCTTTGATCTCGCAGACCTTGATCGAACTCGACCCAATGTCGACCCCGACCAGGTTTCTCCCCTCGGACATCGTGGAGCATCACTCCTCCTCGCCGAACACGCGTACGCGATCTGCAAGGCTTAACCCCAAGGCTTCGAGTATTTTCCGCTTGGTATCCACGCGGCACCCGTAGCCCCTTTCCACGCGGTCGATCGTCAAAACCGACAAGTTGGCGCGGCGGGCAAGCTCTGCTTTGGACATCATCCGCTCGATGCGGATCTTGCGTACGTTATTGGCTTTTTTGGGAGCCTTGGGGTCGGGCGGCGGAACGCTTTGAGGCGCTTCGTCGCTCGAGCCTGGCTCGGATGCTGACACTGCCGAGGCGGGCACGTCGTCACCCGAGGGCTCTCTCTGCAGACTGCTTCGAGGCGTCTCGGGTTCCATCGCAGACGCACTCCCGACGACTTCTCCCAGCACCGCGTCCCCACGCGCATCGTTCATGCGGTGCGAGCTCGTGACCGAGCCCGTCGAGGCACGCGGGTCTTCCGCGTGCGAGCGAAATGGGGACAGCGCTGCTGCAGATACCTTGTCGTCTTGCACCATGGCCCGCGAACGATAGCGAAACCAGATTCGCTATCTGCTTGGACGTTATGGACCGAACGGCCGTATCGTCAAGCGATATTCCCCACAAATTGCTTATCAGTTACATATAATTAGATGTGACTTTGCTTGTTGCCGCGAACAGCCCGCGCGTGGTTCCCCCCAAGCGCGGACCGCTTTCATCGCCACCTTGCCGGATTGTCAACGAACGAACGCTACCCTCCAATGCTCTCACTTGCGGAACGGCGCGTGCGAAAAAAGTGTGGTCGCACTCGCCCGTCGCGCTTTGCGGCGCAGGGCGACCTCGCGATAATGATCGAGTGAGTCCGTACCGCTCTGCACTCGTGTTCGCCGCGTTGTTGTCGTCGCTTGTGTTTGCACCGACTGCGCAAGCAGAGCGGCAGCACACGGTGAGCGAGGGACAGAGCCTCATCTCCATCGCGCACGGCTACAACGTGAGCGTGTCGTCGCTCGCCGCGATCAACGAGCGGCAGCCCGGTGTGCCCCTCCAGATTGGCGAGGTACTTCACGTCCCGGAGAAAGGCGTCGTGTACCTGGCCGCGGGCGAGAGCCTGTGGACGGTGGCGCGCAGGCTCGACTGCACCGTCGAAGCGTTGGCCCGCGCGAGCGGCATCAGCGTCGACACCGCACTCCGGCCGGGCGCGCGCCTGGTGATCCCGGGCGGGACTGCCAAGGCACAGCCTGCCGGCAAGACCGCGCACAGCGCCGTCAGCAGCAGCAGCAGCAGCAGCACACAGGGCGCCAAGGCCCTTCCCGTACCGCGCTCGGTTCCGTCCAGCACCGTGTCGCTCTACCGCGTGGCTACGCAAGAGCGCATCAAGCTCACGCTCACCGACAACAAGGGGCGCGTTCGTCCCCAGGCCACGTCGCGCATGGCTCGCTTCCTGCGGCCTCGCAACTCGCACAAACAGAAGCGGCCCGAGCCGCGCCTGCTCGCGCTCTTGGCCGAGGTCGCGCGCCACTACGACAACCGTCCAATCCAGGTGATGAGCGGCTACCGGGTCGCCGGCGGCTTCACCAGCGGCGAGAGCCGGCACACCAAGGGCGCCGCCATGGACATCCGCGTCGAGGGCGTCGACAACCGCAAGCTGTGCGACTACCTGCGCCACTTCCAAAACGTCGGCGTGGGCTTCTATCCGCACAGCAGCTTCGTGCACTTCGACGTGCGCGAGAAGAACGCCTACTGGGTCGACATGTCGAGCGCGGGTCGCAAGCCGAGCTACCTCGATCGCGAGCAGCGCGATCACTTCGACGGCAAGAACAAGGACGAGGGTCTGGTCGAGCTGGGCAAGTCGGTGGCGGCGCTGATCGAGCAGGACGAGCACGGCGAGCCATCCGAAGGCGACCCCAAGGCCGCCGACCTGTAACAGCGTCGCCGACGTCTAGAGGATGTTGAACTCGGTGAGGCGGCGGTAAAAGGTTCGGCGCGGCATGCCCAGCGCGACGGCCGCCTTGGCGCGGTTCCAGCCGTGCTTCTCCAGCGCGTCGATGATGCGGCGCTTCTCGCGCGTCTTGAAGCCCTGCACGTCGCCTGGCTGCGCGGCCTCGCCCGGGGGCTCGCTCGATCGCTCGCCCGCTTCGACCAACAGGTCGTCGTCACTCGCGGTGGGTGCATCGAGCGCGAGGTCTTCGGGCTCGATGAGCGGACCGTCTGCGAGCATGGCCGCGCTGGTGAGCAGGTGCTCCAGCTGGCGAACGTTGCCGGGTAGCTCGCTGGCCAGGACACGCTCGAGTGCCAGCCGCGACAGCTTGCGCGGGCGCGAGCCGTCTCGACCTGCGATGCGCGACAGCAGGTGATCGCACAACAGCGGGATGTCCTCGGTGCGCTCGCGCAGCGCGGGCAGGCGGATCTCCACCACACTCATGCGGTAGTACAGATCCTCGCGCAGCTTACCGGTGGCGACGAGCTGCTTGAGCGGACGGTTGCTGGCCGCGATGATGCGCACGTCGACGGGGATGTCGCGATCGCCTCCGACGGGCCGGATGCAGCGTTCTTGCAGCACGCGCAAGAGATCGATCTGCATGCGATGTGGGATGTCCGCAAACTCGTCGAGGAAGATGGTGCCGCCCTGCGCTTGTAAGAACAGCCCCTTTTTATCGCGGTCGGCGCCCGTGAACGCACCCCGCACGTGACCGAACAGCTCGCTCTCCACCAGGTGCTCGGGCAGCGCCGCGCAGTTGAGCGCCACGAACGGCTCCTTTTTGCGCGCGCCGCTGAAGTGGATGGCGCGCGCGGCGAGCTCTTTGCCCGTGCCGCTCTCGCCCTCGACGATGATCGGCACAGGCGAGTCGGCGACCCGCTCGATCAGCGCGAACACGCGCCGCATGCTGGCGCTGTGCCCCACCATGCCGTGTCGCGAGCTCTGCCCCTCGAGCTCTGCACGGGCCCGTCCGAGGTCACGTCGCACTTGCTCGAGCTCCTCGGTACGCGCATCGAGCAGCCGCTCGATCTCGCTCTTGGCCAGCGCGAGCTCACGCGTCTGCGCCAGCAGCTCCTTGCTGCGCAACGCGTTCTCGCTCCACAGGCGCGCGTTCTCCAGTGCGATCGCCGCCTGGTCGGCAAACGCGACCAGCAGGTCGACGTCGTCTTCGAGGAAACGCCCCGCGCGCAGCCGATGCTCGAGGTACAGCACGCCGACCACACCCACTGGTCCGCTGATGGGGATGCACGCCACCGACTTGAGCATGAGCTTGTGCACCGACATGAACTCGTTGAGCCGTCGGTCGTCGCGCGCATTGATGGTCACGATCGGCTCGCCGTCGATCAGCACCGCTTCGGCGATGCTGCGGCTGAACGCGACGTGTGGGTCGGTCTCGGCGCCTCCGCTCGAGCGCACGGTGTGCGGCGCCAGCTGCCCGGTCGCCGGGTCGACGAGCAACACAAACCCTCGCTCCGCGCCCGAGAGGTCGACGGCGGCATCGGTGATGCGCTCGAGGAGGCGCGGCAGATCGCGCTCGCGGGCGAGCCGTTTGATGAGCTCGAGCAAGCGCGCGAAGCGTGGCTCGTCGAGACCTGTCGGCGCGCGCTCGCTGCGCTCGCCCGGTCCGCTCTCCGCCGCTCGCTGTCGCGCCAGGTCGAGCACGGCGCGCCGCCGCGGGTCCGCGCAGAATGCCTCCCGGGCTTCGCGCGGGACCTGGGAAGCCAGCAGCTCGATCAGCTCGGCGGCCTCGCGTGCCTTGCGCTCTGCGAGCAGGCTCGCGCCGAGCTGTGCGTGCAGCCCGGCCGCCGCGGCCAGCACCTGCCACAACGTCTCGCGATCGCGCGTGCCGCTGAGCATACGTTCGACCTCGGCGAGATCTTGCAGCGCTCCCTCGACGTCACCGTTGCCGGCGCGCGCACGCGCCAGCAGCAGCTTGAGTCGGGGGCGCAGCTCGTCGTGCCCGTGGCGCTCGATGGTGGCCCGCGCCAACGCGACCTTGGCCGAGGCCGCAGACACGTCGCTCACGCCGCCGCGCTCGAGCAACAGCTCCGAAGCGTCGAGCCACACCTCGGCCAGCTCGAGCGTGCGACCGAGGCGCGTGTAACAAGCGGCCGCTGCCTCGTAGCGCGCCAGTGCGCTCTCCATCTCGTGGGCGCGCCCATCGACGTCGGCCAGGATGTTCAGCGCCTTGGCCATGGAGTGATCGCTACCCAGGCGCTCGGCCTCTGCCAGGGATGCCTCCGCGATCACGCGCGCCCGCGCAAAGCTGCCCAAGTACAGGTGCAGCTGCGCAAGGTTGTTGTCGGCGAGCAGCGCGGTGACGGTGCGTCCAGACCGGCGCGAGAGCCTTGCCGCGAGCG
This sequence comes from Pseudomonadota bacterium, assembly GCA_041179425.1. Classification (GTDB taxonomy): domain Bacteria; phylum Myxococcota_A; class Polyangia; order Polyangiales; family DASUME01; genus DASUME01. Next base: position 3,433 of record JBEGTL010000313.1, on the reverse strand, counting down.
TGTAGTGTTGTTCGACGCCCTCGAGCACACCCGTCCGAAAGCCGTTGGTGCCGAGGTTGAGTGCGTAGGCGGCGACGACCCCGAGGTCGCCGGCCCGGCGGGCAGCACTCATGCCGGCTTCGAAGTCTGCGCGCGCTTCGGTGTAGGCACCGCGCCGCTCGTGACTGAGCGCCCGGTAGCCGAGCACCTGCGCCTCGTCGCGCAGCGCCTGGTGTTCGCGTGCGATCGCCAGCGCGTCGTCGAACCTACGCGCGGCCCGCTCGTGCTCGCCCGCTTGGCTCGCGAGCGTCGCGTCGATGGCGAGCAGCTCCGCACGATGGAGGTCGTGCGGTGCCGCCACGACAAGGCCGTGGTCGACCGCGGCGCGCGCCTCGGCCGCTCCGCCCCGCCGCAGCTGCACACGCGAGAGCTCGCGGGCCGCCTGCGCGCGCAGGGTTGCCGGGGCCTCCGGCGAGACTGCGGCCAGGAGCTCGATGGCACGCTCGAGGCGGGCGGCGCCCACGTGGGCGCGCGCCGCAGCGATCTGCGCACGCGCCAGGGTCAGCGCGTCGAGTGACGGCTCGGCGAGCACGCGCTCTCCGTACTCGGCGCCCCGCGCGCAGTCGCCTTGATCGACGTAAAGCTCGGCCACGACGAGCAGCTGTGCGATGTCGTCGACGCCGAGTGCGAGCGTCGCCTCCGCCACGCGCAGCGCGACCGAAGCCGCTCCGCGCGCACTGAGCGAGCGCAGTGCAGCGATCACCCACGTGCGCGCGCGCTCCGGGTCCTTGGCGACGAGCGCGAGCTCGAGACGCGACACGACGTCGAGGTTTGCGGCCGCGTCACAGCCGAGCGCGGCGGACGCCAGCCGCACTTGTGTTGCCACGTCCTTGCGGCGAAGCGCCTCTTCGACGAACGACTCGCTGACCCCCACGAGCTCGTGGTCGACGTGTGCGAGACCCAACACGAACAGCTCACGCGTGCTGGTCTCGTAGCTGCTCCCGAACAGCGCCGCGAGAAAGGTGGCGGGGAGCGGGGAGCGCGCGAGGGCGACCACACTCAACAGCTCGCGCGCCGCGGGAGAGAGCGGCGCGAGCCGAGCCTCCGCCAGACTGCCGGCGATCGCACCGGGTTCGAGCTGCGTCACGTCGAGCGCGGTGGGGTCGCCTCGCTCGTAGAGCCACGCCAGCGCCTCGAGCAAGATGCCCGGGTTGCCAGCCGCGTGACTGAGCAGCGCCTCGGCAGTCGCGGCGTCGACGGGCCCGAGCGCATCCGTGATCAACGTGCGCGCATCGGCTTCGGACAGCGGCGTGACCGCCAGAGCCTCCACGTCGACGAAGGCCGACACGCCGGGCGCCGAGAGCGAGTCGCTCGATGCGATCACCACGGGTGCACTGTCGCCGCGGCCCGTGCCGTCGTGCTGCGTGAGCGCCCGCAGCAGCTGCGCGAGCGCGGCATCGCCCACGTCGAGATCGTCGACCAAGAGAACACGCCGCGCGCCCTCCCGACTGCGCAGCGCCGTCTCCAGCCGCTCGAGTGCAACGCGGGTCTCACTCGCGGTGGGCAGCTCGTCTGCGGGCGGCGGTACCTCGAGCAGCGACGTCGAGAGCGGAGCGAGCTGACGCACGAGCTGCACGATGGGCGAGACCGCCCGGTCTCGACAGCGCACCTCGAGCACCTCGATCCCCTCGAGCTGAAGGCGCCACTTGAGCTCGCGCAGCAGCGTGCTCTTGCCCATCCCGCACGCGCCGTGCACGACGGTGACTCCACGCTCGCGAGCCGGGTCGGTGACGGGCTCACGCGCGTGCCGCACCAGCGCGTCGAGAAGCTCGCCTCGTCCGCGCGGTCGCGGCTGCACGAAGGCCGGCTTTTCGTGCGGCTGCCGCGCCGGTAGTCCACACGCTCGCTCGATGCGCGCCGCCAGCTCGTCGGCGCTGGGCGCGCGCTCACGCGGCAGTGGCGCGAGTGCCCAGAGCGCGGCCTCGAGCACAAGCGTGCGCGGCCCGGCTTCGACAGCGGAGAGCGTAGGCAGCTCACCGCGCAGCTTGGCGGCGATCAGCCGTGGACCGAGCTCGGCCAGGGGAGCGCTGCCGGTGATGGCAGCCCACAGCGTGGCGCCGAGTGCGTAGATGTCCGCGCTCATCGAGCTGCGACCGCCCGTGAACAGCTCGGGCGCCATGAACAACGGAGTGCCGCTGCCCTCGAGCGCGTCCGCACCCCGCGACGCGAGCCCAAAGTCGATCAGGTGCGGCATCCCGTCGGCGTCGACGATCACGTTGCCAGGGTGCAGATCGCCGTGCACCACGGCGCGCCGATGGAGCAGCGAGACGGTGCGCAGGACCCGCAAAAACACGCTCACGATCGCGTCGAGCGGCTGGCCCGAGACCCACTCGCCGAGCGGCTCCCCGGCGACGTAGTCACGCGTAAAGAACGGGCCGGCGGGCGCATCGTCGAGCGCGGGCGCAACGCCCAGATCGTGCACGCGCGCCACCCCGGGCACGGCGAGCGACGCCAAGACTGCGAACTCGCGCGCGAACGCATCCCGCATGGCATCGGCGCTCGCCTGCTCGACGCGCTTGAGAGCCAGCAGCGGCCCGCCGAGCACCCGGTCTTCTACCAGGTGCACGCCTCCCTGGGCGCCCCGGCCGAGCTGCTTGACCCTTCGATAGCGTGCCATTGTGTGCATGAGTGAGTCGACGCTAGCACCGCCTGGCACAGACCGGCAAGCATCAGTCAGTGTGAACGCGCCGGATGGCACAAACGGGAGGTCCGTCACCGGTTTGTGGCCGCGCATGGGGTCCCCACGAACGCAGCAGAGCCGCTCGCCTCGCTCTGGTGGGTGCGGGCAAAGGCTCGAGACCTCGAGAAAAAGCGAGGGTCGCTACTTTTTGGGTCGCGTGAGGACGAGCGGCGGGCTGTCGTGAAACAGGTCGTCGCCCCCCGGCAGGTGGAGCGGATACGGCGCGTCCAGCGGCAGGTGCTCGCGTGGTGGCTCACCCCGAAGCAAGTGCAGATCTTCGAGCGCCGTGGTCTCCATGACCGCCGCCGGGAACGACGCAATCGCCGCCGTCGCTGTGATCGGCGTGTGGACCGAAGCCTCGATCGCAGCCGCTGCGATCTCGCTGGGCATGAGCGCCCGGAACGCACCGCTCCCGCGCTCACGTCGCTCCTCGTCGGTGAACACTCGCGCGTAGTAGTGCGCGAGCGTCTGGTGGGTCGCGACCAGGCCGTGCGACGCGACGTAGTCTTCGAGCTCGCGCGCGAGGTGGTGAGCGCTGGGAAACCGGCGGCCGCGATCGCGCGCCAGCGCCGTGAGTACGATGCGCTCGAGCTCGGCCGGGTAACCGGGCAGCCACGAGCTGGGCGGCGACACGTCGCGCTCGACGATCGCCGTCATGACCTCGATCTCGCTGCCGTAAAACAGCCTTCGGCCAGTGGTGAGCTCGTACAGCAT
>JBEGTL010000312.1:0-9205 GCA_041179425.1 Pseudomonadota bacterium | reverse complement strand
CGCGCCGACGCCCTCGCGCCGCTGGCCAACACGTTGCACGGGTTCGTCGAGAGCGGCCTGCGCGTGCTGCTCACGGCGCGCACCCGCACGCAGGGCGACCGGATGGCGGGCCTGTTCCGCGGCTACGGCATCGAGCTCGCGCGCGGCGTCGAGCCGTTCACGCCGGAGCACCTGCGCGCACCGATCAGCGGCAAGGTGCAGATCGTGCTGGGCGAGCTGTCCCACGGGTTCGTGCTGGCCACGGCGGCGCTCGCCTGCGTCACCGAGGGCGAGGTGTTTGGCGACAAGCCCGCGCGCGCGGCCGCCGCGCGCAAGGCCAAGAAGAGCAACACCGAGGCGTTCCTCGACGACCTGAGTGCACTGGCCGTGGGCGACTACGTGGTGCACGTGGAGCACGGCATCGGTCGCTACCTCGGCCTCGAAAAAAAGCAGATGCCGCTGTCTCGCTACGAAGAGCTGCAGGGCATGAAGCCGGTCAGCGTCGAGGTGCTGCTGGTCGAGTACGTGGGCGGCAAGCTGTTCTTGCCCGTCACCCGGCTCAACCAGATCCAAAAGCACTCGGGCGCCGAGGGCAAGGTACCCAAGCTCGACAAGCTGGGCGGGCAGACCTTCAGCAAGACCAAGGCGCGCGTGCGCGACGAGGTCAAGCAGCTGGCAGACGACCTGCTCAAGCTGTACGCGCAGCGCGCGGGCGTCGAGCGCCCACCGCTGCCTCCCGAAGAGCGCAGCTACAAGGAGTTCGAAGCCAGCTTCGAGTTCGACGAGACGCCCGACCAGACGCGCGCCATCGACGACGTGATGGAAGACCTCGAAAAAAAGCGCGCCATGGACCGCGTGGTGTGCGGCGACGTGGGCTTTGGCAAGACCGAAGTGGCCATGCGCGCGGCGTTTCGGGTGGCGATGTCGGGGCGTCAGGTGGCCGTGCTATGCCCCACCACGGTGCTCGCGCAGCAACACGCCCAGTCGTTCAAGACGCGCATGGCCGGCTACCCCATCGAGATTGCGCAGCTGTCTCGCTTCGTGACCAAAGAAGATCAGCAAAAGACGCTGGCCGGCATCAAGGCGGGCACGGTCGACATCTTGATCGGGACCCACCGCCTGCTCTCCAAAGACGTACACTTCAAAAACCTCGGGCTGTTGGTGGTCGACGAGGAGCAGCGCTTTGGCGTCACCCACAAAGAGCGCATCAAGACCATGCGCGCGCACGTCGACGTGCTGACGCTGAGCGCGACGCCCATCCCGCGCACCTTGCAGATGGCGGTGTCGGGGCTGCGCGATCTGTCGTTGATCACCACGCCGCCGGTCGATCGGCGGGCGGTGCGTACGTTCGTCACGCGCTGGGATCCGCACGTGCTGGGCGAAGCCATCAAACGCGAGCTCGCGCGCGGCGGGCAGGCCTTCGTGGTGCACAACCGCATCGAGTCGTTGTCCGAGCGCGCCGCGCGCATTCAAGAGATGGTGCCCGAGGCGCGCATCGCGATGGCCCACGGACAGATGAACGAAGCCTCGCTCGAGCGCGTGATGGCCGACTTCGTGGCCGGCAAGTTCGACGTGTTGTGTTCGACCGCCATCATCGAGAGCGGTCTCGACATCCCGCGCGCCAACACCATGGTAATCGATCGCGCGGACACCTACGGACTGTCGCAGCTCTACCAGCTGCGTGGGCGCGTGGGTCGCTCCAAAGAGCGCGCGTACTGTTACCTGATCGCGCCGCCGCCGAGTGCGATGAGCGACGAGGCGCGCATGCGTATCGCAGCCCTCGAGCGGTTCACCGAGCTCGGCTCCGGCTTCAAGGTCGCTTCGCTCGATCTCGAGCTGCGCGGCGCGGGCGATGTGCTCGGCGCAGAGCAGAGCGGCACCGTGAGCGCGGTCGGCTTCGACCTGTTCCTCAAGATGCTCGAAGAAGCCATCGCCGAGCTGCGCGGGCAGCCGGTCGTGCACGACGTCGACCCCGACCTCAACCTCGAGACACCGCTGCTCTTGCCCGACGACTACATCGACGACGTGGGCGTGCGGCTCTCGCTCTACAAACGGTTTGCCAGCGCCGACAGCGAACCCGGTGTCGAGGCGATCGCCGAAGAGATGGAAGACCGCTTTGGTCCCGCGCCCGACGCTGCGCGCACGTTCGTTCGCGCGATGGCGCTCAAGCCCGAGCTACGTCGCATGCGCGTCTTGGGCTGCGAGGCGTCGCGCACGCGCGTGACCTTACACTTGGCCGGCGACTCTCCGCTCGACGTCGCAGCGCTGGTCGTCCTGGTCGCCAAACAAAAGAGCCGCTTCAAGCTCACGCCCGACCGCAAGCTCAGCGCACGGTTTGACGAACACGACGAGGGCGACGCGATCGACCGCGTGCAGGCCTTGCTCTCGGAGCTGTCGCCCCTGGTGCGCGCTAATTGAGCAGGTTACCTACGATACGCAGGAAAAAGTCGCGCTCCGCGCCGCAGCCCCGGCACTCCAACCTGGCAAGTCGCAAGAGCCCGTTGGGACCCTCGACCGAGGTGTGTTCGTCGCAGCGCATGGGTAGGCCACAGCGCAGGCACGGCTCGCTCTCGGCGCGCGCCTGCACCACCGAGGCCGAGCTCACGTCGAGCGGGCGCGACGGGCTGCCGCCGGGGTCGAGGGCGGCCAGCTTTTGCCGCGCCTGATGGAGCTTTTCGCGTTTGCGTTCGAGCTGGCGATCCAGCGTGCGCCCGCGGGGAGGGGTCTTCTTTTTGGCCGCCACCGGGGGAGCGTACCAAACCGCCTGGCCGGCCGTCCTGGTCCGCCGCTGAGGGTCGGCACAAAACTTACGCCGACGGCTTCTTCGCGCGCATTTTGGGCGCGATCAGCGCCGTTGCGCTCTCCTCGACGAGCGCCCGGGGCCGCGTGATGTCCATCTCGAACGCGTCACCGCGATACCACGACAGGCCCGCGTACGAGAGCCGGCGATCGGCCCCGTAGGTCTGACGCAGGATCTTCGCGATGGGCGCACCGACGGCACAGCCCAGGTGGCGCGACACCACGATGTCCGCAAGCTCGATGGTCGTGCGCTGGTGCATGTTTTCGACCGCGCTGCCGCCGCACTGAAACGTCAGCGCCAGCAGCTTGTTGTGCTCGATGGCGCGTTTGGGAAACAGACGATGGATGGAGTCGGCCACGAACACGCGCACCATGGCAAACGCCGTCCCTTGCAGGCGATGCACCTTGGTGATCTCGCGGTAGCGACCGAACGCCTCGAATGCACCACCAAACTCGCTCGGGAGGGTGTTGCTGCGCTTGTTGTAGAGGATCTCGATCTCGAGGCCGTCCTCGAGACCGACGGCACCGACTAGCGGAAGCTGATGGACCCCTCCCTGGGGACGCTCCAACACCAACGTGCCGCGGCCAGGTCGTGATGGTGAAGCAGTCGTAGAGTTGGCCGACGTCGACGTCGCGCACCGTCACACCCGCCATGTCGAAGGCGGTGCGCCCCGAGCGAACGGCTTCGCTGCTGGTCAGGCTCGCTCGCCCCGGCAAGTCGTACGAGGTCTGGCCCGCGCCAAAACCGAGGATGGGAACAGCCGTGGGAACGCGCAGCTGACGTTCGCGCTCGGCACTCATCACGAGCACGGCACCGGCGCCGTCGGAGAGCAGACAGGCGTCGTCGCGGCGAATCGGGTCGACCAGCAACGGGAAGGCCACGTAGTCTGCGTCCGCGTAGAGGTGGGCTGCTGGCGGCTCTTTGCGGCTCAGCGCAGCGCGAGCGGGGAGTCGGCCCTGCGGGGCAGTGTCGCAGGCGTCAAGACTTCGAGCCGCGTCTGCTCGTCGAGAGCGAGCGGCTTGCGCCACGCGCCGTGAAGAAGACCAAGAGCCCGAGCAGCAGCTCAAGCAGGGCGCTCGACCGCGCACCGCCAGCCGTCGCGCAGCCGGCGTTGATGGCGCCGTGGGGGGCCGCGCTGGGCTGGACGTGCGCGTTCTGTGCGAGCCACGCGAGGTGAGGCTGAAGCGCGGTGAGCAGGGTCGTGCTGGCACAGGTGGCACCGGGGACTGCGTCGCTCCCAGGTCCGCGCCGACTCACGACGCCGGCCAGCTGAGCGTGACCGTCTGCTGCTGGCACGAAGGCGCTGCCACCTGAGTCGCCGTGGCAAGCACCGTGGGCCGTATCGCCCACCACGAGCTCTCCACCGTCGGGGTCGATCGCGTCGACGCGAACGGTCACCCAGCGTGCGAGGCGCGTGCGGTCCGACCCATCGCCCGTCGTGTATCCGTGGCCAACCAGGACGACGTCCTCGCCGACCGAGAGTTCGTCGGTGTGCCCGATCAGCGTGGCTGGTCGGATGGCGGAGGTGTCACCGCGCACGATGCAAAATGCGAGGTCGTGGCCCGAGCTGCGCTCGAACTCGGGATGCGCCACGCAGCGCTCGACCTCGACCACGACACGCGCCTCCTGCTCACTCGCGCCGAAGGTCGCGTACGCCGGCGGAGCTCCGACGCAGTGCGCTGCCGTGAGCAGCACATTCGGACTCACGAGCGTGCCATCGCAGAGTCCAAGCATGGCGGTTGGAGACAACACCGCTTCATCGAGGACCTCACCACCGACGATCGCCTGCGCGATATGTCCGAGCTGGGCCTGCACCGTGGCACTGAAAGCGAGCGTGGTGACGAGGGCGAAGAAGGCGGCGCGCATGGTGCTTCTCAGCAGTCGTTATCGCCGCAGTCGTCGACCGCGCCGGTGTCGTCTGTCGACTGGTCCGCGGATTGCTCCGCGTCGGATCCGGACTCGCCTCCCGACTCCGAGCCGTCATCGGCGCCGGAGGTGTCGCTCCCGTCGTCCGATCCCAGCCCGCTCGGATCGCCGTCCAGCCCGGGGTCTTCGTCCTCTGTGCCGGGCTCGAGACCGTTGCCGGTGTCGCCCGACGCGCTCTCGTCAGGGTCGACCTGGCTGCCGCCCGTAGTGGCCGAGTCGGCGTCGCTCGGATTGGTGCTCATGTTCTCGTCGCCCGAAACCACGGGCCTCTTGACCGGTGAGCCCGGTATTCCGATGCTGGGGTCGAGCCCGGTCGACGTCGTCGGGTTCGGGAACGGCAGCGGCGGATGGGGAGGAAGGATCGGCGACGGATTGCCGCAGACATTGGGCTTGCCGTTGCCGCCGCAGCACGTGGAGGGCCCCGGCGCACGCGTCGTCAGACAAGTCTTGAGCAGCGCGTTGCACTTCTGGCAGGCCTCGGTGCCCCCACCGAAGATCAGGGTCAAGCCGGAGCAGTTTTGCTTCTCCAAGCAGATGTCGTGCTGGTCGCAGCAGGCGCCGATCTGCGTGCAACTTCCCCCCTTCCCAATGAGTGGGACCGTGCAACCGAGGGTGTCCGCGGCCGCGTAGTAATCGCTGGCAGCCTGCGAATACAGGCCTCGCAGCACGGCCGCACCTTCGAGCGAGTTCTCGAGCGAGATCGCCGGCACGTCCTCCGGGGCAACCTGCAGCGTTTCGGTGATCACACCCGCATCGAGGCCCGCTGTCGCGCGCATGTCCATCTTACTCACGACCAGCATGCCTCCACCCGCCTGCGGCACATACTCCACGCTGAGCGCTGCTTGCCCCTTGCGGCCCACGACGAGCACCTTGGCTCCCGCGTCGCCGTAGTCCTCGGCCCGCCCCTGGACCTCTGACCCGAAGTCGCCGTTCACCACACGGCGTGGCTGCGCTGTCACGCTCCCGGCCGCCGAACCGTCTCCGCCGCCCGAGCAAGCGGCCAAACAAAGGCCGAGCAAGCCCATCATCCAGGCTTGCAGAGTGCGCTGCTTTTCATGTTCTTTCATCGTCTTCCTCCTGGATGAACACCCTAGCGAGCTGCCAGCTGCAGGACCGGTCACCATTCACGAACCGATTGGTCACCACCGCCGCGCGCGCTCCGAGCGCGGTTCCGCAGGTGGCGCGTACTCGCTCGACCGCTCGACCCGGTCGAGCGAGTCGCCACGCCTTCGACCGCGCGGGCGGCTTGGGCGCGGTGCTCGCGCTAGATCTGCCCGACTTGGACGCGCTCGACATAACCCACGCGCTCGGAGCGCATGTGACTCCGAGGGGCACAGCGCTCCGTAGAGACCACGTCCAGCGCGACGCACTTTTCACCTGACGATTGCCGCCCCAAAGTCGTATCTGGATGGGCGAGCGCTCTGCGGGCGTCAGTCTCGTCTTCAGACCCGCTCGTTACCCGACCGGATCGAAAGCAGGGCTGATGGCTGCACTCTACATTTTCGGGACCTTCGAGCTCGACGAGGCGCGCTTCGCGCTTTGCCAGCTGGGGACCGTGGTGGCTGTGCAGCCCAAGGTCCTGAAAATGTTGCTGCACCTGGTCAGGCATCGCGATCGAGTCGTCGGTACAGAGGAGCTGTTTCGCGTGCTCTGGCCGGAGGAGCACGTCGGGATGGCCTCCATCAAGCGCGCGGTGATCGGGGTGCGGCGTGCGCTCGGCGAGCCCGGCGACAGCCAGGCGAGCGTGCGCACCGTGCGCGGCTTCGGCTATCAGTTCGCCGCGCAGGTGCGCGTCGACACGAGCGCCGTCGTCGCGCTCGCGGACGCGCCACTGGATGGGGGCGAGGTCGCCGACGAGCCCTGCGCAGGCCCGCTGTCGGCGCTGTCGATCGAAGCGCGTCCGCACCTCGAGGCCGCGAGCGTGCTCGGCCTCGAGTTCTCCATCAGCCTCCTGGCCGAGCTTGCCTCGAGCTCCATCGAGCAGGTTTTTCCAAGCCTCTGCGCGGCCGTCACGGCGCAGCTGCTGGGGCAGGTCAAGGAGGCGGCCGGGCGCTACCGCTTCCTGCAGGAGGGCGTGCGCAACGACCTGTACGAGTCGCTCGCACCGACCCAGCGTGCGCGCTTGCATGGTCAGGCCGCGCGCGCGCTCGAGGCGCGTGGTCCGGGACTCAGCGGCGCGCAGTTGCTCGAGCTGGCCGAGCACTACTTTCGGGCCGCGCCCACGCATGACCAGGGGCGCGCGCTCGACTACAGCTTGCGCCTCGCGCGCAGCGAGCGCCCCAGGCTCGCTGCGCCGCAGGTCGCCACGCTGCTCGCCCAAGCCTTCGAGCTGCTCGAGCTGGGCGAGCCGTCGGGCGCCGAGCGCATGGAGCTGCTGCTCGAGCTCGGCATCGCGCAGCGCAAGGCGATCCACTTCGCCAGCGCGCGCGAGAGCTTGCTCGCGGCGTCCGAGATCGCCGAGGCGCTCGGGCGCTACGACGTCCTCACGCGCGTGGCCGAATTGCTCAGCGTGCCGGTGGAGGCCGGCGAGGTCGACGCGGTTCAAGTGCGATTGCTACGCGAGGCGCGCGTGCGTGTGGGCGTAGGCGACCCGCGCGCTCCGTTGCTCGATGCGCTCCTGGCCCGCGCACTCTGCTACGTGGGAAACCTGGACGAGCGCGCACAGCTGGCCGAGAGCGCGTATGCTGCGACACCCGTGCTCCCGCCGACGGAGCGGGCTGCCGTGCTCGAGCACTGCCACGAGGCATTCTCGGAGCCTGAGCAGCTCCCGCTACGGCTCGCGATCAGCGAACAGCTCGGCCGGCTCGCACAGCGCCTCAACGACCCGGTGCTGGCGATGCGTGGCTGCACCTGTCAGATTCGAGACGCGCTCGAACAGGGCGATCTAGAAAGCGTCGACGCAGCGCTCGCCACGCTCGAGCTTACCTCCGAGCGCTCGCAGGATCTCACGTTCGGCTGGTATGGTCGCGCGTATCGCAGCGTCCGCGCCTACATCGCAGGCGAGTTCACGCTGGCCGAGCGTCTTGCAGACGAGGCACTCGCGCTGAATGCGATGGCGGCCAATGCCGAGCACGTCCACGCCGCCCAAGTGATCGGAGTGTGGCTGCTCTCGGGCAAGCTCGCGGAGTGTGAAGTCCTGATGCGCGAGATGTCGGCGCGCTATCCGCGGCTGTCGGGTTGGCGCGCCGTGCTTGGGAGCGTGCAGTTGGCAACCGGCCGCCCTGCGCTGGCGCAACGCGCGCTGCATCAGCTGTTGGACGAAGACCTGCTCTCCCTGCGTGGCGATCCGTTCGTGCTCAGCGCGCTCACGCCTTGCGCAGACCTGTGTGCACAGCTCGGCGACCAGACCGCCGCGCGCTTGCTCTACGAGGCCATCCTGCCGCACGCACGGCTGCACTCTCTCGTGCACATGGGCATGGCCAGCTGGGGCTCGACGGAGCGCCACCTCGGGATGCTTGCGGCGTGCATGAACCAACTCGATCGCGCGGTGGTTCACTTCGACGCTGCGCTGGCCTCCGCGCGGCGCATGCCGAGTCCAACCTTCACCAGCCTGACGGAGCTCAGCTACGGACGGACCTTGCTCGAGCTCGGAAATCAGTCCGACCGTGCGCACGCGGCGAGCTTGCTGGACTCCGCACGGGTGATTGCCGAGCGCCACGCCTTTCACGGCGTGGCAGCGCAAGCACGCACGCTGCTCGCCGCCTGCGGAACGGTGAGCATGCACCCTGCGCGTGTCACCGTACTGAGAACAGACAGGCGCCGCACAGCGCGCTAACACTACTGATTCCTAAGTTCCGCGAGTCGCGGCATTACGCCCGCGAAAGAGCCGCGCGAAGCTTACGGAGAGGCGAAACCAGCCCCACCGGGCTGCGCTGCGGACGCGGCCGATAGCACACGAACGAAGACCCTACCCGGTGACAGATCGCCTCTACCGCGAAGTCCATGATCGCGGGGGGCAGGCCCCGAAGGGCCGAACGGCGGTCCGAAACCCGTCGACGATCTCGGCCACGCTCGGGCAGCTGTCGAACTCGTCTACAACTGGCCTTCGACCTCGAGACCTCCACGGAGCCGGCCGGCTCGCCTGCCTCCCCGTCGTCGACCGTCCTCTTGATGTCGCTGAAACGCGCGCGCTTTGCTCGTCGAGCCCGCGTGAGTCCGAACCGCCGTTCGGCCCTCCGGGCCTGCGCTGCGCGATCACGGACTTCGCCGACCAAGTGTTACGTTGCGCTGCGGGGTAAGGTGCCGTTTGTTCGGACTAACCTCGTCGCGTCGGCGCGGTTCAGGCGCGACGCTGGACGCTTTGCCGAGGATCGAGCACCTGTCGAATCTTGGCGAGCAGCTCGGAGGGCAAGAGCGGCTTTTGCACGAACGCTATCGTGGCGCCTTGCACGCTGTGATGCAGGATCGCGCCGTCCGTGTAGCCCGACATGAACAGCACCTTCATGGTGGGTCGCAATAGCGAGAGGCGCTCCGCAAGCTCTGGGCCGCTCATGCGCGGCA
>JBEGTL010000311.1:0-9261 GCA_041179425.1 Pseudomonadota bacterium | reverse complement strand
TTGCCGCTGAGCGACGCGCGGATCTTGCGAGCCGCCGCATACGCCGCCGCCGCCGCGCCCTCGGCCACGTTGTGCGTGGTCTCGAGCGCTTCGCGCACGGCCTCGCGCATTTCTTCTTCGCTGACCAGCACCACGTCGTCGAGCTGACCTTTGAGCAGTGCGAAGGGAAGCTCGTACGCGAAGCGAGTGGCGAGACCGCCCGCGAACGTGTCTGAAGACTCGGTGCTGGTGAGCTTGCCCAACGAGAGCGACTGCGCGAGTGCCGGTGCACGCGCTGCCTGCACGCCCACGATCTTGACGTGCGGCAAGAGCGCACGCAGCGCCACCACGGTGCCGGAAGCCAAGCTGCCCGAGCCCATGGGGACGATGATGACGTCGAGCTCGGGGAGGGTCTCGGCGACCTCGAGCGCCATCGTGCCGACGCCGGCCACCAGCGCGGGCTCGTTGGCAGGGTGCACGTAGCGGAGCTTTTCGGTCTTGGCGCGCGCCTCGGCCTCGAAGCGCGCGTCGTCGAAGTCGCGGCCCCACTCGACGATCTCGGCCCCGTACGCCTGCATCAGCGTGTTTTTCTCGGGGTTGTTGTTGCGCGGCACGTAGATTAAGCAGCGCGAGCCAAACTGACGGGCTGCGTAGGCCAGGCTCAAGCCGTGGTTGCCGCGCGTGGCCGCGATGACGCCGTGCTTGAGATCGCGCTCGCCCATCCCTGCAAACAGGGTGAGCCCGCCGCGAACCTTGAACGCCCCGATGGGCAGGTGGTTCTCGTGCTTGACGTAGGCGTCGAACCCGAGCCGGGAGCTCAAGAGTGGGTGCCGGTAGAGCGCCGTGGGCGCGAGGTACCGACGCAGCACCTGATGCGCACTCAAGATGTCCCGGACGGTGACGTTCATGAGCGGCTCAGAATAGCAGCGCGCTCAACCCTTGACACTCTCCCACGAGTCCACTACTCATTCGCCACCTGAACGGGGCCGCAAGGAAAACCGTTGCAGTACAGGCGCGTAGCTCAGTGGTAGAGCACTACCTTGACACGGTAGGGGTCCAGGGTTCAACCCCCTGCGCGCCTACAACTTGACCCATCGCAAACGGGATTCTGTGTCTATCGCACAGGGTCCCGTTTGCTTTTCTGGGTCGCGAGTCGCCCACACAAGCGCGCCCGCGCACGCGGCCGGTCTTGCGAACGGCGCTCGAAGATCTATGTTAGCCGACTTCCCATGACCGCCCGGGCGAGCTATCTGCTTCGCGGCGCGCGGCACCTGGGGGTCTGCGTGCCTGCAGTTTGCACTTCTCGTGAAGGGTGCTCCCTTCCCACCCGGAGGAATCCGCCATCAATAAGCCCAACTTCGATCCTCGACAGCGTGTCTTTGCCGGTCCCCGCGTAAATGAGCGAATCCGCGTTCCCGAAGTACGCGTGATCGGACCAGACGGCGAGATGCTCGGCATCTTGCAGACGCGTGAGGCGTATCTGTACGCGCGTGAGCGCGAGCTCGACCTCGTCGAAGTCAATCCCAAGGCCCACCCGCCCGTGTGCAAGGTGATGGACTTCGGGAAGTACAAGTACGAGGAAAAGAAGAAGCAGGCTGACGCACGCAAGCGTCAGACGATCGTCGAGCTGAAAGAAATCAAGATTCGGCCCAAGACCGACGATCACGACATGGACTTCAAGCTGAAGCACATCCGGCGCTTCCTCGAAGAGGGCGACAAGGTGAAGATCACCTGCCGCTTCCGTGGCCGCGAGATCACGCACCCCGAGACGGCACAGCGCCAGCTCGACCACATGGCGCAGAACATCCAGGACATCGGCTCGGTCGAGACCTCGGCTCGCATGGAGGGTCGCACCATGACCCTGGTGCTCGCACCCAAGGTCTCCAAGGCCCAGATGATGACCAAGCGTCGCCAAGAAGAGCAGCGTCTGCGTCGCGCCGAGGTCGTCGCCGCTGGCGGTACCGAGGCCGAGGCCGATGCCGCCGCCCAGGAGCTCGAAGACGAGGACGAGCACGACGAGATCGAGGCCTGACGGGTGTTCTCGACGCGCGCCGAGCCGCGCGTCGGGGCCTCACCGATCTCCGGCAGCTAGGGGGTCGGCGGCAGGTTTTCGGTCAATGTGGGCCTTTCGTGGCACCGGAGGCGGGTTTCAGCGCCCCAACCGTGCCCCGGCCCCTTGACAGACCTCGACCCCCCCTCTAAAAAACCGACCCCAACGACCCGGGGCACCGTTTTGAGCGTTTGGCCTGCCAAAAGCTCACCACGTGGAGACTCCGACGACCTTGGCCGAGTCGGTGAGTTTTTTGGCTAGCGCGCGGGTTCTGGACGTTGTTGCCAGCCGCGCACAGTAGGACCAGCGTCATGCCGAAGATGAAGACGAACAGCAGCGCAAAGAAGCGCTTCAAGGTGACGGGCAGTGGGCGAGTGCGCCGCGGCTCGGCTGGCTTGAGCCACATGATGATCGGCAAGAGTGCCAATCGTCGCCGCAAACTCCGCAAGCACAGCATGGTCAACGACGCCGACGAGAAGCGCATCAAGCGCATGCTCCCGTACGGCTGAGCCGATCACTGCCCAACGTCACCGTAGGAAGAAGGAACGACACGTATGCCGCGCGCTAAAAGGGGCTTCAAGGCCCGCCGCCGTCGCAACCGCATCTTCAAGCACGCACAGGGGTTCCACCTCTCGCGCGGCCGCCAGTTCGGCGATGCCGTGGAGCAGGTCCGCCACGCCTGGGCAGCTTCGTACCGCAGCCGCAAGCAGCGTCGGCGCGACTACCGTCGCCTGTGGATCGCGCGCATCAACGCCGGTGCTCGCCTGCTTGGCGTCAGCTACTCCAAGCTGATCGGCAAGCTCAAGACGACGGGCATCGAGCTCGACCGCAAGGTCCTCGCGGACATCGCCCTGCGCGATCCGCAGGGCTTCCGCGGTATCGTCGAAGCGGCCAAGTAAGCCGCGCCTCCGGCTGCGCCGCGCGTGTCTGCAACAACGTACTTGTTGCGAATATCGCGTGCGAGCCGGATGCTAAGAGCTCCCTGCCTGCCGGGGATGGCGTTTGGGTAGAGCCTCGGCTGAGTTCAGTCGGGGCGTTTTCGTTTGTTTTGCTCGCGCGCCCGAGGGC
This sequence comes from Pseudomonadota bacterium, assembly GCA_041179425.1. GTDB lineage: Bacteria > Myxococcota_A > Polyangia > Polyangiales > DASUME01 > DASUME01. The sequence continues at coordinate 6,164 of JBEGTL010000311.1, read as the reverse complement.
GCGCTTTCGGCTCTGGAGCGCGCGCCTATGACTGATGCCGGCACCGAGATCGTTCGGGAGTTCGAAGGGGTTTTGGAGCGAGTGCGCGGGGCTTACGCCAGCGCCTTCGCCGCCAGCACGAGCGAGCACGAGCTGCGCGAGCACAACGCGCGGCTACTCGGGCCCTCGGGTGAGCTCACCTCGCTCATGAAGCGCATGCGCGAGGTGCCTGGCGACAAGAAGCGAGAGCTCGGTCAGCGCACCAACGCGGTCAAAGGCGAGATCGAGAAAGCGTTCACCGCGCGGCTCTCTGCGCTGCTGCGTGCGGCGCGCGAGGCCGAGCTCGGTGGGCCTGCCATCGACCCCAGCTTGCCCGGGCGCAGCGTGCGCATCGGCCGACTGCACCCGATCACGCAGGTCACCTACCAGCTGCTCGACGTGCTCGCGGGGCTCGGCTTCGACGTGGCCGACGGCCCCGAGATCGACCTGCACAAGCACAACTTCGACATGCTCGGCTTCCCGCCCGATCACCCGGCGACCGACATGCAAGACACCTTCTTCATCGCGCGCGAGGGCGGCGCGGTCGAGAAGCAGTCGCTGTTGCGCACGCACACGTCTACCATCCAGATCCGCGAGATGCTCAAGCGCAAGCCGCCGCTCGCGGTGGTGGCGCCAGGCGCGGTGTTCCGGCGCGACGACGATGCCACGCACTCGCCCATGTTTTTCCAGATCGAGGGCTTCATCGTCGACGAGGGCGTGACGTTCGCGCACCTCAAGGGCGTGCTCACGCGCTTTTTGCAGACGTTGTTCGGGGCCGACGTGAAGACCAACTTCCGTCCCAGCTACTTCCCCTTCGTCGAGCCCGGTGGCGAGATCGACATCTTCCGCAACGGTCGCTGGATGGAGGTGCTCGGCTGCGGGATGATCCACCCCACCGTGCTCGAGAACGTGGGCTACGACCCCGAGAAGGTCAGCGGCTTTGCGTTCGGCATGGGAGTCGATCGGATGGCGATGCTCCTGTACGGCATCGACAACATCAAGCAGCTCTACGAGAACGACGTTCGTCTGCTGACGCAGTTCTGAGGGATCGAGATGCGTGCTTCGTACAAGTGGCTGAAAGAGCTGTGCCGGTTCGACGCGACGCCCGAGCAGGTGGCCGAGAAGCTCACCTCCGCGGGTCTCGAGGTAGAGGGCCAAAAACGTTTTGGCGATCTGCCCGGGATCGTCGTGGCCGAGGTGCGCGGCAAGCGTCCGCACCCCAACAAAGACAAGCTCTCCCTGGTCACCGTGTTCGACGGAGAGGGCGAGCTCGAGGTGGTGTGCGGCGCACCCAACGTGCCGGACGCCGGCAAACGCATCCTGTTTGCACGTAGCGGTGCGCGCCTGCCGAGCGGGCTCGTGATCAGCGAGCGCACGCTCGCGGGCGTGGTCAGCAACGGCATGATCTGCTCGGAGAGTGAGCTCGACATCGGCGCCGAGTCCGACGGCATCTTTGTGTTCCCGGACGATCTCCCTGGCGCAGCCGGACAGACCGCGACCTCGGCTCTCGGGCTCGACGACGTGGTGTTCGAGGTGGGCCTCACGCCCAACCGTCCCGACTGCTTGGGCCACGTGGGTCTCGCGCGCGAGCTGAGTGCGCTGTTCGAAGAAAAGCTACGCCTGCCGCAGCTCGCCATCCCCGAGTCGCTCCAAAAGGCTCCGGCGCAGCCGCCCAAGGGCACGCGGCCGGTGGTGTTGTTCGGGGCTGCGTCGAGCGCCGCCACCGGCGAGAGCTCTGTGCCGGTCGGCATCACCGTCCACGACACGCAGCGTTGCCCGCGCTACGCGACCGCGAGCGTGGACGGCGTGTCCATCGGCAGCTCTCCGTTCTGGCTGCGCTACCGCCTACACGTGCTCGGTCTGCGCGCGATCAACAGCGTGGTCGACGTGACCAACTTGGTCTTGCTCGAGTACGGCTACCCCACGCACGCGTTCGATCTGAGTCACATCCGTGGCGCGCGCATCGACGTGCGCACGGCCCGCGCCGGCGAGAAGATCACCACGCTCGACAATGTCGAGCGCACGCTCGGCGAAGACGACCTGTTGATCTGCGACGGCGAGCGCGCGCTCGCGATCGCGGGTGTGATGGGTGGCATCGACAGCGGCGTCAGCGAGAGCACCGAGCGTGTGCTCGTCGAGTGCGCGTACTTCGACCCCCGCTCGGTGCGCCGCACGTCTCGTCGTCTGGGGCTGCACACCGACGCGTCGCACCGGTTCGAGCGCGGCGTCGATCCGCGCGCGGTGCCAGGCGTATTGGCGCGCGTGATCTCGCTGATCGTCTCCATCGCGGGGGGCCGCGCGGCTGCTCAGGGCTACGAGATCTACCCGGAGGCGTTTGCGCCGCGAGAGATCCAGCTGCGCGTGGCGCGTATTCAGGCTCTGCTCGGCGCCCACATCCCGGTCGGCAACGCGCAACAGATCCTCGAGGCGCTCGGCTGCGACGTCGAGACGCGCGCCGGCGGCGTGCTGCGCGTGCGCGCGCCCACCTGGCGTCCCGACCTCACACGCGAAGAAGACCTGATCGAAGAGGTGGCTCGCGTCTGGGGCTACGACAACATCCCCACCGAGGCGCCCAGCGTGCGCGCATCGGTCGACGGACCCAACCCACACACACGTTTTCTGCGCCGGCTCAAAGAGCGCGCGGCCTCGGTCGGCCTCACCGAGGCAGTGAACCTCGCGTTCAACTCGCAGAAACAGCTCGAGCTCGCGCGTGCGCCGCTGCCCGCCGTCAAGGTGGCCAACCCGCTCTCCGAAGAGCGCTCGGTGATGCGCACGAGCCTGTTGCCCGGCCTCGCAGCCAACGTGCTGCGCGCCCAGCGTCATCAGGTCGCGCACGTCAGCTTGTTCGAGCTGGCCCGCGTCTTCGAGCCCACCTCCGATGTCTTGCCCATCGAGCGCCATCAGCTCGCCATCATCCTCGCGGGCTCGCAAGCGCGCTGGGTCGGCGACGTGAAGCCGGTCGACTTCTACGACGGAAAGGGCGTGCTCGAGGCGCTGCTGGTGCCGGTGTCGCGGCGCGAGCTCGACGCCGTGCTCGACAGCGAGCTACCGACACAGTTTCCCTTCCTGCATCCGCGTCGCTCGGCGCGCATCCGGCTCGGCGGCAAGCCCGTAGGGGTCTTGGGTGAGCTGCACCCCGACGTGCTCGACGCGCTCGAGCTCAGCGGCCCGGTGGTGTACGCCGAGATCGACGTGGCCGACCTGTTCGCCCGCAGCGCGACCGAGCTCGCACCGCAGGTTCGGGCGCTGCCCCGCTTTCCGGCCTCCAGTCGTGACCTGGCCATCGTAGTCGACGAGGTGAGCGAGGCGGGAGCGGTGGGCACCGTGCTGCGCGAGGCAGGCGGCAGCCTGGTCGAGGCGGTCGAGCTGTTCGACCTCTACCGGGGTGGCCAGCTCGAGCCGGGTAAAAAGAGCCTAGCGTTTCGTGTAACTTACCGCGATCCCGAGACAACCCTGACCGACGCCCGCGTCGACGATGCCCACGCCAAGGTGGTCGACGAGGCACGGCGCCGGTTTGGGGCCTCGCTGCGCTCCTGAGGCCTCCAAAAGGGCGTGAGAGTGAGGGGTCCGCGTCCCCTCACACTCTCGCGCCCGAGCCCGCGCAGGCGGTAGCGCCGGGCCCGTTGCCGCCATCTATCTGCTTTGCCAACAAAACCAGCTATTTGCGCTTGTGCGACACGCGATCTCGTGGTCACAATACAGGGTCGCCTGGAGGCTTTCATGACCAAGGCCGAGATCATCGACGCCGTATATGAGAAGGTCGGCGGCTTCTCGAAAAAAGAGTCCGCAGAGATCGTCGAAGCGGTGTTCGACACGATGAAAGAAGTCCTCGCCGACGGGAAGAAGATCAAGATTTCCGGCTTCGGGAACTTCGTCGTTCGGGCGAAAAAACAGCGTATTGGTCGCAATCCGCAGACCGGCGCGCCCATCCCGATCAGCGCCCGTCGTGTGCTCACGTTCAAGCCTAGCCAAGTGCTCAAGGGTGTTCTCAACCCGCACAAGGCCGAGGCTCAGCTACAACGAGCGCAGAGCGAAGAGTAACCACCCGAGCGCGACTCCCTAGGACGGACCATCGCACCGACGACCGCGCGAACCCCCGCGCGGTCGAAGGCGCCAAAGATCGACCCGACGAAGCCCCTGGAGATCGGCGACGCATCCCCTCGGGACGCGAGCTCTCCCTGCGCGCCGAGCTCATTCAAGTGCGGCACGAGCTGAAGACGCTGCTCGACGATCTCACGCGCGTCAGCGCCGAAGAAGAGAAGCCGAAGCAGAGCGCGGTCGTGACCTCCGTGGTGGCGAGGACCTCGCTGATCCCGCAGGGGCGAGGCCGGTAGTTCGAAGGAACTTGCGCCTCCCCTCCGAACTTTGTTGCGCGGGATGGGTTGTCGACTATCTTCCGCCCTCCTCGGCCGGATAGGCCCAGGAGTTCGGGGCGTAGCGCAGCCTGGTTAGCGCACCAGACTGGGGGTCTGGGGGTCGCTGGTTCGAATCCAGTCGCCCCGACCATTGAGTGAGCCCGCAGGCCCCCCAGGCCTGCGGGTTTCTTCTTTTAACCCCTGTGCGGGCTTGGGCCCGTGTGACGAGTCCTCGTGAGCGAACGACCGTTACTTCTGCTGTCCAACGACGATGGCGTGCACGCCGAGGGGCTCCACGCACTGACGGCCGCGTTGCGTAAGCTGGGCGACGTCTACGTCGTTGCTCCCGAGCGCGAGCAGAGCGCGTCGAGCCACCGCATCACGCTGTCCGGCGTGCTTCGTCACCGCGACCTCGGCGACAACGTGCACACCGTCGACGGCACGCCGGCCGACTGTATCTACGTCGCGCTCAACCTGACCGGCCTGTTGCCACGTCGGCCCGACGTCGTGGTCAGCGGCATCAACCACGGGCTCAACCTGGGAATGGACGTCGTGTACTCGGGCACTGTGGCCGCGGCGCGCGAGGGAGCCCTACGCGGGCTGCGCGCCATGGCGGTGTCGGCCGAGGTCGGCGCCAACATGGCGCAGGTGGCGCAGCACGCCAGTGGTCTGGTCGAGCGCCTGCTTGCGCTCGCTACGCCGCTCGATGCGCCCGTGCTGCTCAACGTCAACTACCCGCGCGAGGCGCCGCGCGGTGCGCTCTCGACCCGGCTCGGTCGACGCGAGTACCAAGACATCGTCGAGGCGCGCACCGACCCGCGCGGACGATCTTACTATTGGATTGGCGGTCCGGTCTCGGCGCACGACAACGCCGAGGGCGCCGACACCACGGCCGTCGATCGCGGCTACGTTTCCATCACGCCGCTGGCGCTCGAATTGACTCACCACGCGCAGCTCGGCTACGCCGCCGAGGTGAGCGGTGGGTCGTCGACCGAGGAGAAGAAGTCATGAGCGAGATCGATCTGCGCGCCCGGGTGCGCGACGTACCGGACTACCCCAAGCCCGGCATCATGTTCAAAGACATCACACCCGTGCTGTCCGATCCCGCCGCCTTTGCCCACGCCATCGAGACGTTGGCGCTGCCCTACATCGGGCAACACATCGACGCCGTGATCGGGATCGAGTCGCGTGGGTTCATGTTCGCGGCGCCGATCGCGCTCAGGCTGTCGGCTGGCTTCATCCCGGTGCGCAAGCCCGGCAAGCTGCCGCGCGCGTGCGATCGTGTGGAGTACGCACTCGAGTACGGCACCGACTCGGTCGAGATGCACAAAGATGCGCTCAAGCCGGGCTCACGTGTCCTGGTAGTCGACGACGTGATCGCCACCGGAGGCACGGCCGCCGCAGCCATTGCGCTCGCCAAAGGGCAGGGCGCCGTGGTGGTCGCGGCGACGTTCTTGTTGGAGCTGACCTTCCTCGGAGGCGTCGCCAAGCTGGGCGGCGTACCGAGCAGCTCGCTCATCAAGTATTGAGGCCCCTAGCGCGTCGGGACGCTGCGGGTCGGCCCCCTCACGCAGGCTCCCGTGGCGCGCCCAGCAGCAGCCTGTTTTTGGGCGTGATCTCGTTCGGGATGTGCTGCGTGTACACGGCGTAGTCAGCTTCACGCAGGCGCGCGGCCCGCGTGACGTCGATCGCCAGCGCCGGGTCTAGCCAGCCGGTGAGGCCGCCGGAGTCGTTGCGCTCGGCGTCGTGACAGCACGGTAAGACCGCGACGCGCGCGCGCACAACGAGCGC
>JBEGTL010000310.1:0-9268 GCA_041179425.1 Pseudomonadota bacterium | reverse complement strand
ACTTCTTCCGCTCGTGGCCCTGCTCGGCTCGCCGCGCGATCAAGAGGCGGTTTTCCAGGCGCGGACTATCCCGGAGCTCAGCATCGAGGCGCTGTGGGCCCTCGGTTTTGTCGGCACCCTGCCGGCCGTGGAGACGTGTCTGAAACAAATGCGTTCAGGCACTCTTTCGCAGCAGGCAGCCGAGGCCTTTTGTTGCATCACGGGGCTCGACCTCGCCCGGGAACGGCTCGTGACGGTACCGCTCGATGAAGGACGCGACGCTGGCGAAGACGAGGATGAAGCGCCAGAAGAAGGACCTCTCCTCACTTCCGACACTTCTCTCCCCGTGCCCGACGTCGACGGCTTGCTGGCGTGGTGGAGCAAAAACAAGGCGAACTTTTCGAACGACGCGCGCTATCTGCGAGGTCGCGCGGTGTCGTGGGGCTCGTTACGGGAAGCGCTCGACCACGTCTCCACGCGGCGCCGACATGCCATCGCGGTCGAGCTGAGCGCGCGGTCGGGTGGAGCGCTGGCGCTGCAGCCTTTCGCGTTTCCGCACGTGCAACGCACGCAGCTGCAGAACCTCGCTCCCATCTCGGACGCCGCTCTGCGCAACACCTCACGCGCCCTCGGGTTCGCGACCTTCCGGGCGGCCTGAGGTGCTGCAGCTGAAAAACGAGACGCCGTTCAAAGCGGCCCTCGCGGTCTTGCCCAACAAGCAGGGCATCGACACGGTCTACACCGTCATCACTGCGACGTTCGCGCTCTGGCCTCGACTCGCGCTCAGCGACGAACAAGTCGATCCGGTGCTCTCGGACGTGTTCTTCGACGACTCCGGGAAGTCGAGCATCCGCTATCCAAGCGAGCTTCACCTCGGCAAACCGGGCACCGACGTCATCGTTGTCGGTTGTGCACGAACGGTCGACGAAAAGCCAGTGGTCGAGCTCGGAGTCGGGGTCCACGTCGCCGATCAGAAAAAACTGGCACGTGTGCTGGGCGACCGTCAGTGGACCGGTATGGGCCCCAGCCGTCCAGTGCCCTTCACCGAGATGCCGCTCGTGTACGAGCGCGCGTTTGGGGGCGTACTCGAGACGCAGGGTGCGCCTACAGTCGCCGAGGAGCGAAACCCGCTCGGCAAGGGCCTGGCCATCGCGCGGCGACGCCCGCTGCGCGGCGATGTCATGCCCAACATCGAAGACCCGCGTCAGCCTCTGCTCGAGGGCGTTTCAGCGAGCCCGGTGGGCGTCGGCTGCGTCGCGCCGGCCTGGCTACCGCGGCGCAGCTTCGCGGGTACGTTCGACGACACCTGGCAGCAGACTCGTGCACCCTATCTCCCTGACGACTTTCAGCTTCGCTATTTCCACTGCGCGTCGGAGGGACTCGTCTTCGATCGGAGGCTGCACGGTGGAGAGCCGATCGTCGTCGTGGGGATGAGTCGGCAGGGCACGCTACGCTGCGCCCTCCCTACCGTGAAGCTCGCCACCACGTTCGTGCTCGCAGGGCAGAGGCACACACAACTAAACTTTTTGCAGACCGTCCTCATCGAGCCAGACGAAAACCGGATGCGGCTCACGTTCCACAGCGAGTTCCCCTGCGACAAGCTGGTCCTACAGGTCGAGGCGGTGGAGATCTCGCTGACATCGCTCGGGCTTGCCGCGGGCTCGACCAGCTGAGCAACGAAGCTGCGCACTGCGCACCGAGTTTCCCCCTCTCAGCCCATGATGTTCTTTTTGTTGTGGAACAGCGGGTCGCCGAGACGGCAGACGTTCTTGCCATCGAACTTGACGTCGAACGAGTAGAGCATGAACTCGCACTCACCCATCACCGTGCCAGACATTAGTCCGCCGGCGGTGCCGGCCTCGTCGCCCGAGCTCACCATGTACTTGGCCCCCTTGGTCATCGGCATGCATCCGTCGACTGTGACCGTCTTCGGTCCGCTGACCGTGTCGCTCGCCTTGCCCGTGTTCGGATAGGGCATCGGCACCGGTGGGCCGCTCGGCATGGGGGTGTTGCAGACGTCCGGGAAGACGACGTTCATCCCGCCGCTCGCTTGATGCGTGACGCCGCGCATGTTGGCAAAAACTGTCTGAGACATATGGCCTTGAACCTTTCGTAGAGAGGCCCGTGCGCGGCTCAACCTGCCGCCGCAAGGTACGCCGCGCCGCATGAACCACGATCGGATGCCGCCCACACCAGCGCGGGCCCGCGCCGCTGCTCATTGCGCAGAGTCTCGTCGGCCAGAGCAAGCAGCAACGTCGCCGTCGCGGCACCGACGTCGCCGTAGGAATCGGCCGGGTGCTCGAAGGTGAGGTCGGGAGCGAACAACGGATGATGTCGCGTGTGTGCCACACCCCACGCCTTGGCTCCAAAGCTCTCTCCGTTGAGACCGGCGAAACACGTGCGCACCGGCGGGAGTTTGCTTTTTCTCCATTGCGAGTCGTCGTGCCGATGGCGCATACCATTCCTGTGCTCAGCACGAATGCGTCAGTGCTCATCGCGCCACTCCGACATGAGACACTTCAAGCTGGAGGACCGGGCTCATCGTCAACGTCTTCCTCCTCGACTCTAGCCGCTGCCGTACTGGCTGGGTAGCCGTCGTAGGTGTGAGTATCCTGCAGCAATATCCCTTCCAAATTGGCAGCCTCCAGCGCCTTGCGAAGGCACGCAATGATCACCACGAGTCGTCTGTCCTCCGCGAGGCGAAAGATGCGCAGACCGTACGCCTTGGCTGGGTCAACCTGAAAGCTTCGGAGCTCTCCGCCCTCGCTGGAGGCGCCCCGCTCGAAGGTGGACACGTCGCGATCCACACACGACACAGTTCCGAGGACATTGGCCACCCAGTATCCGTCGATACGCTCGTCCGAGTACTCGATGAACATCTCCGCCCGGAAGTACTGGATGCTATCGACGCCAGCTCGCTCGAGCGCCCTTCGCACCGCATCGGAGACAATGAGACAGGGCCTCTCGACAATGTCCGTCTTCCACTCTCCCCATGCCGAGAGTGTGACCTGAACCGGCTCGTCCACCTCGGCGACCGGTGCACCGCGCGTCAGCGCGTCGAGCTCGATGCCGGTGACCAGCATGGCCCGCCAGTACTCGAGCCGCGTGTCTTGGCGAAATAGGCAGTAGCTCATCTGACCCTCTGCACAAGTTGCTCACGAATCGGTCGCCACCATGACCGCTCGATGTGGTCAGTCGGTAGAATAGAAATCGCAGCTGAGCTTGCGCAGTCTAACCGTCTCGTTCCGGCTGCGCACCAGCACGGCGAACTTGCTCTCCCCCTCTTCCATCACCCTCGTGTAGACCAGCTCCAGCGGCTCGCCTCCGGCGCCGAGACGCTGAAAGGTGGCAAGCATTTCCTCTTCGTCGAACGTCTGCTCGTACATGCGCCCTAGCGACTCCACCACGAAGGTGATGAAGCTTGGGATCGGACGCGGCACCTGCCTGTCGGCGTCGCTCAGAGGCAAGGCCATGATCTCTCGTTCCCCGTTGTAGTAGGAAACGCTATCAATCCGCTCCGGCGTGCCACCGAGCTCGAAGACTGGCTGCCAAACGTAACGGTCGCGAAAAGTAGACCAGATGCCAAATGGAATTCGTTCCAGCATGGTTTTCACTCGCGGGTCACGAACGGCATCATCTGCCAGCGACTCCGCAATGAACGTCTGCCTGTCTACACTCTTGTCGAGACCCATCGCGGTATGCCAGTCGACGTGCAGCTCCTCGACGCGACCGAAGAACACCTCTACCACGTGGTCGATTCCCGTCGCCCAGACAGCCACTACACCTCCAGGCGCTAGCCCCGCCACGAGTTCGTGAAAGGTTTGTCTCCCCGATTCTTCTTGGTGGCTGGGATAGCCCTCAGCGAACAACGCCGAGATCCGCGCATGCGGCAGAGCCAGCTCGCCGCCGTAGAACTTGTCTTCGAGGAACGAATAGAACGAGATGTACATCCGATCGGGGAGCGGCCGCCAGCCGTCGCTCACGACGTGCACAGAGGATCCCTCGCCCCATCCTGGGTGAAGACTGTACTTCTCCGGAATGTAGAGCGAGCCGCCCTTCGGAAACATAAAACCGCCCGAAAGGAGCCTCATCGGAGTCCCCCTTGGAGCGCTATTGCTCGCTGACCACTCGTACTTCGTCACCATGCCCAACCTCGAGCGCAAGCCCTGCCCAAAGCCAGGCTTGCAAGCGCTCAGTGAGGCGACAAGGGTCACCGCCAGCGTGGCCGAGACCAAGATCGCTGTTCTCGACGTCACGTTATCCAGGGTGCACCAGCCTAAATGGTCTCACCGTACGGTAAGGTCCAGTCCTGATTGTTCTTACACCCATGCCGATACCTGCATCGTAAGACACGTGAAGGAACCGATTTCGCAAGGTGCGTAGCGCGGGGTCTTTTGCGGCTGCGCCATCCTCCCAATCACGAGGATGCGACGCGCTCGCTTCTTTGGCATATTTCTCGATCCGCCCGACCAGACCGGAATCTAACTGAACTGGATCGAAGAGCTGCTTCAACTTCGACAAGACCGGAATCTCTTCCTTCATCGCAAAGTCCGCCATGATCCGCAGCGGAATGAAGCTATACTGCTTGGAGATCGAGGACCGCTTTGCGGACAGAGAGTCCTCCACCATCTCGTACTCACTCACCGCTCCATGGTGGTCCTGAAGCTGCGCGCCGACGTACCAGCCGCGCTCGCGCAAGAAGTCGGCGAGATCACGTAGCGACTGCGGCGCCGCGCTGATGAGCTTTTTGTCCTCCTTGTCGTTGTCCGGGTAGCCGCCACCGATGTCCGAGTGGGCACCTGGTAGATAGACGTGCCGGCCCTTGCCTCCCGCGCTGTCGATGTTCGTGAGTGAGAAGTTGGTGCGGTACTCTTCGGACGCTGCCAGCTGCAACACCGCTTTCGCTTTCGTGATCGCGTCCAGCTTGAGCGCAGGCGTGTTGTCGGCGTGGTCGAAGCCGTAGGACGAGACGGTGTCGAACAGCCCCACCGCCCGTATTTCGATTTGCTCGACGACAAAGCCCATGCGCTCGAGCGCCGTCTTTAATCCGGCCCAACGCCTGCGGGGAAGCAAGGCCGACGCATCATTGAGTGCCCGATGAATGCAGTACCGGGCGCCTGCCGCTCCACGACTGAAGCCGAAGGTGTCTACAGTCAGCTTTTCGATGATTTTGTCGCGTCGCCGGATCTTTTCGCGGAGCTTGGCAATAGCCCTCGTGATTCCCTGGTCGACTTTGGCTTTGATGCCCGTCGCTCCCGCCCCGAATGCCTGGCCGACGTAGACAGAATCCTCTTTTAGGTCTGTCGTCCCAATACCCTCGGCGTAGATGGAGAGATAGTAATCGTAGCCAGCACAGTCCTCGTCGAGGAACATCTGGAGCCGCGATACGTTGCTATGATCGTTCGTAAAGCTGGTCTCTTTTTTGTTCTCCGCGAAGAGTTCTTTTGCGCTCTTCACTCTTTGGGGGCTCGATTCTCCCCGAACGTCTTTTCCCGTGATCGCGAGAAGGCGCACGTCCGCGTTCTCGCGACTGTTCGCGGTACCGTCGAAGAACAAGCTGACTCGGACCTTGATCTTCTTCTTCTCGGGAGTCTTCTCGTCCTTGCTGTTGCCTGGGGGCGGTACTTCGGGCGGCGAAGGCGGGCGAACCTGCTCTCCTTGCTCTGGCATACACGATTCTCTCCACTGAAAACGGGTGGCACTTCGATGTTGGCGCCGACTAGTTGATCTTCACCGACCCGCCCTTGATGCGGTTCACGCCCCGCGACGCGGTCTCGACGTACGCCCCTTTGATCACCACGCGTCCGTTGCGCTTGAGCGTGATGCTGGACTCGCCGCAGCGGAGCACGACCTCCTCGTCTGCTTGCAGCACCACACGACGCCCATCGACCATCGCTTCCAACACAGGCTCTGGCTCGCGCGCCTCGACGGTAGCGGGAACCTGTCTTCCGAGCACGACGGCCAGCGTGTCTGGGGCCTGCCAGACCACCAGCGCGGCCTCGACATCGCGACCGGTAAGCGGCACGAGCGCCGTTGCCCGCACGCAGCACGCGCTCACGAGGTCGCCGTCGGCCTCGAGCTCAATCCACACGTGCCCGTCGTCAGCGATCTTCACCAGGGTACCCACGAACATGGCGCCGCCACGCGCGTCTCTCCCAGCATCACCGTTCGCAGGGGCCGGTCCACGCTGGAATGGAAGAACATTGCCCTCGTGACGGATGAGCTCGGGCTTGGGCCTGACGTTCGTGCGCGCTTTGGTCATTTCTTGCTCCGAGTTGGGGCGTGCCTTGCCCACGCTGAGGATTAGCCCAGGGCCACCCACCTTCAATGCTCTGCCGCGCGGACCAGCGCGCGCTTGGGGTGAACACCCGCCGGCCTCGTGTCGTGTTGCGCAGCCCGAGCCACTCGCCCTGCGCCACACCACACCGAGCGCCCTTTCATCGCGCCCGCCCTCGTACTACAGTCCACTCGCGCTGGTCGTATCGTCACGCAGCGCGAGTCTGTCTCGTAGGGGGCGTAGTCGTGCAACGAAACCAGGGCCTGCCCAGCACCGGCGATCTCATCGACCGCAAGTACTGCATCCTCGGCCAGCTCGGCGCGGGCGGCATGGGCGTCGTCTACGAGGCGATCAACACCGCCACCGACAAGCACGTCGCACTCAAGTTCCTCAACCCTGAGCTCTCGCGCTCCCCCGACGCTACCGAGCGGTTCAAGCGCGAAGCCAAAGCAACGGGTCGCATCCATCACCCCAACGTCGTCGCCGTTCACGACTGTGGCCAGCACGACGGGCGCTTGTATCTGGTGATGGAGCTCCTACGAGGCGTGGTGCTGCGCGAGTGGATGGCGAGGCGGACCATCGATCTGCCCACGGCGTGCAGGATCCTGTTCCCCGTCATGCGCGGCGTTGCTGCCGCCCACGCGGCCGGCGTGCTGCACCGCGATCTCAAGCCCGACAACATTTTTTTAGCCGAGTCACCAGACGGTCTCGAGCCGGTGCCCAAGGTGGTCGACTTTGGGCTCGCCAAGCTGAGCACAGCCGAACCTGGCACCCAGCTATCGGCTGCCGGCACTGCGATGGGCACGTTCGAATTCATGTCGCCTGAGCAGCTGCGTTCTCAAGACGAGCTCGACGCGCGCACGGACGTCTACGCAGTCGGTGCCGTGTTGTTCTTGATGCTCACGGGTAGGCCGCCCTATCAGGCAGACAACCCGGTCGATCTCGCCATCCAGATGATCGCATCGGAGGCTCCACCGGTAAGCTCGTACGCGTCGGTTCCGCCCGCCTCGGTGGCCGTCATCGGCAAAGCGCTCGCTCGCGATCGCAACTATCGGTTTGCGAGCATCGAGGACTTTGCGGTAGCGCTCGAGCCCTTCGCAGAGGGGACTTGGTTTCGCGGTATGAGGTCGCGTCCGGCCGCACCTGCGCCGATCCAGCCAGCCAGCCTGGGAGTCACCGAGCAGTTCAATGTGCGTCCGCTCGGCACGCCCTATCGGCCCAGTGCCGTCACGCCGGTCAAGCCACGCCGTTCCATGTTGCCGCTGGCCGTCGCGGCAGTCGTGGGTCTGGGTGGTGCGCTGTTCGTCGGACGGTCTGCTCTCCAGCTGACATCGACGCCACCCCCGGCCGCGCCCCACGTGCAATCCTCTGCAACTGCTCCGGCAGCGAGTGACCCTGCGCCGAGCCCTCCGGCCCTTCCCAGCGCTGCATCGGCAGTACGCCCTCAAGCGCCGGCGCCACAAGCTGCGCAGCCTCAAGCAGATGGTGAGGGCATCACCTTCGTCGAAGAACGACCCGCGCCCAGCGTCGACTGGGCGGGTGGTGTTCAGGAGACATGGCCATCTCCGATGCCGGACAATCGGGCAGACGTCTCGAGACGCTCGCACCGCGAACGCCGGTCCACCGGCGACGACGATCTCCTGCAGCAAGCCAGGTCACGCCACCGAGCGCGGCACCCGATCACCCAAGTCGACGAATCAGACGAGACCACGCTGAGCCCGGAGCTCAATCGTCCGACGGCGCCCGCCTCGCCACCGTCGCGAGAAGCCGCGCCATCACCGCCCGCACGGGCGGCCAAGCTGGGACGAGGTGGTATGGTGCTCGGCGCCGACGATTTTTAGCGGATGCGTGCGTAGAGGGGTCGAACAGCTTCGATGACAACTAGGGTCTCAGACAAGGTCGCCTGGTCCGAAGGGGTCCTCCTTCAGCCCCAGCACTTTCAGCAGCTCGACCGCTATCACGAGTCCCTGCTGACCTCTCGCCTCGATGCCGTCAACCCGGAGAGCTGGGGCGTGCTCAGCGCCGTGCTCGATGCGCGCGCGCTGCAACAAGGCGTGGCATCGCTGGTCAGCTTCGAGGGTGTGCTCCCTGACGGCACGCCACTCGCCATCGGCGGGCAGACTGGCCGCATCCCCAACCAGCGCCCCATCCAAGGGCACTTCCCGGCCTCGCAGCGCTCTCTGACGCTCTACCTGGCACTCCCCAACGAGCGCCCACGCGTCAACAACTACGCCGCGCAGGGAGAGTCGCTGCGCTACACGGTCATGCCTGCAAGGGTGTTCGACGCGTCGCGCGACGACGCAGAGGCTGACGTCAGCTGCGCCGTGCCCAACGTCAGCTTGCTGTTCGGCGACGAGAGTCGCGACGGCTTCACCACGCTCCCCATCGCAGCCATCGTTCGTGATGCGCGTGGAGAGTTCACGGTCTCCGAGTCGTTCATCCCGCCATGCCTGCGCATTGCAGCGTCTCCAGTCATCGGCAACCGCCTCGATCGATTGCTGCGCGCGATGATAGGTCGCCACCGGTTGCTCTCCGAGGCGCGCCGCTGGACGAGCGAAGGCAGGGTGGAGTTCAACGCGGCAGACGTCACCACCTACCTACAGCTGAGCGCGCTCAACAGCATGCTCCCCAAGGTCCACCATCTGGCGCGGGCCAAACACGTCTCGCCGGTCACGGCGTTCTTGCTCCTCAGCGAGCTCGCTGGCCAGCTTGCGACGTTCTCGCCGCAGGCCGACATGACGGTCCCCCTCGACTTCGACTACGCCGATCTCGAGACCACCTTCACGACGCTGTTCGACCTGAACCAGAGCTTGTTGGCGATGTCGGACACCGAGCGGTTCGTTAGCTGCACGCTGCAAGCCAGCGGCGAAAGCCGCCACTACGCCGAGCTGCACGACGTGCGCCTCGACCAATGTGTCAGGTTCTTCATCGGCCTCGATTCCACACTGCCGCGCGCACAGGTCATCGACGAGTTTACCAAGCGCGCCAAGGTCGCATCGCACGGCGACATGG
>JBEGTL010000309.1:0-9268 GCA_041179425.1 Pseudomonadota bacterium | reverse complement strand
ACGACCTCTCGTCGGTCGAGGTAGCCCGCAATGCTGGGCCGGCGCACTTCGAGTATGCTCGAGCGGCGTCTGAAACGCGATGCCGCCCGAGAAGACCGCGCGCATCGACGCGACCTCCACGTGGAGCCCCCCTGCGCCCATGCCCACGTCGATGCCCGACACGTTCCAAAAACAGGTCCGGGCCACCACCATCCGGTCGTACGGCGCGCGGATGAACGCACGGATGTTCACGCCGCCCGTCTTCTCGTCGAGCTCCACGCTGAGCACCTCGCCTACCGAGACCTGACGGTGCGAGATCGACGAGCCCTCTCCAATGGAGCCGATCTCGTCTGCGCGCAGCACGAAGGCGGTGCCTGGCTCGCCCGAGCGCACCGCTGGTGGCTGCTCGAGTCCGGCAAACTTGCGTTTGTCCGCGCCGCGCGACGGACCCGGGTCGAGCTCGATGTACGCCCCGGAGACCAACGTCTCGAGCCCCGTCTGCAGCGCCGCGCCGACGCCGCCTTGCAGACGCGGCCGTACCACCCACAGCTGCGCGCGGTCGGTCAGCATCGACTCGGCTCGTGCGTCCATGCGCAGGCTCACGACGACGTGATCTTCGCCCTCACTCAGCTCGATACTCTCCACCTTGCCGAGCGTCACCGACTTATGTTTGACCTCGGTCTGCTCGATACTCAGACCGCTCGCCGTCTTGAAGGTCACGGTGACGGTCGGCCCGCGACTCGAGAGCGCGTCGTAGCCGAGATACAGCACCAGCAGCGCCGCGGCGATCCGCGACCACCATCGAGAACGCGACCATGCGCGGATGCCTCGCGGGCCCGCCCGGCAGATCGCCCCCACAGCGCGCACAGCAGAGCGCGCGTTGGGTGGGCGATGGCTCGGCTTGCTGCACCAGACCGCAATCCGAGCACGCGATCAGGGTTGTCCCGGTATCTGGCACGGATCTAGGGACGGAAGTAGACGCGCATGGGCGTACGGCGAGGGCGATATGCCATGGGCCCGGCGAGGGCCTACGCCCAGTTCGGGAATCCTCAGGTGACCGCGCACGTGCGCGCACCTCGTGCGCTCCGTCACCCGATCTTCGCGCCTCGTCCCGCTGGGCGGCCGCCCTAGCCGCCGTCCAAAGACGGTGCAGGGTTTTGCGCTGCTTTTGATCGGGACGAGCTCGAGGTTTGGTAGGCTCGATGGGAGGTGAACACGAACCACCTGGGTGAAGTCATGGCAAAGGTGAGCACAACAGCAGTGGAAGAAGTGCCGCTGGCGGAGCGTGCAGACCTGCTCTTGGATCGTGCCCTCGAGCACGGCGCGCTGCCCGCGTCGACGCAGTCGTTGCTCGAGCTCACGCGTCGCGACAATGCAGAGCTGGGCCCCGTCGTCGATGCGCTCGCACTCAACCCGAGCCTGGTCGCCGCAGTGCTTCGTATGGCCAACAGCGCAACCTACGGGCAGGCGCGGACGGTCGGCGACCTGCGTCGCGCGGTCTCCGTCATCGGTATGCAAGAGCTCCACAACCTGGTGGCAGGCACCGCGATGATGGCTGCCTTCAGCACGCCCGATCCGCTTTCCGAGCGCATCCAGGCAACGGCCGTGCTCTCGGCGTGCATCGCGCAAAAGCTAGCGATCAAGCTCAAAGCAGGCTCGCCCTCGGCGGCGTACCTGAGTGGTCTCATGTGCGAGCTGGGCGCGCTGGCGTGTCTGGCGCTGGACCCCGGATTCTCCAGCCTGTACACCGCGAGCGACGGCAGCGCCCAGCAGCGGTTCAGCGACGAAGCAACGCGCTACGGCGGTGCGACGCCGGTCATCGGCGGCCGCATTCTGTTTGCCAGCGCGCTCCCCGCGGAGGTTTCAGAAGCCGTGTCCATCACGGGTCTCGAGCCCGGAGAGCACACGCAGGGGCTCGGACAAGTGGTCGCCTTCGCGCGCCTGGCCGCCCTCGTGCTGCTGCGCGCGGCCGAGCACGGCGACCCCGCCGTGTTGCGCACCGAGCTCGGGCAGGCCGCACAGATCGTGGGTCTCGAGAGTGTGGACGGCGAGGTACTCACCCAGACGTGTCTGCTCGCGGCCGCAGCGGCAGAGCTGACACTACGTGGGGAGATTGGCCTGACCAGCACCACGGCAGCCGAAGAGCCCGCGGTCCGACCGTCGCAGGCCACACCCACCAAAAAGCGCTGGTGGTCGCTCTGACCGCCCACCGACTCGCGGGCTTTGCGGTTTGTACACGGCGTCTGGTCGAGCATACTCAGGGTGACCATGTCCTCCTCGTCCGAACGAGCTTATTGGCGGCCCACGGAGCTCGTAGTGCAGGCGCTGCACCAATCCATGGACTCGTTCGTCGGGTCGCTACCGAGCGCGTACTTGCTCGTCATCTTGCTCGATTCGGCCGATTCCGAGCTGGGCACCGGCTTGCTCGACCAAGAGGCGGCGGCCGCCGTCATGGAAGGGCAGGTCCTTCGTACGGCCGTGTCGCACCCGCCCGAAGACGCGTTTCTGCCCGCGACACCGCGCGCGAGAGCGTCCCTGGGCGCGCCAACGAGCGCGTCCGCGGCGAACGCCGCAGCAGACAGTCCCGTCGACCGCATCCCGCCTGAGCTCCGCACGCGCTTCTGTCACATCGTCCCCATTCACAAGCGCGACAGCAGCTCGTTCTTGCAGCACGTGTCGGTGGGTCGAGCGCGCAACCACGACGTGGTGCTGCGTCACGACACCGTGTCCAAGTTCCACGCCTGGTTCGAGCTAGGCGTCGAGACCGGGTTGATGGTCAAAGACATGGGCAGCACCAACCACACCTACGTCGACGGATCGCGCATCGAAAAACGCACCAAGGTAGAGCCTGGACAGACCGTACGTTTTGGGTCGGTCGAAGCCTACGTCACCACGCCCGCGACACTCTGGCGATCCGTACGACGTTGATGCTGTGCCTAGGTCGAGCGGACCTGGGCCTAAAAAATCGAGCCCCCCCCTCGAGGGCTCCTTTGGAGGCTCCGCCGCGCGTGTTGGTTCGCTCATGTACACTCGGCGCATGGCCCTGCGCGTTCGTCCTGCCGTCGCCACCGATGCGCTCGAGATCGCACGCGTTCAGATCGAGAGCTGGCGCTGGGCGTACCCGGGCCTACTCCCGCAGAGCTACCTCGATCAACTCTCGGCCGAGCGGCGCGCGCGCAGCTGGACGCAGCTGCTCGAAGCGGGCGACCTGCGCATGGTCACCTGGGTGGCGCTCGACGACGAAGGTCACTGTGGCCTGGTCTCCGCAGGCCCCGTGCGCGCCGACAGCGGCACCGTCGGCGAGGTGTACTCGTTGTACGTGAGCGAGCGCGTGGTTGGCACCGGCGTCGGCCACCTGCTGCTCGCGTACACCACCGCCCAGCTCAAGGCGATGATGTTTGGCACCGCCGTGCTGTGGGTCCTGGAGCAGAACCAGCGCGCGCGGCTGTTCTACGAGCGCGAAGGTTGGGGTCGTAGGGCTGGCTGCGCTTGCTCTCGCGCCACAGATCGATCGAAGGCAGGGCCGGCACGGCGGCGCTGGACTCGGCCAGTCGCTGGATGCCCTTGATGAAGCCCGGACGCGACACGCGCAGGGCCATCGAGTTCGGGTCGTGACAGTCGACGCAGCTGACCGGATGATCGTGACCCGTGTCTTGCAGCTTCTTGTCGAGCTCCTGATACGTAGACGTGTACGTCTTCTCGAAGCCGCGCATGGCATCGCCGTCGCCCAGCGCTCGATACAGCGGCATCACCGACCCATGGCAGTGCAGACATGAGCCAGACTGCGGCTTGGTCAAGCGCTGCGTGGCCTCTTGGTCTTCGAGCATGTGCGCGTGTCCGCGCCGATCGCGGTAGTCGATGGAGAACGCGTAGCCCAAAAACATGCGCTTGAGCCACGGGTCACGTTCGATTTTTTCGTCGGGCAGCGCCTCGCTCCCGCCGTGTCCACCAAAGCGCGTCTTGGTGGGCAGCGCAGTGCGTCGGTAGCCGTCGTACTGCAGGGGCCAGTTCTTGCCCCACTTGGCGGGGTCCGTGTCGTCTTCGCCGACGTTCACCAGCCGCACGTACGGATTTCGTTGCTCGACCTTCTTCTCGAAGATGTTGGTCAGCAACGCACTGATGCCCAAGGCCAACATCGAAGCCGAGAGCGTGAGCACGATGTACGTGCTGCGTCGGCTGAGAAATCCAGGGTTGTGATGGGGCAACATGACTTACCGTCTCGTCAGGGGTCGTGGAGAGTGGAGGAAAGAGGAGCGAGATCGAGCTCGTGCAGCGGGCCCCCGAGCCCGGCGCGCTCGCCGTGGCCCACGCCCACGTGGCAGTGCACGCAGCGCAGTTCGTCGCGCGCGCCGCGAGGACCCGTTGCGATCTCGTGGGTCACGTCGTCGTGACAGCCGACGCAGTTCTCCTGGAGGATCGCGCGACCACGCGCCTGCACCAAGATGGGCTCATGGAAGGTCTGCGCGGTGAACTCCTTACTGTGTCGATAGCCGTTCTCGGACTTGGCCAAGTATTTCTCCACGAACGAGTGCGGCAGGTGACAGTCGATACACACCGCCACGGCGTGATGGCTCGACTTCTGCCACGAGTCGTACTGCGGACGCATGATGTGGCAGTTCACGCAGGCCGTTGGGTCTTTGCTGAAGTAAGACAGCCCCTTCGCGTAACGAAAGGTGAAGGCTCCCACGCCGGCTACCAGCCCGACGGCCACACACGACGCGAGCAGCCAGCCACCGGTGTAGAATGCACTCTGACTCTTCGCTTCCGTCATGCGCTACCCAGCGGGGAATGCATCCGGGATGCCACCGCGCACTCTGTCGCCACGTAAGAGGCCGCGAACGTTCAAGACAGCGTTTGGTGATCGACGCGCGAGGGCTCTTCATCGAGCGCCACGCGCAGTTCTTTCGCGAAGCAGCGCCCCAGGGCGCAAAGTTTGCGCGTCCCCCACCCGCGCCCCACAGCGCCGGCCCGAGGTCGTCAGCCCAGGTCGAAGTGGCGCAGCGCATTGACTTCGCGCCGGAGCTCGGCGCGAAAGTCGGGGTGCGCGATCGAGATCAACGCGTCGGCTCGTTGGCGTAGGCTCAGGCCGTGCAGGTCGACCACGCCATATTCAGTCGCCACATACTGCACGTGGCCGCGCGTGGTGACCACGCCCGCACCCGGCTTGAGCGCACTGACGATGCGCGACAGCTGACCGCCTTTGGCCGTGGCCGGCAGCGCGAGGATGGCCTTGCCGCCCTCGGAGAGCACGGCGCCCCGCATGAAGTCCATCTGCCCCCCGATACCGGAGTAGATGGCGTGTCCGATGGAGTCCGCGCAGACCTGGCCGCTGAGGTCGAGTTCGAGCGCCGAGTTGACGGCGCACACCTTCGGATTCTTGCGGATCAAGGCCGTGTCATTGGTGCGGTCGCACGGATGAAACTCGACGAGCTGATTGTCGTGCACGAAGTCGAACAGCCGCTTGGAACCGCTGACGAAGCTCGTGACCGTGCGCCCCCTGTGCACCCGCTTCTCGGCGTTGGTCACCACGCCGTTCTCGATCAGCGGCAGCAGGCGGTCCGAAAACATCTCGGTGTGGACACCCAGCGCGAGCTTGTTGCCGAGACGCTCCAGCATCGCATCCGGGATCGCGCCGATGCCCATCTGCAGGGTTGCGCCGTCTTCTACCAGCGCTGCGATGTGGGCCCCGATCTGTGCTTCGACGGCAGAGATCTCGCTCGGCTCGTGGGCGATCAGGGGTCGATCGGTGTGGGTGAACGCGGTCAGCCGCGACAACGGCACGACGGTGGCGCCGTGCGTGCGCGGCATCTGTTCGTTGATCTCCGCCAGCACCATGGGCGCAAGCTCAGTGGCAGTCTTGGCCACGTCGACAGAGGTCCCGAGGGTGCAGTTGCCGTGCTTATCGGGCGGAGACAGCTGCACCATGGCCACGTCGAGCGGGATGCGGCGCGTGGCAAACAACGCGGGGATGTCCGACAAGAACACCGGGATGTACTCGGCGCGCCCCTCGGCGATGGGCCTACGCAGCGGCGGGCCGGTAAACAAAGAGTGGGACACGAAGCGCCCGCGTTGTCCGGGGTCCGCGAACCGGCAGCTGCCCTCCAGGTGCAGGTGATAGAGCAGCACTCGCTCGAGGTCGGGCCGGTCGGCCATCGCGTCGAGCAACGTGACCGGCGTTGCCGCCGCGCCGTGCACGAACACGCGCGCGTCGTTGCGCAGATGCTCGACGACCTCCGCCGCCGTCGATGCGCGCGCGCGCCAGTCTTGATTCCCTCTCATGATCATCCTCTCTGCAGCCATGTGCCAGCACCAGGTCAGACGCTTCTGACCTCGCGTGAGACATTCTGCACATGCAAACGGCGTGCGCTCGGGGGCACACGCCCTGCAAGGGCTCCGATCATGACCTGTTCAGAGAGCTAGTGCGCCCCTCAGCGACGCACGCCTTCGTCCTGCATCAGCTGCCACACGGCCGCGCCGATCTTGTCGTAGCCCGCGTTGGTAGGATGGATGCCCTCGCGCGTCGCGCCGTCGAACACGGTGTCGGAGTCGATCGCGTGACACCTCAGCGGCGGCTTCACGGCCGCGCACAGCGGCGGGATGGTCATGTTGGAGTACTCCGCAGACTTGGCCAGCGGCGAGAGCAGCAGCGAGGCCTTGCGTGTGTAGCCGATGATGACCACGTCTTGCACGCCGTCGTCCGACATCTCGTCCCACAGCTTGACGAGCCGCGCCGCCACCTTGTCGATCTGTGCCTTGCACACGTCGCCAAACGCGCTGTCGACGCAGTCGGTAGGCTTGTCTTGGATGATGTCGTTGCCGCCGCCGGTCATGATCACCGTCTTGACCGGGCCCTGCCCCTTGGCCGTCTCGTACTGCTTGGGGATCACCTCGTCGAGCAGCTTGGTGCCGGGCACGCCGAAGTTGCGGTAGTCGCGCTTGCTGGCCTTCTCGAGGCTGACCTCGATGCCCGTGCCAGCCGAGAGCAGCATCCACGAGTCGCCGATGGTGATCACGTCTTTGCCGTCACCCATCCCGTAGTCCACCCGCTCGCTCGGCGCGTCGACCGTCGCGTCAGCGCGGCTGCCTACATCGGGAGAAGTCGAGCCCGCGTCCACCTTGATGGCGGGCGCCGTGCTCGCGTCGAGCAACGACGGCTTGCCAGCGTCGGACTTGGGACTGCCTGCGTCCTTTTTGCCCGCATCGACGGCTTTGCCCGCATCGACGGTGGCGCTGGTCTCGTCGGAGTCGTCCGACTCGCTGTCCTCGTCTTCGTCTTCGTCACCCGTGGAAGGGCTGCCCCTGCCCTCCGTAGCGGGGGTGTCCTCGGCACATCCCGCGAGGGCTCCAAACGAAAGCGAACAGACCAAAGACCCCACGCACAGTCCAAGACGACTCAAGGTCATACACGCTACCTCTCTGCCGTCTCTCTATATCCCAACCTGGTCGGACCTCCGTAACTCGGCCAGCTCAAATCCGTCGCATATTCGTCGCCGATTCGCGCGGTGCCAGGGTACTTCGACAGTAGGTACATGGGTCAGCCGGCGCACCGAACGTCAGGCGTCTCCCGAGGCGTCTGGCTGAGTCTGCACCTCGGTGTCGCCGCCTTCCTCGTGCTCCAGGCGCTCTGCCAGCGCGCGAAGCACATCGCTTGCGAGTCGACCCGCGTGTTTGCTCGGCAGCACCAGCCCGCCCAGCACACGCTGCGCGTCTCCCTTCGCATACAGCGGGAGCGCGCGAAAGCTCTCGTTGTCCGCGGTAGGCAACGCCGCGCCGGACCAGGACTACCCATCAGTTGGGATTGTCGCAGTTAAGTCGTAGTCCGTGCAGCCCCATCGCAAGGGTTGGACGTACCATGGTGCGAGCCATGGCGAAGTCGCGCTCCCACAATGTGCGCGAGGCACGGTCACCGGCAAAGTTCACGATAGTGAGCACAGACGATTCGACCCTCGAGATGACGCTGCGAACTCGAGACCTGCCGACGGAGAAAAATGAGAGTGTCTGAAGGCGTGCACGCAGACGCAGCAGAGGCACCCCGCCACCGCGTTCTGCTCGTCGAGGACCAAGCCACCCTCGTGGAGTGGGTGCGCCAGACGCTCGGCACGGCGCCCGACATCGAGCTGTTCGTCTGCATGCAGGCCACGCTCGCCCTCGAGCATGCCCGGCGCATTCGACCTGCCTTGATCCTGCAAGATCTCGTCATGCCCGCTCGCAGTGGCTTCGAGCTGCTGGCCGACTACCGCGGTACCGAAGAGCTCTCCGACACGCCCGTCGTCGTGCTCTCCTCCCTCGCAGACGTACGAGAAAAAGTGCGCGTCTTCGCCATGGGCGGAGCAGACTACCTGGTCAAGCTTCCAGACCCTGTCGAGTTCGTCGCACGCGTGCGGGCGCACGCCCTGGCCTACGCGACGCGGCGAGCGCTGCGTGAAACCAAAGAAGAGCTGCGTCTGACCATCGACCACGCTCCGATTGGGATCGCACTGATCGCACCCGACGGCCGCTGGCTTCGCGTCAACGACGCGCTGTGCAGGATCATCGGCTATTCACGCGAAGACCTGCTGCGCTCCACCTATCAGCGCATCACCCACGCCGATGATCTCGATGTAGACCGTGAACAGCTCGCGTTGCTTCGCTACGGGGCCATCGATGCGTACAGCACACGCAAGCGGTACCTGCATCGCGATGGCCGCATCGTGTGGACGCAGCTCGCGGTGTCGTTGGTGCGCGCCGAAAACGGCGCCCCACGCTTTTTCAACGTGCACGTCGAAGACATCAGTGCGCGCGTCGAAGCAGAGTACGCCGCCGCGCAACACAGCGCGATCGTGCGCGCCGTGCTGCAGAGCATGACAGAGGTGGTCATCGTCACCGACGCGGGTGGACAGCTCGCCATCCTCAACGATGCGGCCAAGCGCCACTTCGGGCCTGACCTGGCCGACGGCCTTCCCTCCGCGTGGGAACCTGGCTACGGCATCTTTTTGGCAGACCAGGTTACACGCTGCCCGCCCGAGGAGTACCCGCTGACGCGCGCGCTGCGAGGCGAGAACGTCGAAGAGGTGTTGCTCTGGATGAAGATGCCTGGCTGGCGCGAAGGGCAGTGGCACAGCGTGACGGGCAGTCCCGTTCGCGATGAGCAAGGCGCCTTACTCGGCGCGGTCAACGTGGGGCGCGACATCACGTCGCGAAGACAGCTCGAAGAACAGGTCCGGTTGTCGGCACTCCACGACGAGCTCACGGGCGTGTTGAACAGACGCGGGTTCAACCTCCTCGGTGACCAACAACTCAAGGTGGCCGA
>JBEGTL010000308.1:0-9280 GCA_041179425.1 Pseudomonadota bacterium | reverse complement strand
GAGAAGCCGAGGGCCTTGTGCATCGCCATCGCGCGCTCGTTCTCGACGAACACCTCGCCGTGCACCGCGTGACAGCCACGCTCGCGGGCGAGCTTGAAGAACTGACGGAACAAGCCCGGCACCACCGGCAGGGACCGGGCCTCGGGCAGCACGCTGAAGTGGGTGTGCCCCGGCCACTTCGTCAGGTCGGGCTCGGGTCGTTGGGTCGCGCCACGCACGCCGTCGACCGTGCCGTCGTACAGACTGCGCCAATAAAACCCTGCGGTTCCGGGCCGAAAACACACACCGCGCGTGAACACGTGACGAAGCGCGATGCGCTCGGCGCTCCAGGCTTTGCGGCTGTCGAGGCAGCCCAGCAGGTAGCCCACGACCTTGCCGTCGACGTCGACCACGAGCGCACTCTCGGGCTCGACGTCGGTGTAGTAGCTGGTGATGAGGTCCGCGAAGCTCGGCCGGTCGGCGTAGATGGGCTCGACCGGAGCGCCGAGGTAGCCGGTCTCGCAACAGATGGAGCGAACAGCTTCGCGATCGCTCGGTTGATAAGCTCGAATCTTGATCGCCACGTGCCTCAGATCTGCATGCTGCCGTCGACGCCGAGCACCTGACCGGTGACGTACGACGATAGGTCCGACGCGAGGAAGAGCACGGCGCGCGCGACGTCTTCGGGCGTGCCGACGCGCTTCATGCGGATGAGAGAAGAGCGCAGCTCGTACTTCTCTTTGGAAAGCTGCGCGGTCATGTCGGTGTGGATGAAGCCAGGCGCGATCGCGTTCACGCGGATGCCCTGGGGCGCGAGCTCTTTGGCCGATGCCAGCGTGAGGCCGATGACGCCCGCCTTGGACGCCGCGTAGACGGCCTGGCCCTCGTTGCCCTCGACGCCGACGATGGAGGTGAGGTTGACGATCGAGCCTGACTTGGCGCGTCCCATGAGCTTGGCCGCGGCTTGCAGGTGGTAGATGGAGCCCACCAGGTTGACCTGGATGGTCTCGCGAATGAGCTCGTCGGCGATCATGCCGATCAGCGCATCGCGCAAGATGCCCGCACTGTTGACGAGCACGTCGAGCCGGCGCCAGCGCCTGAACACCGCCTGGTACAGCGCGCCGACCTGCTTGCTGTCCGAGGCGTCGGCCGCGACGCCCAGCGTCTCGACGCCGTAGCGCTCGCTCAGCTCGCGCGCGCGCTCGGCGATCTGCGGGCTCTCGACGCGCCCGTTGATGACGATGTGCGCCCCCTCTGCCGCGAGCTGCTCTGCCACCGCCCAGCCGATGCCGCGCGTAGAGCCCGTGACCACAGCTACCTTTCCGACCAGCCCAAACGTCGCACTCATGGGGCCCGTTGTACGATTGCCAGCAGCGCCGGGGCAAGCCGCCGGCCGCGAGGGACCGGCTCAGAGCGCCGAATCGGTTGCCGAATTGTCCCGCCGCGTGGCCGGGGTAAGAGGCGCACCACGTGCAGTCAATGCTTAGTTGGCCCAGGTTTCCTAGACCTCCCCCATGCGACTCCGTCACTCTGCTTACGCGCGCGCTGCCCTGCTGACGCTCGCCCTTATCTCCTTGGGGGGCTGCAAGGTCCTCGGGATGCGCTCCATTCCCCTCGACATGCTCGAGGACGAGTACGAGAAGCCCAACTCTCGCTACATGGAGATCGACGGGGTGCGCATGCACTACACCAAGGAGGGCAAGGGCCCGCCGGTGCTGCTGCTGCACGGCGTGATGGCCTCGCTGCACACCTGGGACGGCTGGGTGCCGCTGCTCAAAGAAAACTTCACCGTCATCCGCGTCGACATCCCGGGCTTTGGCTTGAGCGAGTCGTTCGCGGACGACGACAAGTACACGCCCGAGTACGCGGTCGAGTTCATCGAGAAGGCGCGCAAGAAGTTCGGCTACGAAAAGATGCACATCGTCGGCAACTCGCTCGGCGGCTTCTTGGCCTGGTACTACGCCACCAAGTTTCCGGAGCGCGTCGAGAAGCTGGTGTTGATCGATCCGGCCAGCTACCCGCAAGACTTACCGTTCATCATCGGGCTCGCCTCGGGCCACGTGTTTGGTGCCGCAGCGCAGCTGTCGACGCCGCGCTTCATCGTCAAGCGCAACATCCGCAAGGTGTACGGCAACCCGGACAACGTCAGCGACGAGACCATCGATCGTTATCACGCGCTGCTCTTGCGCGAGGGTCACCGCCACTCGATGGTGCAGTACTTCCGCGTGCTGAAGAAGTACGCCGACACCGAGGAGCTGGTGCAGCACATCCCGGAGATCAAGGCTCCGACGCTGTTGATGTGGGGCGAGAAAGACCGCTGGGTGCCCTCGACGCTCATCGAACGCTGGCAGCACGACCTGCCTCAGCTGGAGCTCAAGACATACCCGGAGGCTGGGCACATCCCGATGGAGGAGTACCCGGAGGAGACGGCGCGCGACGCGTTCGCGTTCTTGGCCGATGGTGCCGAGCCACCCGACGGCGCGGCAGACTCGCGAGACTCCGCACAAGAAAGCACCCCCAAGGCCAAGGCCAAACCCACGCTCGATGACCCCGAAGCAGGGGACAGCGACACGGCCGGCGGCGAGGCCGGCGAGGCCGACGAGGCAGCGGCCCCGGCGCCCGCAAAGGCCTCGCACAACGCGAGCTTGTTCGACTCCGAAGAGTAAGACCGGGTCGCCCTCGGGCCCACCTTGTCCGTTCCGCTCATCGCTCGTTCCGCTGTGAATTCGCGGATAAAGCGTGCGGTCGCACACCTGTGCCCTGGGCCTTTCGTTGCGGCACGGCAGACGGCTCTCATGCTACGACCCGTCTTATGCCGATTCGCACCGCAGCTGAGTACATCGAGAGCCTGCGCGGCCGAAAGCTGCGCGTGTATTTGTCCGGGCAGCTAGTCGACGAACCCGTCGACCACCCCATCATCCGGCCCTCCATCAACGCGGTCGCCGACACCTATCAGCTCGCCGAAGACGAGCCCGAGCTGGCCACGGCGTCTTCCAAGCTCACCGGGCAGCGCGTCAACCGCTTCCTGCAGGTCACGCAAGACGTCAACGACGTGGTCTTGCAAAACCGCATGCAGCGCAAGCTCGGCCAGCGCACGGGCACCTGTTTCCAGCGCTGCGTCGGCATGGACGCCATCAACTCCATGTTCTCGGTCACGTTCGACATCGATAAGGCGAACAACACGCCCTACCACACGCGCTTCACCGAGTTCGTGAAGCACATGCAGCGCGAGAACTACGTGGTCGGCGGCGCGATGACCGACCCCAAGGGCGATCGCGGCAAGGCTCCGCACGAGCAGGCCGACCCCGACATGTTTTTGCGCGTGGTCGAGCGCCGCCCCGACGGCGTGGTGCTGCGCGGCGCCAAAGCGCACCAGACCGGCTGCATCAACTCGCACTGGCTGTTGGTCATGCCCACCATGCGGCTCGGCGAGCAAGACCGCGACTACGCGATCTGCGCGGCCATCCCGGTCGACCACCCCGGCATCAGCTACGTCTACGGTCGTCAGAGCTGCGACTCGCGCGCGCTCGAGGACACCGACATCGACAACGGCAACCAGAAGTTCGGCGGCCAAGAGGCGCTGATCATCTTCGAGGACGTGTTCGTCCCCACCAGCCACGTGTTCATGGACGGCGAGTGGCAGTTCGCAGCGAGCTTGGTCGAGCGCTTCACCGCCTACCACCGCCGCAGCTACGTCTGCAAGACGGGCCTCGGCGACGTCATCATCGGCGCGGCGGCGACCATCGCCGACTACAACGGCGTCGCCAAGGCCTCGCACATCCGCGACAAGCTCGTAGAGATGACGCACCTCAACGAGACCATCTACGGCGCGGGCATCGCGGCGTCGCACGAGAGCAAGCCCACGTCGGCCGGCAACTACCAGTGCGACGAGATGCTGGCCAACGTGTGCAAACACAACGTCACGCGCTTCCCGTACGAGATCTCACGGCTGGCCCAAGACCTGGCAGGCGGGCTCATGGTCACGCTGCCGTCAGACGCCGACTTCAAGCACGAAAAGGCAGGGCCTCTGCTGCAGAAGTACCTGGCGGGCCGGCCGGGCGTCTCGGTCGACAACCGTCGCCGCGTGCTGCGCCTGATCGAGAACATGACCATGGGTCGCAACGCGGTCGGCTACCTGACCGAGTCGATGCACGGCGCGGGCTCGCCCCAGGCCCAGCGTGTTCAGATCGCCCGCATGGCCGACTTCGAGGGTAAAAAGCGCCTCGCCAAGAAGCTCGCCGGCGTGAAGGACGAAGAGTAGCAGTCCGCTCGCTACGCGCGCTGACACGTCGCCGCGTCGAACTACCTTGCACGAAGCGTTCCTTGCGCGTACTTCGCGTCGTATGCGTGCAGGACGTTTGGAGCAGCATCGTATTGCTGCCCGTGGTGCGTTTCCCAACAACGAGCGACTCCCGGTTCTCATTTATCGCGATGCGCTGACTGGCCTCGAGAAAGAGGCGCTGGCCGCGCGCTTCGAGCAGACCTTTGCAGACAATGCCTGGACGGGCAGCTGGCGCGACGTGGTGTACGACCGGCACCACTTTCACAGCACGGCGCACGAGGTGCTTGGCTGCTTCACGGGCCGTGCGCGCGTGCAGCTCGGCGGTCCAGCTGGTCCGACCTGCGACCTCCACCCGGGTGACGTGCTGGTGCTGCCCGCGGGCGTCGCGCACCGCTGTGTGAAGAGCAGCATCAACTTCCGTGTGGTCGGTGCCTACGCGGGCGGCCGGCCGTACGACATGTTGTACGGCAAGGGCCAGGAGCCGCCGAGCGTGACGCAGCAGATCGAGAGCGTCCCCCTTCCGGCACGCGACCCGATCTACGGCGCGCGCGGTCCGCTCAAGTCGCGCTGGGTGTAGGCCAGACGACTGTACTTTCGTACCTCCCGAGAGAACCCGGGAGCCCGGCCACCGCACGACGGCGCGTACCCCCCAGCGGGGACTGTCCTTTTTGTCGCAGGTCATCAGCCTCGCTTTTGGCCTTGGACACGTGCCCAGCCACGACCGCGCGTGCCCACGCACAAAACGCTGGCCGCGCGCGAAGGAACTGCCCTTTTTGCGCCCAGGCGCGACGCACGACCCTTGCAGCGTCAGCCGTTCGCGGGGGCACGGCGACACGTGATCCTCCGTGGAGGAGAGCGAGTATGAAAAAGACACTCGGAGCTGGGTTGTGCGCCGTGATGTGGGCGGCTTTTGGATGCGCTGCGGACGAGCCGAGCGACACGCCGGAGCTAACGGAGAAAGCGGACGATCTGAGTATCGCGGGCCGGTCGTCGTGCGACCTGCTGCGCTGCCGCAATGGCTTCACGTGCGTCCAGCAGGCGGGCATCGCATTCTGCGCGCCAACTTCCAAGCGGGTCTGCGAGACCGACTCCGACTGCAGGCTCGTCGACAGCTACTGTGGCGGTTGCAACTGCTTGGCCTTGGGCTCGGGTCAGAGCGCCCCCAAGTGCGCGGGCGACGAGGTCGCCTGTTTTGTAGCGCCCTGCCTCGGTCAGGAGGCGTTCTGCGAGGACGGTCGCTGCGTCGCCGAGCCCGCTCCGTCCTTCTAAAACGGGCGAGCGACCGACGCGCCCCGCACGCGTGCCCCTCTCCGACGACGGTGACCTCAGCGCTTGTTCAGATCGCGCAGGGTACTTCGTCCAATCCAGGCGCTCGGCGCATCGCTCGCATCACGCAAGGTGCAGGCGAGCGCGAGCGCGCTCTTCTTCAGCGCGGGGTTTCGTTTGCCGAGCGCGCGCAACGCCATGTCCACGCCCTTCTTCACGTGGTCGCGCTCGTCTCGTGCGGCTCGCTCGATCAGCGGCAGGCACGCCAAGAAGCTCTCATTGGGAGCCTCTTTGTCGTGCACCGTGAGGCCCCAGAGCAGCGCGAACGCCGCGCGCTTCTTGTACTCCGCGGTGGCTGTGGCCCACGCCTTGACCTTGGTCCACGCCAGCGGCGAGCGAGCGAGCGAGCGAGCGAGCGAACAGGTGAAAACAGACCGTGTCGCACACGGCCCAGTTTGTCGAAGGCAGACGCCCACCCATCCATCTGTTTCGAGGTGAGCTCCGCGGCCTCACCGACGAACGAGGCGAGCAGCCGCGCCTCGTACCGACCGGACTCCCAAAGCGCCAACGCGAGCGCGTGGTCTTTCCCGATCTGTTTGGCGTAGGCCTTGGTCGCCCCGACGGTCACGCCGTACGCGTGCGTACTCGGGATGCCGTAGCGAGCCATCCCCTCGCGAGTGGCCTCGCTCCCATGCGCAGCCAGCCACGCCAGCGCAGTCGCGAGGTCGACGACAACCCGACTCCTCGCCTTTCTTTCTACCCTGTCAGCCATCCAGACCAGGCAGATTAGCAAAACGGGCACGCATGCGTCGCGAGCCGGGTTGCGAGGCGCCGCCGGTTCTGAGAACCGCGCGGAGCCGACTTCTGTCGGTGAGCACGGACCGGAAGAAGCGGTGGCGGATCGCGGCCCGGATCGCGGCGCAGGCGCGCCCGTTTTTATCTACGCTGGGACTGGGCGCGGAACTCTGCGGGCGTGACGCCTTGCGACCAGCGGCGGAATGCCTTGTAGAACGCGGTGACGTGGGAGAAGCCCAGCAGGAACGCGACCTCGCTGATCGCGAGCGACATATCGGCCAGATACTTCTCGGCCAGCTCGCGGCGGACGTCGTCGAGGATCTCGCTGTGGCTCGTGCTCTCGTCGCCGAGGCGGCGGCGCAGGGTGGCCACGCTCATCGCGAGGCGTCGCGCGACCGTCGCCATGCTCACGTCCCCGGCGCGTAGCTGCTCGACGAGCAGCTGGCGGACGCGCCCCCCAATGCCATCGGCACGGCGCAGGCGCTCGAGCATGGCACTCGCGTGCAGGTCGAAGGCCGCCTGCAGACCCGGATGGGCGTGCGACATCGGCGAGTCGAGGTGCTCGCGCGTGAACACCAGCGCGTTGTGGCGCATGCCCAGCTTGATCTCGGCGCCGTCGAAGATGCGCGCATACTCGGCGGCGTTGGTCGCCTCGGCGTGCCGGAAGTGCACCTCGCGCAGCACGTTGCGCTGGCCCGTGTAGCGGCGCGCGAACGAGACGGCACTGGTGAGCGCGAAGTCGTTGGCGGCCGGCGGCTGGGCCACGTCGTCGGTGATGCGCAGCTCCCAGGCAGCGAAGCTGCCCTCCTCGACGAGGCGCAGCTCTTGGGCGCCGTGCATCAGGTACATGTAGCGAGAACCACACATGATGGCGTCGCGCAGGGTGGCGCAGCTGCGCGCGGCGTACTCGAGCGCGTCGAAGTCGCCGACCTCGAAGCGCTCTCCGGCCCGCAGTCCGAGCGTGGGGTCGCCCGTCCGCTGCACGGCGGCCTCGAGCAACTCCATCATCGCGCTGTGCCGGATGCGCGTGTCGGGGTTGGCGAAGTCTTTGAGGGAAATCCCCTCGCGCTGCAGGATCTGGATGTCGGTCGGCGAAGCGCCAGTGACCCTCATGAACGGGATCACCCAGCGCAACGAGACGGTCGCCTCATGGTTTTCTGACACGCGTTTCCCGTGGGGAGTGGTGGCGACTTCAGTTGATATCGACAGCAAAGCCACCACCCAGATACAGAGCGTCCATGTTGTAGTCTCCGTTGCCGAGTGGCGTGCCGAAGCCGCTAGTGGTGGGACGAATAGCTTGTGGCTGCTCGATGTTGCTGTCACGCACCTTCATGTCCTTCATGAAGATGTAGCCAGCCACGGTGTCGAACCTGACTCGCTTATGGAGATTGATACCGAATCCTCCAGTAAGCACAACCTTGTCGCTATCCAAGGTGAGGGGCGTCATCGCATTGCTTCGAAAAGCTCCCTTTTCGTAGGCTAGACCGCCCCGCATGACCAGCTTGACCCCCCCAGGGCTCCAGCGCCTGGGCACGAAAAACTCGTACCCCCCGCGCAGGCTCCAGGTGTCTTTCATGTTCCGGGGGACCGTGACCTTGCCCACCTGGTAGTCCCCGATGCCCGTCACGTTTTTGATTTGGATGTCGTGGGGGACGATCGCGATCTCCTTTTGGGCCGACCACTGCTCCCACACGAAGGCACCCTCGAGCCGCAGCGACTTGACCAGACGCAGCTCGGAGCCGACCCGGAGGATGAGCGGAAAGTTGATTCCGAAGTCAGCTTTGTCGCCGACCACCTTTGCGTCCGCGAACAGCGGGTTGGTGGGCAGCTTGACGTCGAGCTTGGCGGTGCCCTCGAGCGAGTACGGCAACATGGCCGAGGCGCCGAGCCGCATCAGGCCCATGTCGTAGGTGATTCCGAACACGCCCGTGACGCCGAACGCCGGCGAGAGCTTGACGTCGGCGATGGCGTCGAAGTCCTGCTGCTCTGGGAAGGCGCAGATAAATCGGTCGCACGAGCTGAGCGCCTGCTGGACCTTGAACATGCCGCCCACCAGCTGCACGTCGGCGCCGATGGAGAGCCCCTCGAGGCCGTGCCAGGCAGCGCCGATCGCCAGGTTGGACAAGATGCTGCCCTTGAGGCCCATCAGCGAGTAGCGGGTGGGCGCGGCCTGGTTCTGCCCGTCGACCTTCACGCTGTGCGGCCAGTTCATCAGGATGGTGTTGGGCGCAAAGATGCCGATGCCGAACGTGAAGTCTTTGAGCCCCAGCGTGTGCGACATCGCCAGCGTGGGGATGGGCAGCGGCGTGGGCTTGGGCTTGACGGTCGCGTAGCGGACGTCCTGACCGCCTTCGCCGGCGACGCTCACCCGCGTGAAGTCGGCCAGCATGATGGTCAGCACGGCATCGGTGAGGACCTGGTTTTTGCTGTCGGCCAGACCCGCGGGGTTGTACCAGAGCGAGCTTGGGTCGTCGGCACCCGCCACGAAGGCGCCGCCGCGCGACAGCGGCCGCGCGCCACGGTCGAACATGTACAGACCGCCCGCGTGAACGGTGGCAGCGGGCAAGACGATGACCAGCGCAGCGAGGCCGCGCAGCACAAGGGATAAGTTCTTATGCATCACTGGATGTTCCGGTTCTCGATTACTTTGTACAGCCGTTCGAGACCGATCTCCTCGGACGCCAGGAACTGCCTGAGCCCCTCGAACACCAGCTTGTCGTCTTCGGCGCTGAGCGAGACGGTGCTGTCCTCGGTCGGGTCCTTACGGTTGACCTCGGCCACGACGTCGATGAAGACCTCGAGCGGAGACTTGCCGTCGAGCTCCGGTTGCTAGCTGTTCGAGATGGGCAGCACCGTGTTGCGCAGCAACTTGGCGATGGTGCTCAGTTCGGCACCTTGATCGACCTTTGCGATTTGACGCGTCACCTCGAGGAACCGGTAGGCCGTTCCCTCTTTGAT
>JBEGTL010000307.1:0-9292 GCA_041179425.1 Pseudomonadota bacterium | reverse complement strand
CGATGGCCCCAGTAGTGCAAAAAGTCGCTATCAGATCTACGACCCAGATGGGCAGCGGGTGGCCGGTGGGTCACTTCGGAAACTTTACCGGGGTGAGGGCACTGACCTCAAGCTGTACCGCCCGCGGCGCTGGTGGCCGCGCGAACATGGCAGGTCCGAGCTCTACACAATCGTCATCACGGTGGACTCTGGCGCCGGACGCGTCGACCGAAGCACGGCACGCTTTGCGATACGCACGGTGCGCAGGGACGGTATCGGAAGGCTGCTGGTCAACGAGCGGCCGCTGTTTCTCCGAGGCACCAACTACATCGCCACGCAGTACTTCGCTGACTTCCCGCGAACGACGCTGCTTCGAGACTTCGCGTTGATGGAGGCGGCGCATATCAACGCGGTGCGCGTACACGCCCACGTGACGTTGCCTGCATTCTACGACCTGGCGGACGAGAGAGGCATGTTGGTGCTACAGGATTTTCCCTTGCAATGGGGCTATGACGAGAGCTCCGCGTTCGCTGCGGAGGCCGCGCGCCAGGCCCACGAAATGGTCGCGGTCCTCTACAACCATCCCTCCATCGTGTTCTGGAGCGGTATCAACGAGGCGCCCTATTCTTCGGAGTGGATGAAGTGGAAGTATCCTGACTACGACCCGGATCAGAACCGTGGCCTCGAGCGCGCCGTATACGCAGCGTTGGCAGAGGACCAAAGCCGACCCTCCGAGGGGAACGGCAGTCCGGCGCATCATGTGTGGGCCGGGTGGTACGATGGTAGCTATCGAGGCTTTGCTCGTCCTCAATCGCATTCGTGGATTACAGAATATGGCGCGCAAGCGGTGCCGAGTGTCAGTACGCTCGCCACCTTCCTGCGCCGCGAGCAAATGTGGCCGATCGAAAAAAATCTGAAAGTCTGGGAGTACCACAATTTCCAGCTTAGAGAGCTGCGCGATATCGCGAAGGTGCCGCTAGGCTCCTCGATCGAGTCGCTGATTCAGAACACGCAGCGTTACCAAGCACGACTGCTGCAGTTCGCAGCAGAAAACCTCCGCCGACAGAAGTGGCAGCCCGTATCGGCAGTGTTTCAGTTCATGTTGGTAGAGCACTGGCCCTCGATGAACTGGGGCATGGTCGACTACTTACGCCAGCCAAAGCTCGGGTACTCTGCTTTGGCGCGCGCCTATCAGCCCGTCCTCCCTGTGGCCGTTGCACGCGAGAACGCACGCACCATCGAGCTGTTCGTAATCAACGACGTCGCGCGCGCTTCACTTGGCTGCACCCTACTAGTGCGCACGGTTCCGGAAGGAAGACTACCGCTGGTTCTGCCTATCGATCTTCCTTCTGACGATGTTCTGGCACTGAAATCACCCATCGCGCGCCCGAGCGCTGCCGAGGGGCTCGTCCTCGAGTTGCTCGACGGTGACGGCGCTCTTCTCAGCCGCAACGCCTACGAGGCAGGGTACTTCGAGCCATGACCGAGCCCGCACGAACGAGTGAGCCACTGGAGCAGACGAACGACCGTTCGTCCGCGAAGTCTGTCCCAGGGTCTATCCTCACGACCGGGCTGGCGGACAACACTCAGCTCGGACGCGAAGCCGACGTCACCTGGTATTTTGAAGAATTTGAGCAGCGCGTCCCTGCACCACCGGTCCCAGCGAGCGCCGCCAGAGACTTTGTGTATCAGGCATTGGCGGTCGCTGCGCTGGCGTTAGGTTCGCACTACATGTGGTGGCGCTGGACCGCGTCGCTAAACCTTAGCGTCTGGTGGTTCTCGGTACCTCTGGTGGCGGCAGAGACGCTTGCCTTCGGCGGCTCGGTGCTGTTCTTCCTCAGCATCTGGAGAGGCGGCGACACGCCGCGCTCGCCCCTTCCAGCGACGCGGAACGATATCGCAGATGACGTTCTCGAAGGCGATCGGCCGCTCATCGTCGATGTCTTCTTTCCGACCTTCAATGAGGATGTCGAGCTGGTGCGTCGTTCGATCCGCGATGCAAAAGCGATGAGGTACCCGTACCCGATCGACGTACGCATTCACGTCCTGGACGACGGGAAGCGCGAGCAGATGCGGGCCGTCGCGGAGGCCGAGGGCGTCGGCTACATCACGCGTGCGACCAACATCGGATACAAGGCCGGAAACATGCGGAACGGCATGGAGCAAACGCAGGGCGATCTTCTCGTCATTTGCGATGCCGACACACGTCCTTTTCCAAACCTATTGGAGGAAACGCTGGGCTACTTTCGCGACTCCCGGGTCGCCTGGGTGCAGACGCCGCAGTGGTTTTTCGACACAGTGAGCGGTCGGCCTCTCACGGAGGTTTTGGGTGGCTGGCTCGGAGGGGCAGGGCGCGGGCTCGGTCGCCTCATCGAGGGCGTGTTCGGTGTTATCAGTTGTGGCGCGGACCCGTTCGGCAACGACCCTCGGCTGTTCTACGATGTCATTCAGAGGCGCCGTAACTG
Source organism: Pseudomonadota bacterium (assembly GCA_041179425.1). Taxonomy (GTDB): domain Bacteria; phylum Myxococcota_A; class Polyangia; order Polyangiales; family DASUME01; genus DASUME01. The sequence continues at coordinate 6,848 of JBEGTL010000307.1, read as the reverse complement.
GTGCAATGCTGCCTTCTGCTGCGGCGCCGGGAGCGTCCACCGTCGAGAGGCGGTGATGGAGTCCGCGCTGAAGGCCTACGCCGAGCAAGTGAGCAGCGCGGTAGCTCCGTTCACCACTCAGGTGCACGATCCTGTCATGCGTGAGGAACTGTTCACGGCGATGAGCGCCGAGGCGGCTCGAGAGATCGAGTTTACGCCCTACAAGTTCCACGTATCCGAAGATATCTACACCAGTATTGTGCTGCATAGTGACGAGCATCGGAAGTGGCGCTCGGTCTATCATCCCGTCGTCGTGACCAAGATGTTGTCACCGCAGGACCTGCTCACGTGGTCGATCCAGCGGTTCAAGTATGCCGGTGGCACACTCGACATCTTCCGCAACGACAACCCCTTGCGGAGGCCCGGTCTGTCCGCTTGGCAAAAGCTCTGTTACGGGAGCACCATCTACTCGTACTTTGCGCCGCTGTGGACCGTGATGTTCCTGCTTGCGCCGATGATCTACTTCTTTTCAGGATGGTCTCCTGTAACCGCCTATGACAGCGACTTCTACGCGCACTTCGTACCGTTTATCATCGTCAACCGACTCGCGTTCATGGTCGGGACCTGGGGCGTCGATTCTCGTCGTGGTGAGCAGTACTACCTTGCGTTCTTTTGGTTGAACATCAAGGCCCTTCGAGACGTGGCTCTCGGTCGTCCGGTCAAGTTCCACGTCACTCCCAAGACTCGGCAGTCGGGAAACTACTATGTCCTCGTATGGCCACACATCGCCATCGTCGTGCTTTCTGCCTTAGGTGCGGCCTGGATGGGGTACCAGGTATATCTCGGTGAAGGCAATGTAAGCGCATACATTGTGAACGTGTTCTGGGTGCTCAACAACGCACTCTCTCTCTGGGTGATGGTCAGCGCCGCGTCGGCGACTGTGAAAGCGTAAGGTCATGTCCTTTGTCCAGGGTCTTCTCACTGCTCGCGCGCATCTGGCGTTTCTGCTTGGACTCGGCGCTGCCCTGCTGGTCGCGTGGAGAGTCAGTCCTTCGAGCATCACTCGCGCGGCGGCCTCGCCGACTCTCGAGGTTGAGCTCAGAGTCGCTGAGGGGCCGGTACCCAAGCTGCGTGCAACCCGAAAGGCTCTGTCCGAAGAGGAGCGCCAATGGGCCAAGACTGCGTGGCGCTATTTCGAGAACAACTACCAGCCGACTACCGGGTTGGTGAACTCGGTGAACAACTTCCCTTCGACGACACTGTGGGACCTGGCGGCGTACATGATGGCACTCATGGCGGCGGAGGAATTCGAACTAATCGACCAGGCTACGTTCGACGAGCGGGTCGACCTTCTTCTCAGCTCACTCGAGAAGCTCGAGCTGGTCGGGGGCGTCGCGCCGAACAAGGCCTACAATACTAAGACGCTGCAGATGGTTGACTACAACAACAAGCCCGCGCCACTAGGGCTCGGTTGGTCAACGCTCGACATCGCACGAATCGGCGTTCCGGTCACTCGCCTGGTTTGGGGACACCCGGAGTACACGGAGCGGTTGAGGGCGCTGTTAGGTCGATGGAATCTCGACAGCGTGGTCTCCCGAGGCGAGCTAATCGGCAGTCATCGCGGCAAAGACGGAAAGCTCAAGTTTCATCAAGAGGGAAGGTTCGGATACGAGCAGTACGCTGCCAAGTCGTTGCAACTTCTCGGCCTCGATGTGAGTCGCTCCGTGCGCTACGATAACCACGTCGCCATTGCTATGGTTTCAGGGCAGCCGATTGCGTACGACTCTCGACTTCCGGCCAAGCATGACGGGACCCAGAATGCGGTGCTGTCAGAGCCCTACATCCTCGAGGCCATCGAGTTCGGCCTGACAAACACCACGCTGCCGTTGGCGCGTGCGCTCTTTGCGGCGCAGCGTGCCCGCTACCACAAGACGGGGACGCTAACGGCGGTTTCGGAGGACAACATCGACCGTCCTCCATACTTCGTATACGGCTCGATCCTGAACGATATGAAGCCATGGAGTACTTCGGCGTTCGATGGTCGAGCAGCGGACGACGCCCGCTCCGTTTCACTCAAGGCTGCGATGGGCTGGGCGTATGTCTTCGCAGACGACTACAGCACCCTACTGCGCACTCGTATGGCGGATACGTTCGACCCTGCAAAGGGTTGGTACTCGGGGAAATACGAGGCGACCGGCAAGGTCAACACTGCAGTCACTGCGAATACGAATGGGATCATGATGGAGATCCTGCTGTACCGCAAGGAGGGACCCCTGCTGCGTGAGATTTCTAGACATCGCGCGAGCGAGAAATAGGACGAACTGACCGTGCCGTTGAACCCCGCAGGATTGCATAGTTTGGTCTGGGTCCTTGTCTGTCTGCTCGCTGTGCCGGGTCGTCTTTCCGCTGAGGAGGCCGCCCTTAGCTGCCCGACCCCGGTAAAGAAGGTGGCGATCGCCAAGGCGCCCCCGATCATCTGGAGTCGTCCGGCTGCTGCATGCTTCTCGCCGCCCGCACTCGACCGCAAGTGTCTGGTCTCGCGCCGTCCGTGCGACCTCGACATGGAGGCGGCCAAGATTGCCTGGAAGTACTTTCAGAACAACTACAATCCAGAGACGGGGATGGTCAACGCGGCGAACGGCTATCCGTCGACCACGATGTGGGATCTGGGCTCATCGGTGTTTGCAACTCTCGCGGCGCGGGAGTTCGAGCTGATCACCCGCAAGGAATTCGATGACCGGATTGCGGCGCTGCTCAACACACTGCACACACAAAAGCTCTACAAGGGCGAAGCGCCGAACAAAGCATACAACACCAAAACGGGGGTGATGTCTGACTACGCCAACAAGCCTACCGATGGCATTGGCTTCTCGGCGCTAGACTTGGGACGGATGGCCTCTGCGCTCAACGCGCTCGGATGTCTGCACAGTCATTTCGCGTATTCCGCGAAGAAGGTGATCGAGCGCTGGAAATACTGCCGAATGATCAATGGTGGTCAGATGCGCGGAACGATCATCATGCCGGCTACGAAGAACGAGGCCTTGGTACAGGAAGGCAGAGTCGGCTACGAGCAGTACGCGGGGAAGATGTTCCGGCGACTCGGCTTTGATCAAACCATCGCTGCCAGCTACAAGAATGCGAATGCCTCGACAGTGATGATCTACGACGTCCCAATCGCAGTCGACCTTCGGGACCCGCGTCAACAGGGGGCGTTCAACTTCGTCGTCACAGAGTCCTACGTGTTGGATGCGATGGAGAATGGGATCGATGCCGAGAATGCTCCGCTAGTCCGTAACATCTACGAAGTACAGAAGCGACGTTGGCAGCGAACTGGAATCGTGACGGCGGTCTCCGAGGACAACGTCGACCGACCTCCTTACTTCGTCTACAACACCATCTACGCTGCAGGCACGCCCTGGAATTGTCTGACTGACCGAGGTGTGGATCAGAGCCCGCTGCGCTCCGTGTCTACCAAGGCTGCGTTTGCTTTGATCACGATGTATCCCGAGGACCCGTACTCGAGCGTGCTTTCTGCCCAGATTGCGAGTGCATACGACCCCGAGAAAGGGTGGTACTCGGGTATCTACGAGTCGGGGATTGGCTACAACAAGGTCACCACGGCCAATACCAACGGGATCATCTTGGAAGCTTTGCTCTATCGCGCGATGGGTCCACTCAACGCCATCTGCGATCATTGTAAAAAAACGCTCCATATAGATACGCCCGCATGTTGTGAGACATGTGGGAAATGAGGGATGAGGCGCTGGCTCGTGATTTTTGCATGGAGCGCAGCTCTGCTCGTTTCGAGATCCGCACGCGCCGACGGTCCTGATGTCGATACTTGGTCGACACGTCTACTTCATTGTTCGCAGTCTGAGGACACCGCGCACACCGCCATCGAGCGCATGGAACAGGCCGACCTTTCCGTGTATAGGCTGCTAAATCCGGAGCCGGATTCGTCCACAGCGCTGCTTGCTGCACGTGTCGATTCGACGCTTCGAGACCTCGCGCGAGCTTATCGAGCGTATCCGGAGGAGCGAGAGCGCATCGAGCGCATCGTGCTCTCGTGGAACTACTGCGACGTGTTTTACGAGAAGCACGGCTGGAATCTGAGTGTCGGGAGCAAGGGGCTCGAGCGCACGCCAGCTGAGCCTCCTGCCGACGGCTGGCAGGGCTTTCGGGATTGGGGGTTCTTGCCCGGGCGCGATCGAATCGTGCCTACGTTGTTCGTCCAAAACCCGCTCTTCCCCAGCCAGAAGCAGTGGTACGTCCAACTCGTCTTTCGTCGGCAGTGCTTCCCCGATCCGATCACTGGAGTTTCGGTGTTTGACGCGAGTCCGGCAGCAGGCAGCGTTGAGGGCGCAGTTGCTGTACCGCGGGCCACTGCCCCCCCCGGGACGCGGCCGTCGGTCCCCGAGCTGTCATGCGAAGTTGCGGAGGCTCGTGCTGAGGGCGAGAAGCCCACCGCTGCCTACGAGGTGTCTGCAACGGCCGCAGTCGCACAGCATCAGCCCGCAGTGATCAGTCTGGCCGTACCCAGCGAGTTTCAGGGTGACGCCCCCATAACGCTTGGTATTCCTACGGTCGCAGGCGACAGCTGGGGCTTCTCGGGAAGCCTCTTCGATTCGTACGCCACGGGCTCGGGCAAGTCCACCGTCGGCGCGCGCATCGGCTACTCCCCCATCGCTTACACCTATGTTCGTGCAGGCATTGCGAAGGAGGTCTCTCCTGCCGCGGGCGGCCTACCGACTTACACCTGGGGAATTGGCTACAACGATTGGCACGCCGGGACGTGCTCAGTCGAGCTCAACAATTGGGGATCGACTCCGATCAGTCAGTTCGATCTAAAAGGGGCCCAGGTGGACCTCGGCTGCAAGGTTCCAGTTCCTGACTTGGTGTCGCCCTACCTTGGCTTGGGTCTCGGCATGACGTTCCCCCTGACGGGTGGGCCGAGCTACGGGGCATCGCTCAGTCTGAAGCCGGGCGGCCACTGGTTCGCGATGATGGGTCTTCGGTTTGCTCCGTCGCGGGCGGAGCCGTGGAGCTTTAGCTACGGGTTCGGAAACTGGAGTGCGCGGCCGTATACGTTCAGCCTGGGCTACAACAACTGGGGGCCGAACAGTCCGTGGCAGGGCAATTTCGCCAAGAACGGCTCGCTGACCTTCGCTTGGTCCTGGGCGCTGTGACGATGCGGTTGGCCTCGATGGTGGTGCTTGTCGGTGTTGCCATCGGTGTTGCCAGCGGAGCCGCTGCGCGATGGGGACGGCATGCGACGTCGCTTGTCTTAGCTGCTGCTCTCCTGGGCACGCTGCTCGAGGATCGAGTGAAGGCGCAGCCCAGCTTCGAGCTCGAAGGTGAGACGTTCGCCAATCAGCTGGGTTTTGTGAGCGGGGAAGCGGCTGAGCTGGTGGTCTTGGCGAGGCGACGGATCTCGCCAGGCACGCTCCACATCGATCCTCCGCCAACCCGTATGCTCATCGTGAAGAGGGCGCTCGACTCGTTCACGGGTCTGTGGGCGCATCGAGTCCGGCTATGGCCAGGACGCGAGACCCTCGTGAAGGTCTCCACAGAGGGGGGCGGTGTGCGCACCGTCAAGATCTCGACCGAGCCCTATCGCGCCCTGGAGCGCGATCTGATGCGGAGCTACTACCTACAACGCTGCGGTCTGCTGATCGTCGACAGACAAGGTGAAGCGAGCCGGGCCGTCTGTCACCTGGACGATGGCCTGCGCTCACACAATGATTTAGACGGCGCCGCCGGAAGCCGCGTTGCGGCGATTGGGGGCTGGCACGACGCTGGCGACTACGGAAAGTATGTAGCCACTACCAGCAGTGTGTCCCTCGAACTGTTGACACGGTACGAGCGATTCGCGTGGGCTCTACAGGCAGACGACCTGAGCATTCCGGAGTCCAGCAACGGTGCGCCGGATCTCTTGGACGAGGTCCGCGTAGCGCTCGACTGGTTGCTACGTATGCAACGTTCTGACGGCGCGGTCTATCGCAAGTTGGCGGGTCACTCATGGCCGATGGACAAAGTTCCGAGCGACGATCGTCAGCCGCGCGAGTTGTTCGGTGTTTCTTCACCGGAGACAGCCAAGGCCGCTGCGGCGTGGGCTCTCGCCGCGCGTGTCTATCGCGACCAAGACGCGCACGTAGCAGGTGCGTATCTGGCTGCGGCCGAGCGTGCGTGGTCCTTTCTCGTGGCGCGTCCCGAGCTGGTCTTCGAGATAGGTGCGCGAGATGACTCTGGCTCGGGGCCGTACCGGCTCACCGACATCGACCGCGAGCCGTCGCTACGAGTAGACTCGGACGACCGTCTGGCCGCGGCGGTGGAGCTCTGGCTCACCACGAGCCAGCCAAAGTTCGCGCAAGCCATCGAGGAGCTTCTCCCAGCGTACGCCGCCAATCTGTTCGAGTGGAAGGACGTCGCGAGTCAGTCTCTGTTGTCCCTGCTCTGGCAGCCCAAACCAATCCCGCCGCACTGGCGAACGCTAGTTCGACGCACGATCCTCGCGCGTGCTCGGCAAGGGCTGTCACGATCACTCAGCAGGCCTTGGGCCAACGCGAACGATCGTTTCGTCTGGGGCTCCAACAAACTAGTCGCCGAGGAGGGCGTGCTGATGCTTGCCGCCTTTCGGTTGACCGGAGACAGACGGTACTACTTGGCTGCGTGGAGGCAGCTCCATTACCTGCTGGGGGCCAACCCGCTTGGGAAGTCGTTCGTCACCGGGCACGGTGACAATCCAGTCAGGCACATCAACCACCTTTTCGTTCGCGCGAGTGGGAAGACGCTTCCGGGGTTGTTGGTCGGCGGGCCAAACGAGCAAGAACAGTCCAACATTGCGCCACGTGGACGAGGCATGCTCAGCT
>JBEGTL010000306.1:0-9304 GCA_041179425.1 Pseudomonadota bacterium | reverse complement strand
CTGCTGATGTTCTTTTTGCCGTTCTACAGCGGCCCCATGCCCGCCGTGATCGACGACGTGGTCGACGCGCGCGAGGCCACCACCGCGCAAGCCAGCTTTGTCCCGTTCTTACACATCCTGGGCACGGGCTCGTCTGCGTACGTCGTCGGCGCGCTGTCCGAAGTGCCGTGGATTGGGCTGCGCTGGGCGTTCTCCTTGCCGGCGCTGTGCACGCTGCTGGCCGGCGTGTGCGCCGTGCGCGCATCCCACTTCGTCGAGCGCGACATCGACGCCCGCGACCAGCGCGCTCGCCAGCAGCGCTCGCCCACGCCGCTCGCTGCCTGACCGCGATACGCGTCCACGCCAGCCAAGGCTGGACGCCGCGCCCGACCGGTGGATAGTGATGCCATGGGCATGCCCGACGCCGCGCGGCGCCTCCTGCGCCTTTCGTACGTGGGCTTCCTCAGCTTGGGCCTCCCCGACACCGTGCTTGGCGCGGCGTGGCCGGCCATTCGTGCCGAGCTAGGCCTACCGCTCGACGCGGCGGGGGCCGTGCTGCTGATCGCGACGGCGGGCGTCGTGCTGTCGAGCAGCGCCAGCGGCTGGCTGCGCGCGCGCGGGGGTACGGGCAACGTGTTGGTCGTCAGCACGGTGCTAGCTGCCACGGCCTTGCTCTCGACCGCGCTCGCGTCGCACTGGGCCCAGGTGCTCGGGGCCGCCTTGTTGGCAGGCCTGGGTGGCGGGGCCATCGACGCCTCGCTCAACGACCACGTCGCTCGAAACTACAGTGCTCGCCACCTGAGCTGGCTGCACGCTTGCTGGGGCGTGGGCGCAGCGAGCGCCCCCTTGGTCGTCGCCACCGTGCTCTCGACCGGGACGTCGTGGCGCTACGCCTACGGCGCGCTGGCGGGGGTCGAGCTCGCGCTGTCCTCTCGTTCTTGCGCACCGCGTCGCTCTGGGGCGAGCTCGCCGACGTCGAGCCGGCGCAAGCCGATCGCGCGCACGTCCCCATGCGCGGGCCGATGCTGGCGAGCGTGCTGTTGTTCTTTCTGTACGGAGGCCTCGAGGCCGGCGCGGGACTGTGGACCACCAGCTTGCTGATCGGCACACGCGGCACCTCGCCCGCCGTCGCAGGCAGCGCAGTCGCGCTGTTCTGGGCCGCGCTCACGCTGGGTCGCATCGCGATCGGCCTTCGCGCGGATGCGATCGGTCCCGCGCGTGCACTCCGCTACGCGACCTACCTTGCGCTGCTCGCCAGCTCTGCACTTGCGCTGCCGAGCACACCCGTCTGGTTCGTTTGTCTCGCACTGGCCGCGCTGGGGCTGTCGCTCGCGCCCATCTACCCACTCGCCACGCACGACACCCCGAGCCGCTTTGGCGCCCGCTGGGGCACCAAGCTGGTCGGCTATCAGGTCGCGGCCGCCAGCTTGGGCGTCGCAACCTTGCCGTGGCTGATCGGTGCGCTCGCACAACGCCTCTCGCTCAGCACGCTGCCCCTGTGCTTCGTGGTGCTCGCGCTTTTGCTGATCGTCCTGCAACACGCGCGACGAAGTGGCAGCGAGCAACCCGCGCTTCTCTGACCCACTGCACGCAGACGCGTCTGACAGTCAGGTTTTGGCTCTGCAGGCTACAGTCAGGCCGCGTACGATAAACGTCCGACCTCGTCGGTGAAGATACGAAACTCTTGCAGCTTGGACGGACCGAACGTGGTGGTGATGGCCACGTCCGCGGCGTCACGACCGCGGGCCATCACGATGCGGCCGATGCGCGGCGTGTTGTGGCGCGCGTCGAACGTGAACCAACGACCACTCAAATACACCTCGAACCAAGCACTGAAGTCCATCGGTGCATCGACCGCCGGCACGCCGATGTCGCCCAGGTAGCCGGTGCAGTAGCGCGCCGGGATGTTCATCGAGCGGCACAACGCGACCGACAGGTGCGCAAAGTCGCGGCACACGCCGACGCGCTCTTCGTGTCCCTCGAACGCAGTGCGCGTGGAGCGGGCGTGCGGATAGCCGAACGTGATGCGGTTGTGGACGTAGTCGACGATGGACTGCACCCGTGCCCAGCCGCGAGGCGTGCCGCCAAAGGTCGACCACGCCAGCTCCGACAGCTTGTCGGTCTCGCAGTAACGACTGCCGAGCAAGAAGCTCACGGCGTCCGCGGGGAGCTGGTCGACCGGAACTTCCTGCGCCCACGGCGCCACTTCATCGGGCTGCCCCGAGTCCTCGATGATGAAGTCCGTCGACAGCTTGATGATGCCGGCCGGCGCCGTGGTGCGCGTGCGCAGGTTGCCGAACTCGTCGGTCTCCGCGACCAGCGGCGCCGAGTGACTGGAGGTGATCACCGCCGGACTCCGAAGGTCCGCTGCCCGCGAGGGATGGATGCTGAGCAGCGCCATCAGCGGGGTCTCGGCGTCGCACTTCAGGGAAATATCGTATCCGGCTCTGATCAACATGGGGCTTCTCCATACGTCGCTCGCTAGCGGTCGAGGCGGACGTCCTTTCGTCCAGCGCGCGCGCCGTGTCGCGACAAACGATCGAGTCGCGACTAAGCAAGGGAAAGGCCAAAACCATTCATTCGGCGCACGGCGGCTTCGAGCCCAAGTTTGTTCGGTCGGGTGTGCGCTCCTTGCAGGAGCCGCAACATCCCGCAGCGCACAGATGTCGCGCGATGCACCAGTGCGACCTTTTCGCGCGCATCAGTCGCACGCAGGTCACGCTGGCCAGAGGACCAGCGGGCCGGCGGCCGGCAGCACTCAGGCGATGGCGGCCGCTGCGCGCAACTGGGTCAGCTCGTCGGGGGAGAAACCCCACTCCGCAAGCACTTCGTCGGTGTGCGCGCCGGGCATCGCGGGGGCAGAGCGAACACTCGACTCGGTGCGCGAGAAGCGGGGCGCGGGTGCAGGCTGAAGCTTGCCGTCGACTGTGACAAAAGTCCGTCTGGCCTCGTTGTGCGGATGCTCGGCCGCCTCGAACGGACTGAGCACAGGCGCGAAGCACGCGTCGCTACCGACGAACACGGCCTCCCATGCGGCGCGCGTCTGGCGACGGAACACCTCGCAAAACGCCTCGCGCATCGCGGGCCAGCGCGTGCGATCCATCTGCACGGCGCAACGCGGGTCGTGGGTCAGGCCGAGCCGCGCCAGCAGCTCGCGATAGAACGCCGGCTCGAGCGCACCGATGGCGACGTACTTCGCGTCCGCGGTCTCGTAGACCTCGTAGAACGGGGCGCCACTGTCGAGCAGGTTGTCGCCTCGTCCGCCGCTCCAGATGCCCACCTGACGGTGCGCGTGCAGCATGGTGGTGAGCAATGCCGAGCCGTCGACCATGGCGGCATCGACGACCTGTCCCTGCCCGCTGATGCCTCGCTCGAGCAGCGCGGCCAGCACGCCCGTGACCAGGAACAAGGCGCCGCCCCCAAAGTCGCCCAGGAAGTTGAGTGGCGGCACCGGCTTCTCTCCACCACGTCCGATGGGCTCGAGCGCGCCCGACAGTGCGATGTAGTCGATGTCGTGTCCGGCCGCCTGCGCGAGCGGACCTGACTGTCCAAAACCGGTCATGCGCCCGTAGACGAGCCTGGCGTTGTGCGCGTGGACGACCTCGGGTCCGAGCCCCAGTCGTTCGGCCACACCCGGGCGAAAGCCCTCGAGCAATACGTCGGCCTGCGCGCACAGGCGCAGCACCACGGCCACCCCCCCCGCGCTCTTCAGGTCGACCCCCACGCTGCGCCGGCCGCGGTTGAGGAGATCCCACGACGGCTGGGACTTGTCGCCAGCGCGCACCTGCGTGTGGCGATCGACCCGCACCACCTCCGCGCCCATGTCGGCCAGCATCATCGCTGCAAACGGCGCGGGCCCGAGCCCGGCCAGCTCGATCACCTTGAGTCCACTCAACGCTCCCATGCGCGACGCCTCCCTGTCCGTGGCGAAACCCAGAAACTCCCTGGCGAGCTCAGTCCTCGGTCACGACGTCGTCGTCACCAAATCCACTTCGTCGCCGAGGCGGACGGTGCCCCCCTCGAGCACGCGCGCCAGGATGCCGCCGTGGCCGCGCAGTGCGTTGTAGCCGCCGACGCCTAGCTCGCGCTCGAGCTTGCTGCACGGCTCGCAGGTGCCCGTCCCCTCGAGCCACACGTCTCCGATGCGGAACTTGCGCGCACGCAGCGCCATCAGGTTGATGCCCTCGACGACCAAGTTGCGGCGCAGCCTGTCGGGCGTGACCTCGGACAGCCGGAGCAGCCGCGCAATCACGTCGAGGTGCTCGGCCTGCAGCAAGCTCACCTGCCGCTTGCCGCCGCCGCGCCCGAGGCTCGTGTAGTCCCCTCGCAAGCCGCGCTCGGCGATCAGCTCGGCAGCGACGACCTCGTCGATCTCGGCGCGGCGCTCTCTGCGCAACCCGATCCACACCAGCTTGCCAGGCCCAGGCCGCTTGCTCAGCAACGCACGAAAGTTCTCCTTCATAATTGCGTCCAAACACTCCTGGGGATGTCCAAATGGCGCAGCTCCACCGCATAGAAGGCGGCGCTCTGCTGCTCGACATTGTGCCGCGTGAACGAGCACACGCCGCACAGCTCGCAGTAGAAGTGGTGCACGTGCGGGAGCGCGAGCTCGTGGCCTGACACACACTCCTCGCCCGACAGCAGCTTGAACTCGCGGGCGCGCACGGTGAGCTCGCTCTGCGTCTGCTCGACGTCGTCGGTGCACGGGTCGATCTGCAGCTCGTAGCGGACGGCCCCGCAGTCGCAGCCGCCGCGGTGCGTGTGTCGGCCACGTCGAGGCGCGTCCCGGTCGATAGCGTATCCCATGGTGAGCTCCCTGGTGTGACGGCCCAGCGGGCGACTGGCCCAGCAAGCACCCTGTCAGCCTGCTGTGACAGGTGTTTGTCAGGATAGTCAGCGCCCCGATCCCGGCCGGCACGGGTCACAAGCCAATGCTGTGCAGGGCCGAGGCCTCGGCGCGGAGCCAAGCCGCGAAGGCGGCCACCTCGGGGCGTAGCGCCTTACGCCGGGACCACACCAAGAAGTACGAGCGACCGGTCGGCAGCGGCAGGACCCGCGCAAAGGGCAGGACCAGCCGTCCGCTGGCCAGCTCGTCGGCGGCCAGCGACAGACGCACGAGCCCCACGCCCTGCCCTTGCAAGGCCGCCTCGACCACCATGCTCGAGTCGGTGAGCAGCGGCCCGCGCGCGGCGTCGACGTCGGTCACGCGGCGCGCCGCGAGCCACGCGGGCCAGCCGTGGTTGTCGTCGTGGAGCAGCGTGAAGTGTTTGAAGTCGGCGGCGCTGCGCAGCTTGGCGCGGTCCTTGAGTTTGGGCGCACAGACGGCCACCCACGCGTCGCCGCACAGCTTCTCTGCCTTGAGCCCGGGATACTTGCCTCGACCGTAGCGGATGCCCACGTCGATGTCCGAGGACTCGAAGTCGACCAGCTCGGCGCTGGGACTGAGCCGCAAGTCGACGTGCGGATGCTGCTCGAGAAAGCGCCCTAGCCGCGGCACCAGCCAGCGCGCGCCGAACGAAGGCAGCACCGTGACCGAGACCGCCGGGCGCGCGACGGGCTTGACCACCCGCAAGCTACGGTTGGCCGCGTACAGACGTGCAAAGACGTCGCCGAGCGCACCGGCCCACGCACGCCCGGCCTCGGTGAGCGCGAGCTGGCGTGGTCGGCGCACGAACAACGTCTCGCCGAGCGTGCTCTCGAGCAGCCGCACCTGGTGGCTGATGGCCGTCTGCGTGACGCACAGCTCCTCGGCTGCACGCGTAAAGCTGGACAGCCTGGCGGCTGCCTCGAAGGCGCGAAGCGAAGCGAGTGGGGGCAGCGGCAGGGGCCCTTCGGGACGTCCGAAGTTTGGCGCGGGCTGCATCGACCAGTGGCTGCGCGACCGCGACCTGTTGTGCGCACGCGCGCGTCGTCTGTTGCTGCCGTCGTTCGTCACGCTGCGCCAGCAGACATTTCTATTTGGCGAGCGGCCCACACTCGCAGATGCCGCGCTGTACGGACAGGCGCTCATGCTGCGTGAGGCCGACCCAACGCTCGTGGCACGCGTCGCGCCCGAGCTGGCCGAGCACGCAGAACGTATGGACACGTACCTGCGCTCTCGGTGATCGTGGGTCAGCCCTCGCGCGGAGCTTACTTCGCGATGGCGAGCGTTGCGCCACCGCGCACGCTGCCAAGCTCCACGAACGCACCGTCCTGCATCACCACGAAGGGACGCTCCTCGAAGGTGAGCCCGCCGTGTCCGTCGTGCTCGATCACCTCGAGCTTGCCCATGCCGTAGCCCATCGGTCCTCGACTGTAGTAGTGCGCCTGCAAGCGGTAGGGGAACGCGCGACCCGCCTTGGGCCCCCGGATGGTGAAACACTCAGGCCCGTAGCCGGTGGTGACGTCGGCGTACAGCTCGCCTCCCGAGGGGAGGTGCATCGCGCTGTACGACGCGTGTCCGCCCTTGCCGTCGTGGATGTGGAAGTCCACGTCGTTGGCGTCGGTCTCCCAGTTGAGCACGAAACGGAGAGACGGCCCGTCTTCGACCCGACCTCCGGCGCGCGCGAGGCGCTCTCGGATCTCGCTCGTGAGCGCGGGCTCCTGTTTGCTCCAGGCAGCCGCGGCCAGACCGAGGTCTTCGGCGAGGATACGCTCGACGCCGCGAAAACGACCGCTCGGATAGCCGCGTTGCGCACCCACGACCAGTGCGTCGAACGCCGCGTGCGCGTGGCCCTGCTTGAGCAACGCAAAGCCGAGCAGACGATGGCTCGCCGGGTGGTCGGGTCGCTGCTCCACGGCCTTCTGGTACGTGTCGACCGCGAGCGCCAGTGCCGAATCGACACGCACACGCTCGAGCCGCTCGCCCGCAAACCGACGCATGTCGGCGCGACCTGGGAAAAGATCGATGATGGAGCCGTAGGCGCGCGCTGCGGCCGCTCGATCCCCGAGCGACTCCCAGCACTCCCCGAGCGCAACCAGCGCGAGCACGTCTCCGGCGTCGCGCTCGCGCCAGGCGAGTGCGAGGGTGAGCGCCGCCTGCTTCTTGCCGGCGTGCAAAAGGTCGAGCACCTTCTTGAGCTCGCCCTCGATGGGCGCTTGTTGCGCGCGCTTTTCGGCAGGCTCCGCCGCCACACGTCGCCGCGACTGCGTCTCCTCCCGATCGAGCTCGGGTGCGGGAGAACGGGGCGCAACGACCTCGCGCATGGGCTCACTCTCACGAGGCGCCCGCTCGTCGCGCGCCATCATCGCGGCACCCATCGAGGGCTCGGGTCGTGCAGCGAAGGCACTGCTCCCCGCAGCCGCGCGCGGCGGTGCGGCAGGTGCACTCTGGCCGGGGCCGCCTCGCGACGCGGGTGCGCCGCCTCCGCCGATGCCGCTACCGGACGCGCCAAGCGATCCCTCGCCCTGGCCAAACGTGTCGGCCAGCGCGCCGCCGCGCGACGCGGCGGGTGCCTCGCGAAGCTGACGACGGTCGTCGTCGCGCGCTGCGCTCGCCTTGGGTGCGCTCGCGGGAGGAGGCGGCGCGGTGCGATTGCGGACGCTAGCGCCTTCCACGATTCCGTCGGCCGGCTCGGTGGCGATCTGCGGCAGCACGGGCGACGCGATCACCGGCGCGATGTCGGCGCGATGAAGTAAGGCCACGCCCGTGGCACCCACCGTCAGGATGTCTGCCAGCGCGCGTCGCTCGATGCCGAACCGTGCGTAGTCCTGCTCGGTCTCGAGGACCAAGAGCGAGGTGAACGGACTCAGCACGCGGTACTTGGTGGACAGCTCGATGGCCTGCTTCTTCAAGGCGTCGGCCAGGTCCGCGTCCGAAGCCATGGCGTTGTCGCGCTGCTCGCCCAAGCGTCCGATGCGCGCCTTGACCCACGCACGCTCGAGCAGCGGGCGCTCGACCGAAGCGAGCGCACCTGCGAGCTTGAGCTGCGCACCCAGAACCTTGATGCCGAAGGGCTTGTCGCTGGGCAGGTCCGCGTAGACCACGACCTCGTCGCCGGGCTGCACGCCGTTGAGCACGTTGGGCCAGACCCAGCCTGCCCCGTCGACCTGAACCGTCAGACCCGAGCGCGTGGCACGCGTGAGCTTCTGACTCAGCAGCTCGACGGGTCGAGCCGAGTCGAGCACCACGCCGTCGTTCGCGAGCCCTGCGGTCACCAAGCGCGACAAGAGCTGCTCGTCGCGGATCCCGCCCACTGCCAGCACGTCGAGGCGAGTCACACCGAGCGCGCCCAGCGCTTTGACGCGTGGCCGCAGCTTGTCCGCGCCGATGCCGCCTACTGTGGCCACACCGTCAGTCACCAACAACACGCGCGCATGACGCTGCTTGGCCAACGTGCCGGCGAGCCAGCCCAGCGCGCCGTCGAGGTCGGAAGCTCCGAGCGCGCGCCGGGCAAATACACCCTTGTGCACGCTGTCACCGCGAGCACGCAGCGTGCCGCTGTAGAGCGGCGTGACCTCCTGGTCGAAGGCGGCCACGGTGAGCGGTGCGTCGCTCGTCTTGGCGAGCTCGTTGAGCACGCCCTCGGTGGCGACGAGCTCATCGCGCAGCCCGAGCGCACGCGACGCACTCGTGTCGATCAGCACGAACAGCGACGACACCGGATCGCGCGAGCCGTTCTCGGCCAGCGGCACGATGCGCGCGGCCACCAGGTTGTCGTGGCGCAGTCCGAGCCGGGCAGCGCTGCCGCTGTGCGCGACCTCGAAGTCGCGGTCGGGCATGAAGTCGCGCTTGTCGACCTCGATGACCTCGTGCTGGGCGCGCTGTCCGCCCAGGCTCGACGCGGGCACCGCGGTCCCGGAGACGGCCTTGCTCACCAGCGCACGAATCGACAGTGCCCCGAGCTTGGGCAGACCACGCAGGGGCAGACGGTACGGTTCGTCGCTGCGGGTCAGCTCCTGAGAGTAAGACAGGATGAGCTCTTTGGTTGCGTGCGCAGGGATGGGAAACACGCGCGCAGAAAACTCGTTACCGGCCTCGGTCTCCAGCAGCGCCGGGTCCTGACGACGGTGCAAGAAGTCTTCGTACGCGATACGCGCGGCCTGCTGCTCGACGACCTCGCCCTCCTGAAAGCGGTCGCCGATGCGCATGGCGAAGCGGCTGACGGTCGCACCGCTCGGCAGCGTGATCCGAAAGCGGCCCTCACGAACGCGCGGCTCGGGGTTCTTGAACACGAGGCGAAGCTCGGTGAACGCCAGCGGGTCCTCGATCACCGAGCTCGCGCTGATGGACACGATCTCGAGGCCCGAGCCGTCCGAGCCGGTCAGGCTGATGGGCACGGGCTGTGGCCCCGTCGCGGGCTCCGCAAGGAAGACCGTGGCGGGAATGTGGGCCGGCGGGCGCGCG
>JBEGTL010000305.1:0-9349 GCA_041179425.1 Pseudomonadota bacterium | reverse complement strand
TCGGATCGGCGAGCGGAACCACACTCGTCGTCGACCCCGACGCAGCGGCAGTAGGCGTCGTGCTCTCGGCCGTCTCGGTCGCACGCGAAGCCGGCTCGGATGCGGCCTCTGCACGTGCGAGTCTCGGTGGTGTCGTTGGCTCCGCGTCCGGGCGCGCGAGCGAACCTGACCCAGCTCCGACGGCCGGCGCGGCCAGCCTCTCTGCGTTCGTGTCGATCTGCGGCACGGGTGCAGCCTCGTCGGGCTGCACCCCCTGGGAGGGCGCACGCATGCTGGGAGAGAGCGCCACCGTGATCAGCCAGATCGCGGCAGCGGTCACACTCGCGCACGAAGTCGCCTCGAGCCGTCGCTCGGCCTGGGCGTCGCTGCCGCGCAGAAAGAGTCGCAGTACGTAGCGCGTGCGACCCGTGCGCTGGATGCGGGCCCGCACCTCTAGATCGTGTCGCTCCGTCTCGGCGTGGTTCGCGGCCAGCTGCGCTGCCACGTACGCCCTGTCGGGACAGCCGCGCGGCGCAGACCAGTCGAGCGTGGCGACCTGCGCCGCGGCCCACGACGTAGAACAGCAACAGCCGACTGCCGCGACGCTGGCCAAGACAGCTGCGCGGTGGGTTCCGCGAATCATGGCCCGCACAGAGACATGTCACGTCTCGGTCTGCAAGGAACGAACGAAGCCCGCGCGCACGCAAAAGCGTCGAGAGCCGCGTCGCAGCGTGCAGCGCCCGAACCAAGCTCCGACGCGCGCTGACCTCCGACATGCGGCTCAGTTCACGCGGCGGAGCATGGACACGAACGCGTCGGGCTCGACGAAGCCGGTGACGCGCGAGGCCTCCTGCCCGTTCGCGCGATGCAGCACCACCAGCGGCAGACCGCGCTGCGCGTACCGCTGCAAGTATTGGCGCTTCTCCGGCGTGTCTTTGCCAGGGCTCAGATCGACGCGCACCGTGACGAAGCGCTGGCCTTCGCGCACCACTTCGGGGCTGGAGAACGTGTGCCGGTCGAGCTCTCCACACGCGCCGCACCAGGACGCGGAAAAGTCCACCAACATCGGCCGACCCGAAGCTTGCGCTTCGCGCTCGGCCTCGACGAAGTCTTCACGCCACACCAGGCCTCCTTCGTGAGGCGCCTCGAGGCCGCGCACGGACGCCAGCAATCCGCACACCATCAGCGCAATGCCAGCGGCCTTGCGGACGCGCTCGGGTCGCTCCGTATACTCGAAGCTGAGATGAATCGCGCCCAGCGCGAGCCCCGCCAACACCAAGACGAGCCCCAGCGCAAACAGCGCGATCGGACTGAACGACGCCGGCAACTCCCAAACGAGCAGCGGACGCACGTAGTAGAAGGCAGCGGCCAACAACACCACGCCGAACACGCTCTTGACCCAGCCCAGCCAGCGACCGGACTTGGGTAGCGCCACTGCAAACGTGCCGACGATCCAGAACAAGGTGCCAAGGCCGAGCGCGTACGCAAAGAGCCCGAGCCCACCGAACGTGAGATCGCGCGTGCGACTGATCCAGGTGAGCAACGCGCCCAGCACCGGACCCGTGCAGGGCGCCGCGATCAGCGCGCTCACCATGCCGAGCACGAACGCACCGCGCACGCCGACCCCTCCCATGTCCGCCAGCTTGGTCTTCAGTCCGCTCGGAAGGTCGAGCGAGAAGACCCCAAACATGGAGATCGACAGCGCGGCGAACAACAGGCCGAGTCCGATCAGGACGTAGGGGCTCGACAGCGCAGCGCCAAACACGCCACCGGTCATGGCCGCAATCAAGCCGAGTGGAACGAACAGCGCCGCCATCCCGAGCACGAACGCACTCGACACGAGCGCCGCCTCGCCACGGCTCTTGGTCTGGCGGGCACCAAACACACTCACCGTGATCGCGATCATCGGATACACGCAGGGCGTCAGGGAGGTGGCGACACCCGCACCAAACGTGATGGCGAGTGTGGACCACAAGCTACCGTGGGAGAGCGCCGTGCCGATAGAGGACTCGATATCCATACCCTCAGACTCCACGCATCGTGAGCATCACTCGAGCACCAGACTCATGCCGCTGAAGTTGGCCTGGTCCGGCGGCGTGAGTTTGATCGCGGACGGGCCCTTGGTGAACGGAATACTGGTGGTGACGCCCGCCTTGTCCGCGTCGGTCAGCTCGACGACGAGCTGGTAGTCGCCGTCGGGCACGAGCTTCTTCGAGACGTCGGTGAAGTTCCAGGTCGCCATACGGGTGCCGTGGCTGGCCACCGTCGCACCGGTCACCGCGTCTACCACGTTGCCACGCGAAGCGGCGTTCCAGCCGCTCAGGTAGCGCGCGCGAATGGCAGCGAACTTGGCCAGCGTCTTGACGAACTTGCCCTGCGCATCGGTCACCCAGATCGCGTAGATGTTGCGCGGGCTGTAGCGACCGCGCAGCGTCGCCGTGGTCACGCTGAACGAGAGCTTGGTGAGCGTCGTCGTGGCGGCGGGCGGCGTGCCTCCGTCCTCGAGTGCGGCCCGCGCGCCGCTGTCGGCGGAGGGCGACGGCGTGGCCGCATCCGTGGGCCGAGGCTTGCCCGCGTCGGTCACCTTCACGCCAGCGTCCGGGACCTTGCCGCCGCCCGCCGTGGGCACGCTGTCGACGGGGTCGTCCGCACCCTCGGGCTCGTCTTCAGTCTCGGCCTGCGCAGAGTCGTCTCCGCTCGGATCGATGGCGACCGCGGGGCCCGCGTCGTCGCCTGTCACGCTGGACTGGCCGCTGGTGCCAAAGGCTTCGAGCGCTTCATCCGGCTGAAGACAGCTCGGCCCGAGCGCTGCCATGAGCAGCACGGCGCCCACCGCCATGCGTGGCGAGCGCCCAGAGCGTGCACGCACGCACGCGGGCCAGACCGGGGCTCGCTTCATGGATATCCTCGCCGCGCTGCTTGCATCGTGCTGCCTCCATGGCCACCTTCTCGCAAATCCATTGCCTCCGCTCACGTGTCGGCGCGTTTCGCGGTGAAGCTCACGATCTGAAGACGGAACGTGCTTTCATCGTGTGGGACTGAACCAGAGTGTTGCGCTGAGTCCGTAAAAAAGCTGAGCGACGAGAACAGCGCGCCCGCCAAATGGATTGGCGTCGCGTTGGCCATTGCGCACGAACACACGAGCGGGGCATCACTCGACGGGGCCTTCTGGCTTCGTGCTCGCCTCATCGTGTGCGGAGGTCTCTCGCATGAACGTGCCTCATCGATCCCGGTCATCGCTTGCTCCGCTGCTCGGAGCCACGTCGCTCGCTCTGGCACTGAGTGTCACGGCACCGGCCGACGCGCTCGACAAGGGTCAAGCGGCTCCCGAGATTGGGCTTGCCGACCTGAACGGCAAGCCCGTCAAGCTGTCGGCGCTGCGCGGCAAGGTGGTCCTGGTCGACTTCTGGGCCTCGTGGTGCGGGCCCTGCCGAGAGTCCCTCCCCGTGCTCGAAAAGCTGGCCAAGACGTACCGCGACCAGGGCCTGGTGGTGGTCGGTGTCAACATCGACAAGACGCCCGAGCTCGCGCGCGAGTTTCTCGACAAACACAAGCTCGCGCTGAGCTTCGCCGTGGTCCACGACAAAAAACACGACGTCGCGGCCCGCTACGCCCCACCCACCATGCCGTCCTCGTACGTGATCGATCGTGAAGGGGTCGTGCGCAGCGTGCACGCGGGCTTCCGTGCGTCCGATGCTGCGAAGCTAGAGTCGGAGCTCAAGGCTCTGCTCCACTGACAAAACGCGTCTCGGCATGCGAGGAGAGGTTTGCAAAAGGATGCGGTTCTTCCCGCGCGCGGCCGCGCGCTCTTTCCTCATCGGCGCGCTCTTGTCCGTCAGCTGCACCGACGCAAAGACCGTCGGTGCCACGACGGCAGCCTCCGCGCTCTACTCACGCGCCGACACCAATGCCACCACGGTCTGGTCGCCGCGTCTGCGTGTCGCCGGAAAAGTGGGCGAGTCGTTGGGCGTCGAGACCGCAGTCGCGCTGGACGCCTGGACCGGCGCCTCGGTCGACGTCACCACCGCTGCCACCAAGGCAATCCACGAGATCCGCAAGGAGGTCACCGCAGGCGGCTACTACGAGCTGCCCCACGTGACGGTGGGCGGCGGCTACCGGTACTCCACGGAGAATGACTACTGGTCCAACGGCGGCGTAGGAACCCTGACCATCGACATGGCAGACAAGAACACCACGTTGGTGCTGGCCGGCTTCGGCAGTCGCGACACCGTCGGTCGTGCGCACGACCCAGGGTTTAAGGTGCCCCAGAGCTCCGCTGGCGGCAGGGTCTCGCTGACCCAGGTCCTCGATGCGTCGAGCCTGCTGCAGCTGGCGTGGGAGACCACGCGCATCAGCGGCTACCAGGCCAGTCCGTATCGTTTCGTCGCCGTCGGCGGCACGGGGGTCTGTCGCGGCACGCCTTCGAGCTCGGTCACCGCGATCGACCGCTGCGGCCCCGAGCTGGTGCCCGACGAGCGCTACCGCCATGCAGCCAGCGCACGTGGTCGCCGCGCGCTCGGCGAGCACGTGTCCACCGGCCTCGAGTACCGGTTCTACTTCGACAGCTGGGGCGTGGTCTCGCACACCATCGCGCCTGACCTGACGTTGCGGCTCGGCGACAACGACACCCTTGCCTTCGACTACCGCTACTACACGCAGGGTGCGGCGGACTTCTACAAGCCGCGCTACCTCTCCGCGAGCGATGCGCTCGGCTACCGCACGCGCGATCGGGAGCTGTCGGCACTCTACTCCAACCGCCTGGGACTTCGTTTTCAGCACGCGTTCGAGTTTGCGGACGGCGCGCGCGTACTGACCACGGCACTGCGCTCGAGCGTCACGCGCTACAAGTACCTGGCGTTCGTGGGACTCTCGCGTGTCGACGCACTCGAGGCGACGTTGCTGATCAGCCTCGACTGGCGCTGACCCGAGCGACGCCCAGCCGCCGCAGGCGACGACGCACGACCAGGCCGCCGAGCCACGCGGCCACGGCCATCCAGGAGGCAGCCGACCTTCCCGGCATGCCCGCGGCACAGCCGGCGCTCGGCGCAGACTCACCCTTGCGATAGGCAATCTGACGCAGCTCGAGCACGCCGTCGCCCGACACGTCTTCGGACGCGTCGGAGCGCACGATCGACGCAGTGAGCGCCACTCTGGCGGCCTTGGGCGCCGTAAACGCGAAGTGCAGGCTGCGCGCGCCACAAGCACGCACGCCGACGATGCTGCGCGTCTCACTGGCCACGAGGTACGACGCCTGGGTGTCCTTGAGGAGCTCGTCTTCCGTAAAAGTACAACGGTCGTCGGCAGTCAGGCTCTCCACCGCAGGCAGCGCGAGTACCCCTGCTGCGCGCCCATCCACGTCGACGATCTCCAAGTTGAGCCCGTGGGGTGCCGCCGGGTGCGTCCAGGTCAGCGCGATGTCGTACGTCTTGCCGGGCTCGAAGGACGAGGGAAAGCCGCTCAAGCGCACACTCGGCGGCTCCGCACCTTGGTGGCAGACGGCACAAGAGTACGCGTCGAGCGGCGAGCCGGTGAAGTAGCGGCCACCGCCACCCCCGTTCATCGGGTCCTCGCCGTAGAGCAGCGGCTCGGAGAACGCATGCGCCGCACCCACGGACAAGCCGGAGCTGAGCAAGCACCCCGCGTACAAAGCCGACCGTCTCATGGTGTGCCTCCGTCCGAGCCCGGCAACGCGCGGGCCCACTCCACTATCTTTTGATAGGCGACGTCGTTCTTGACGCGGTAGACGTCGTGTCCCCACAGGTCGGTGCCACGATGGCCCTTGCCCGAGCCGCCCTCGCTCGCGTCGAGCGGCTTGCGCAGCAGCAGCGAGTCATCGACCCCACCCATGCCCTGCAGCATGGAGCGCGCGCGCTCGTACGTGTGGTGGATCTCAGCCGGCGTGGCTGGGTCGTACGCCTCGAGCTCGTTCGAGATACGCAAGCGCCCTGGCCCGTACACGCGGAAGAAGCGTTCTGCGTTTCCGTGGCAGGCGTAAAACGCACAGTCGCGGATCAACACTGGGTAGACCGTGGACTCGAACTGCACGGCGTCCGGACTCAGGTCTTGGACCGAAGCACTCTCGTAGCTGCACGAATGCAGCATCGACACGAGCACGAGCGTGCTCGCACTGCGACCCAAAGTACGCACCACGGCCGCACGCTAACCGTCAGAAAGCGACCGATCAAGGACGAACATTTTTCGAGTCGATCGCAGATAGAATAGGCTGTACTTGGCCATGTAGGGCGCATCTCTGGGAGTATAAAAACAAGGATGCGCACAAACGCGTGCTTCGTGCTGGTGTATCTGTCCGTGCTGACCGGCTGCGCGCGCGTCGCGCCCTACGAGCGCGGCACGCTCGCACGCGGCGACATGGAGCTCGGCGCAAACCCCGATCTCGCAGCGGGCGAAGAGCACGGCCTTGCGTACCGCGAGGGGTCGAGCGGCGGCGGCGCTGCCAAGGGAGGCGGGTGCGGCTGCAACTGAGCCGCCGTCGCTCACACGGTCTACGCAGTCCTTGCAGCGGGTCGGACGCCGCGGGCTTTCGGGGCGCACCTTTTGCGCAACGCCACGGTGCACGCGCAGCCCGTGCGCGCGTTCGCCGTGCAGCGTTCCGCGCGACCGCCGATCCGCACGTATTTCAGCGCGAGGCGATGCTGGCGCACACCTGGCATGCGCGATGCTCCAGGGCTGCTCATGGCGCCGTCCGCACGACTGCGGACCCCTCTCTGGAAACCTCTCCAGAGTGCCCGACGAGCGCTCTGGAGCCACTCATGTCCTCTCCATCATTCGTGCGGGACTGCATGGTCCCTCTCGTTCAGTCCATCGAGATCGGTTCCACACTTTTGGAAGCGGCCAGCGTGCTGCGCAGCGAAGGGCTCGTGTGTATCCCGGTCGTCGAGACAGGCGCGCTGTGCGGGATGCTCTACGAGCGCGACCTGACTACGGCGACCGACTTCGGTGCCTCTGCACGCGATGCACGGCTCTACGACTTACCGCTGCACGACGTCTACGTGGCCAGCCCAGACGCATCTCTCGTGGACGTCGCGCGTGCGATGGCCATCCAGAACGCTTCCTGCGCGGTGATCCAGCAAGGTGAGCGAGTGGTCGGGCTGCTGCCGTGGCAAGACGCGATGCTGGCGCTGGTAGATCGCGCCCTGCCCGCGCGGCACACCGAGGCGCTCGCGCCAGGCCAAGTTCGCAGCCTGATCCTGACTGAGCACGCGAGCATTCGACGTTTGCTGCGCCGCGTGGAGCTCGCAGCCCAACGTATCGACGCGGCCCCCACTCCGGATGGGTGCGACGTGCGGGACGCCTTCGAGGCTGCCCATGTGCTCTGTGCGACGATGGCTACGCACTTCGAGCACGAAGAGGAGCTGCTCGCGCCCGCGCTCGAAGCGCTCGACGCGTGGGGCAAAGTCCGAGCGGACCAGATGCACGCGGACCACGCCGAGCAAGGCCTGGTGCTTCAGAGCTACCTGACGACGCTCGAGCAGCTGTCGAGCGGCGACGGCTCGGGCAAGGTCCTCGCCGCGCTGATCGGCCGACTGGTCGAGTCGCTGCGCAGCGACATGCGCGCCGAAGAAGAAGGCGTGTTGCGTGCCGACCTGTTGCGCGACGACCCAACCGCCACCGTGGTGGAGTGCGGCTGAGGGGCCGGAGCCCTCGCTCGCGCACCCCTCCGCCACACGCTCACAAACCAACCTGCGACGTGACTGTCACGTCTCGCGGAACCACACGTCGAACGCGTGCTGGGTGTCGGCGTACTCGCGCACCGCGGCGACCTTACCGTCGCGCAAGCTCACACGAATCAGATACTGCTGGCGATACGCCCGACCGTTCTTGAGGTCGCCCACTGACTCGAGCTCGAGCACCACCTCGTCGCCCTCGCCGATCGCGCTGAGCACGGTCATTTTGAGCCCGCTCTCGAGCCGCGACAGCATGCGGTGGAACAGGCGCTCGATGCGCGCCTTGTCGTAGCTGCCGGCGCTCGGAAGGAGGTCGGGCTTACCAGAAAGCCACCAAGTGGCGTCGTCGGCCAGTAAGGCGAGCACGCCGGGGACGTCGCTGGCGCTAAAACGCTCGAAGATCTGGGCTGCGATTCGTTTGTTTTCCGTCATGCCCGCAGCATGTCGAGCGCGCGCCGGTCGCGATTGGACAAATCGGCCAGGGGGACCAGGCCGACGTGATATACGCCCCCGGTGTCGTCTTCCCTTCGTCGTGCCGGCCTGGGCGCCGTGTGTCTGCTTGCCCTGGCCCCCGCCTGTACGGACCCCAGCTTTCGCAGCGAAAGCGATGCCGGCGTCAGCGCCGACGCAGGGAAAACAGTCCCCGAAGGGTCCGTGCGCGTTGACGCCTCCAGCTGTTCCGGCGCGCGATGTGATGCAGGGGACGTATCCGATTCGCGCGATGCGCGTGCTGCAGCGGTCGACCCCGAGCCCGCGACCGACGCCGCGGTGGTGTTTGCCCCCGACGCGCAAGTGGCCGACGGCAAGCCGGCCTGGGTCGCGGCGCTGGAGGGCACGTACGCCGTGCGTACCCGCTTCTACGGACGCGAGCAGACCACCGGACTCATCCCGTTCACGCACGAGCTGGTGCACCTCGTCGAGGTGACCCACGACGCCGCGAGTGGGCGCGTGACCATGGACGCGGCGCTGTGTGACGACCAGGGAGGCCTGCTGACCGCGCCGCCCGCCTCCGTGCGCGTGCTGTACCCGGACAAGGTCGCGCGGCGAAAGTTCGACGTGCTGTACGAAGGCGGCTTCTTCCACACCGAAGCGCCGCCCCTGCTGACGGGGTTTCGATCGGACGCGCCGGCGGGCTGCACGACGGCGACCACGGCCGCGCGCCTCGAAGAGCAGACGTGGAACACCAGCGGCAGCTGCACGTGCCCCAAGTCCGACGCGCCGCCGACCAGCGAGAACGACTGTCGCATCATCGACGCCGACGGCGACGGCAAGCCGGGCCAGTCGATCCAGGTCAGCGGCGCGTTCGATGACGTCAACTACGTGCGCGTGAAAGACTTCAGTCAGTTCACGCGCGGCGTGATCGCGAGCAACGGCAAACACGTCGCGCAGTTCACACGCAACGAAGACTTCTACGTGCTGCGCTGTGCAGGTGGCGGGCCGTGTCCCCGCAACACGCTCAAGTTTTGCCCTGCGACCGAGGTGTTGTTCGAGCCGCTGCGCACGCCACCCCCGAGCGGCACCTGGACTTGCAGCGATGTGCGCGCACAGAGAGACTCCTGCACCCTCTTCGGCTGCACCCCGCTCACGCTACCAGACGGCTGCTAGCGCTCGGTGGTGCGCGTCCATAGCTGCACGTGCATACGCGTGCCGCTCGGCGTGCGAAAGCCCGGCACGGGCCACTTGTC
>JBEGTL010000304.1:0-9378 GCA_041179425.1 Pseudomonadota bacterium | reverse complement strand
GCGTGCTCGGCTTGGCGCCGCAGACGACCAGCATCATGCCCAACGCGCAGGTCGCGCTCGGCGCTTCGTTCGCCGACCTGCAGACCTACGAGACCATGGTGCACGAGCTCGGTCACGCGCACGGTCGCGGTCACGCGCCCTGTGTCGAGAACGGCGAGATCGACGGCGTCGACCCCAAGTACCCGGACCCCACCGGCGCCACCGGCAGCTGGGGCTGGGACAGCCGCACCAACATGCTCGAGCCGCCCACCAACAAAGACATCATGGGCTACTGCGAGCCCAACTGGATCAGCGCGTACAACTACGCCGGCATCGCCGCGCGCTCGCTGCAGGTCAACGAAAAGTCGCTGCGCATCGGTGCTACCGAGCCGTGGCAACACGTCCTGCTCTACGCCGACCACACCGCACGTTGGGGTGGCTCCACCGAGACGAGCATGCCCAGCGGTGAGATCGAGCAAGCCACCGTCCTCGACGCGGCAGGCCTCGCCATCGACCAGGTAGAAGTGGTGCGCATCCCGCTCTCCCACTCAGGCGATGCGTTCCTCTACGTCCCCACCCCACAAGAAACCTGGTCCGTCCTCAAGCTCAAGGACCAAACTCTCTCGCTCGCCGCGATCAAGCCCGCCCTCTAGCAACGCGAGCCGCGAAGCGAAAGCTCTGCTCGACCCGAGCGAAGCGAAGAATCCGCGCCCAGTGCGAGGGAAACAGCGATGTGCCTCGCGCTCCAGGCGCCGCTGTTTCTCAGCCGGTTTGCAGAACGGGGAGACTTGTCGCGGAGGGGCGGTAGCTGTCCATGCGGGACGGCCGCTCTCCATCGAGGATGGCGGCGATCTCGGGACGACAGCCTCCGCACCCAGTGCCGGCCTCGCAGGCTCGCCCCACGTCACCGACGCTCCCCGCGCCCTCACGGGCACAGGCTCTGATCTCGCGGTCTGAAATGCCGTAACAGTGACAGACAATCATCAGCGGCCCTCGACTCTCTGAGTCTGGCCGAAGCATGATGAAAATCAATATCAAAAAGAAGTGAGCCGGCCCACCTGTCGTCCATCCCCTTGAAACCAGAGCAAAAGCGGCTGTACGCAAAACACCGACGCCGGCTCACCGGACCTAGCTGGCATTGACGATCAACTTCACCTCACCGCTCGGCGGGATGACGACGGTCTTTTCTTTGGGCGCCGGGCGGCCCTGCTGCTCCACGTTCACCGTGTACACGCCACCGGAGACGCCCCGCAGCTCGCAGCGGCCGGCCTTGTCGGTGCTGCAGCTGTACTTGTTGTCGCCTTTGGTGAGCTGAACGGTGCCCTCGGCGGCGCTGCCGTCCGGACGCCTGAGCTCGACCACCACGGTGGCCTCCGCGAGCGCTCGCACAGGAAACAAGGACCCAACAGCAAGGAGTAGGCCGAGCCCGGCTACGCGAGCCCGAGCGGAGAGCCGAAGGGCGGAGCGGGGTCCAAGCGCGCCCTCGGGCGCGCGAGCGAAGAAGCGAGACTTGAAGCGAAGCGGCACGATGAACACCTCGGTGGCTAGGGACGAGCGTGAACAGTGGTCGATTCAGCGCGGCCCAGCGCGGCGGACCGCTTTGCGGTCACCGCGCCATGTGCGCCATTATCGTGGATCTTTCGCTGGCTTGTGGGTACAAGGCAAGCTGTTGAACGGCTTTGCCTACCTGCTCGCCAACACGCTCGGCGCCCCGTCTTCGTCGCTGCTTCTATCGCGCGTTCTTCCGCGCACGGAAGAAGCGCACGCAACGACTAGTGGCTCATGCGCGGTGCGACTCGTCGCTCGTGCGCCCCTTCCCCTTTTCGCTCGCGCGCCCGAGGGCGCGCTTCGACCTGCCAGACATCGCATGCGCGCACGCCTGATCATCACGTTGGTCCTCGCCCTGGCCGGCGGCGCCGGCGTCGTTGGACGCGCTCGCGCCGACGACTTCGACGACGACTTCGGGTCGCTGCCGGCCAAGCCTGCGGCCGCGCCCAAGCCGGCCCCGCCCGCCGCAGCGCCACGTCCCACCGCACCACCAGCGGCGCCGCCATCGGTCGCGCCCGCACCGGTCACGCCCGCACCAGTCGCGCCCACGCCGGTCGCACGGCCTCCCATCTCCAGTGCCCCCAGCGTTCCCGTACCGGTCACACCGTCGGTGGCCGCATCGCCGACAGTCGTCCCCACCTCTGCCGCACCGGCAGCAGCCCCGGCCGCGGAGGCTGGCTACCCGCAGCCCGCAAGCGTCCGCGACGCGCGGGTCGAGGGAGCCTACCCGCCCCTCGACGACGAGGCTCCGGCGGTCCCCAACTCCACCGCGGCCCGACGTCGCACACAGCGGTCGTTCGTTCATCCCTCCGCGCAGGGGCCGGTGGGTGGCGTTCACGTCGTCGACGCCAGCTCGGCCTGGCCGGGTACGTTCCGCCTGGCGTTCAACACCGACTTCTTCCGCAAAGATGGCTACGTCGCCAAAGGTGATCGCCACCGCGACGGCGGCGCCACGCTGAGCCTCAACGTCACGCCCATCGAGCACCTCGAGCTGGCCGCGCTGGTGGCCACGCACACGACGCAAAACCGCACCACCGACCCTCAGGTCGTGCAGGTGGTCGGCGACACCCATCTGTTCGTCAAAGGCTTCGGCGAGCTGCTGCCCTGGCTCACCGTCGGCGGCGACGTCGAGCTCGCTCTGCTCAACGGCGTAGGCAGCATCGGCGTCGCGGGCCATGCCACCAGCTTGGGCTTACGCGCGAGCGCCACGGCCGATCTGCGCGGACTCCAAGGTCACGAGCTGCCTCTCGTGCTGCGCAGCAACTTTCGTTACCTGTTCGACAACTCGGGACGGCTCATGCGGGGCATCGAACGCGAGCGCTACGCGTCGCTGCAGACCCCCGCCGATCCCGGCGACGAGTACCGCCACCTGCTCAGCCCCGCCGAGCGCTACGGCCTACAAGTCAACCGCGTCGACCGCGTGGGGATGGGCTTTGGTGTCGAGGTGCCCCTCGCGCCGCGCGAACGTTTGCTCGTGAGCCCACTCGTCGAGTGGACCTTCGCGCTCCCCGTCAATCGTCAGGGCTACGACTGCCTCAACACACGGTTGCCAGGTCAGCCCGACCGCTGTCTCGATCAGACCGGCTTCGGTGCACGGCCCTCGTTCTTTACACTCGGCGCGCGCGTTCAGCCCTTGGTGCCAGGCCTCGCCGTGCTGACCGCAGTCGACGTGGCAACCAGTGGCGCGCGCACCTTCGTTCGCGAGCTCGCACCGCTCGAGCGTTACGTGATCCGCATCGGTGTCTCCTACGCCTACGACCCGCGCAAAGCCCCCGTGCAGCGTCCGCGCATCCAGCGCATCGAGATCCCAGCCAACAGCGCGCGTGGGCACATCGTCGGGCAGGTCGTCGAGAGCGCAACCGGCACGCCGGTGTCGGGTGCCATCGTGCACTTCGAGGGCACGAGCCTGTCGGACGTGGTGAGCGACGACAAGGGCGCGTTCCGGAGCGCCGAGCTGTCGCCTGGTGCGCAAGGCATGCGCGTGCGCGTCGAAGGGTACCGCGAGGCACTCTGCGTGGCGGTGATCACAGCGAGCGGCGGCGACGTCAGCGCACGCTGCGAGCTCTCCCCCAGCGCCTACTACGGCACGCTCTCGGGACGCGTCGTCGATGCCGCCGACAAGCCCATCGCGGGCGCACACGTCGTGGTACGTGGACCGAGCGAGCTGACCCTGACCACCGGCACCGATGGCAGCTTCGCCGCAGGGCGCGTCAAAGAGGGTGAGTACGAGCTCACGGTCGCTGCCGAAGATCACTTTGCACGCGACGCGCGCTTCGAGGTCTCGCGCAATGCAACCAGCGCGCCTCGCACCGTGTTGCTCTCGCGGCCGGCTACACCGCAGGTGCGACGGACCCCCAAACGCATCCTGTTGCTGCGCCCGCTGCAGTTCACGGGCGACACCGCAATCATCGCCAACGAGAGTGAGCCTCTCTTGGCCGAGGTCGCAGAGCTCCTCAAGAAGCGTCCCGAGCTGGCGCACATCGAAGTGCAGGCGCACCTCGACGACGCCGCCGCCACGGTGGACGCACAAGCGCTGTCCGAGCAGCGCGCCCAGGCCGTGCGAGCCTGGTTGGTGAGCAATGGCATCGCCGAGAGCCGACTCGAGGCCACGGGATACGGCGCCACCCGACCGCTCGGGCCCAACATCACCGCGCAAAATCGAGCGCGCAACCGCCGCATCGAGCTGCACATAAAATAGACAGTGACGCCTGCAAGCCCTGTTTTTGTGCGCCAAACGCTTGTGCGCAGAGCGGCTCAGCTCACGCGGATCAGCACGACTTTGAGGTAGTCGCCCTCGGGGAACGCGAGCAGTCGTGGGTGGTCGAACGGCGCCCCGGTCTGCTCGAGGATCGAGAGCACGCGCCGCGCACGTCGCGCGCCTTCGCGCAGCGAGTCGAGGAAGTCGCTCATGCGCACGTGACTCGAGCACGAGGCGGCCAAGTACAAGCCGTCTGCCGCCACGAGCCCCAGCGCGTTGCCGTGGAGCGTGGCGTAGCTCTCGAGCGCGACCTCGAGCTTGGCTTGTGCGGGCGCAAAGTTGGGCGGGTCTGCGATCACGAGCTGGTACTCGCGCTGCTCTTCGGCCGCCCGCTTCAAGAACAGCGGCACGTCTTCGGCGACGGCCTCGTGCGCGAACGACACGAGGTCGTTTTCGGCAAACGTGCGCACCGACAGCTCGATGGCCGGCTTGGCGACGTCGACGGTCGTCACCGCACGGGCACCACCGAGCGCGGCCGCGACGGAGAAGCCGCCCGTGTAGCCGTACAGGTTGAGCACCGACAGGTCGCGCGACAACGAACGGACCCGCGCGCGCGACTCGCGGTGATCGAGGAACAGGCCAGTCTTCTGTCCCTCCCACAGGTTGGCGAGAAGCTTCATGCCGTGCTCGTGCACCACGACCTCTCGAGGCGGCGCGGTGCCCCACAGGAGCTCGACCTCGGCGCCCTGCTTGCGCGACGTGCGGCCCAACAAGCCGCGCACGCCGAGCTCGCGGAGGGGCGCCTCGAGCACGCCGGCCAGCGTCTCACGAAAGGGCAGCACGCCCTCACCGTCGAGCTTGAGCACGGCGTATTCGCCGTATCGATCGCAGACCACACCAGGCAGCCGGTCCCCCTCGCCGTGCAGCAGCCGGTACGCATCCGTGTCGGCGGGGACGGCGCGCGCGCGCAGCGCAAACGCGGACAGCACACGCTCGCGAAACAGGTCTGCGCCCACACGCTCGCGCGGCTGCGTGGTGAACACGCGCACGCCAATCGGCCCCGCATCGACGATGCCCTTGGCGATCAGCCGACCGCGCTTGTCGAACACGTCGACCAGCTCGCCCGGCGCCGCTTCGAAGGGCGCCAGGGCGTCGCGGTAGATCCAGGGATGTCCTGCAAAGATGGTGCGTTCGAGGGGGCGAGTCAGGCGTACGGCGCGGGGCACGCGCGAAACGTAGCGCGTCAGGCCGGTGGCGGCTCACATCCAGCAGGCTTGCAGCTTCGTGCTGTTGCTGCGCCTGGTTGACCGATTTGGCCTGCTTTCTGCTCCCCATGCTGGGTCAGCGTCTATGGCTATTCACGCTCGCGCTGTGTAGGTTGCCACCATCTGTTCGACTACTTGGAGGGCCTTGGTCATGGCTAGCAGCACAGTCAGCGCGCGATGGATGCTTCTTGCCGCAGGCGCGACGATCGTCGCGGTCGCGTGCGGTGACGACGACAAAGGCAGTGGGAGCAAGACGCCCACGCCAACGGCCACGACCGACGCCAGCGTCAACCCGGCGACCGGCAGCAACAACGCACCCGGGCCGGGCCTGATCGGGAAGGCCTGTACCACTGACACCGAGTGCGGAAGCATCGCGAAGTGCGGGCAGACGCAGGGCCTCGGCACCCTGGGCACGCTCGCGGCGGCGGTTGGGCTCCCCATCGATTCGCCCGCACCCGGCGGCTACTGCAGCCTCACGTGCGACAACGATGCAGACTGTGGCCAAGGCTCAGTCTGTCTCGGTGCGGCGCTCGGCGGCCTCCTCCAGGGCGAGTGCCGCAAGAGCTGCAACGCCAACACCGACTGCCGTCCCAACTACGAGTGCGCGAAGCCAGACCCCGTGCCCGCGCGAGATGGTGGCGTGGCAACTGCCGCCACCGGCGCGTTGGCCATCCCCGCACAGTGCCAGGCGCTGCCCGCGACCGATCAGCTCGTGGACAATCAGACCGGCCTGGCCTGCAGCACCGCACCCGACGCCGGCGTGAGCCCGTGCGGCGACGGCGTGTGCGCAGCAGGTGCCTGCACCGGCATCTGCACCACCGACAGTCACTGCGGGGCGAACGGCGCATGCATCGACGTGGGCCTGCCCGGCTCGGCCGGCACCTGCCAGGAGACGTGCAACGTCGACACCGACTGCGCGCGCTACGTGAAGAACGGCGACATCGGCTGCAACACGTCAGGCGCGCGCAAGCTCTGCGGTCTCAAGCAGTTCCCGCTCGATCCCGGCCTCGTCGGCAAGGCGTGCACGGCAACTACCGAGTGTGGCTCCGGCGAGTGCGCACAGACTCTCGGCCTCCAGGGCACGCCGGCGCCGGGCGGATACTGCACCTTGCTCGGCTGCGCAGACAGCACGTCGTGCGGCGGCGGCACGTGCCTCGGCACCGCGCCAATCTCGGGCTGCTACGTGAACTGCAAGGCCGACACCGACTGCCGCAGCGGGTACCAGTGCCAAGACCGCGCCACGGGCAACACGACCACGCCGATGGCGAAGGTGTGCGCGCCCATCCCGCCCGTCCGCGACGGCGGCGTTGCAGGAAACGCGACGGATGCCGCGGCACCCAGCCCTGCGGTCGACGCAGGTGTCGCCGCGGTAGTAGACGCAGGCTGAGCTCTCGCGCCCGCGATCGCGCCTCTGCTCACTTGCAGTAAGGTCGACCCGGGTGCGGCTGCTTTTCCCACGCCTTGCGGCGCTTCAAAAACGCCACCACGTCGGCGTGCGGGGAGGCCTTGGCTACCGCACGCGCGGCGTCGGCCTGCGTGACCACGGGCGCTGGCTCTTCGGAGCGCGTCTTGGTGGTCATGATCGGCTTTTGGCCCAGGGCCGCGAGCTCCTCCGCGTGCCACGGGTAGAGCGGCGGCAGGTCTTCGCAGCCTGCACGCAGATCTTCGACGCTGCAGTACCAGCGCACGTGCAAGTGGTCGTCGTGCGGGTAGCTGGGCTGACACGTGACGTCGGCAAAGCGCGCGATCAGCGCAGCCGGCGCCCCGCTGCGCTCGGCCTCGGCCAGCAGGCGCGCGCGCAGGTGCTCGACCACGAAGATGCGCTGCACGGGGCTCTCCTGGCCGGCAAGCAGCGCCTGCACGAAGCGCCATGTGCGCGCCGCGTCGAAGTGCACGCGCAGGTCGTCCTCGGGCAGCGAGAGGTCTTTGTAGTCGAAGCCGATGCCCTCGGGATCGATCGGGGCGCCCACCGACTCGGTCGGCTTGCCGTCGTCGCCGAGCAAAAAGAACAAGATGTCCGCGTCGCGACCCGCGCGGTGTGAACCGTGGTGCGAGATGCGGCCTCCCTCCACGAGTCCGATGTCGTTCACCAGGAGCTCACTACCTGGCAGCTCGTCGTGCACGACCGACGCCCCGCGCACGATCGCACGCACCGTCTCGACCGTGCCGTAGCGCGCGTCGCGACTGCGCCGGTCGTTGTACCGAAAGCCAGGTCCCAGCAGCGGCAGCGGGACGCCGCCCTCGAGACGTCCGTTGGTGGGACTGCCGATGGACGTGCTGCTCGACGCGGACGGCAGCGTGGCAAGCAGCTCCTCTAGCGTGGGCGGGCGAGCGGGCGCGCTTGCCTCCCTCGGAGATACGAGTGCCGGCGCCGCGACCTCGAGCGTCGGCACCAGATGCGGTTCGTCTGCGGGAGAGCGCACTGCGGACACTGCGCTGGGTGCACGCGCGGGCGGCGCACTGCCGGCCCCGTCTTGCGCCGCACCGCAGCCTACGAGCGCACTCAGGCAACCAAGCCAACGCAGATGCTTCATGGGAGACCCAAGATGGTACCCCGACCTGTGGAGCCCCGGCGAACCTTCGACGGCAGTACCGCACGACTGGTCGACCGTCCTACGCTCCCTGGGCTAAACAGTGGGCGCTACCGTCTAAAGCGAGGAGATACGCCATGGCCACGATTACGCTCAAGGGAAACCCCATCCAGACCGCCGGCGAGCTGCCCAAGGTCGGCTCTCAGGCGCCCGACTTCTCGCTGCTCAAGCAGGACCTGTCGCGCGTCAGCCTCAAGGACTACCCGGGCAAGAAGGTGCTCAACATCTTCCCCAGCGTCGACACCGCCGTGTGCGCCACCAGCGTGCGCAAGTTCAACGAGATCGTCTCGAAGAAGGGCATCACCGTGCTCAACGTGTCCGAAGACCTGCCCTTCGCCACCAAACGTTTCTGCGGCGCAGAGGGCCTCGACAAGGTCTTGGCGTTGTCGGCGTTCCGCTCGAGCTTCGGCCAGGACTACGGCGTGGAGATCAAGTCGGGTCCGCTCTCGGGTCTGACCTCGCGCGCCGTCGTGGTGCTCGATGAGAACGACAAGGTGCTGTACACCGAGCAGGTGCCGGAGATTGGCCAAGAGCCCAACTACGAGGCAGCCCTCTCCAAGCTGACCTGAGCCACGACTGGCGCCGCCAGGGCGTGCGCGGCCATCATCACGAGCGCGATCCATACCAGGTCGGCCAAGAGTAGATGGGTGATCTGGATCGGCGCCGGCGCGAGCAGCCACAGGTTGAGCGAACCGACCGCGACCTGCGCGAGGTAGACGCCGGTGAGCAGCCACGCCCAGCGCGCCACCTCGGGCGAGCCGGTCGAGGCGCGCAGCGACTGGGCGAAGTACACCAGCAGCGCGCCTCCGAGTACGGCGATGGCCGGGTGGTAGACACGGAGCTGCACCAGGAAGTGCGCCCCTTCCGCCATGTCCTGTGCAAACCCTTCGCGCAACGAAGTGGCGGGGAACAGCGTGTCCCCGAGCGCGGTGATCGCACCGGTGGCACCGAGCAATAGGGCGAGCGCCAACAGCCCGAACATCAAGCCGGACAGCCCCACGCGACCACGCAGCGAGAGTGCGGCTCCACCCCGCGCAAAGTGGTACGTGAGGACCTGGGCACCGAGCAGCAAGAACGTGTTGCACAGGTGTAGCCCGACCACGAACGCGCGCGCTTCGGAGGCGTTCTTGGCGACGAGCCCACGCTTGACCAGCAGGGCACCGATGGCGCCTTCGAGGAGCATCAGCGCGAGCCCCACGGCAGCTGCGCGCCGCACCGGCGAGCCCGAAACGAATGCCCGACGCGCGCCGATCAGGACGCCGATGGAGAGCAACCCAGCCAGACTGCTGGTCACGCG